>CAYOOZ010000149.1:0-4952 GCA_964405705.1 uncultured Christensenella sp.
AGGGGGAAATCGCCCATGAAGACTTCGCTCTCTTTGATTTCGCCGGTTTCCTTGTTCTTCAGCCGGACAAAAACCTTCAGCGGCGCGGCATAGGTCAGGTCGCGCTCCTTGCAGCGCTCCACGCTGTTTTTGGGTGTCTTGTCCAAGACATAGTCAACGAACTCCAGCACCAGGTTTTCGCTGTAGTCGGTTATGGGAGAAACGTCGTTGAGCACTTCCCGGAAATCTTCCTCCAGGAAACGCCGATAGGAGTTCTTTTGAACCTCTATCAGGTTGGGCATGTCCAGTACTTCGTCGATTCGTGAGAAACTCATGCGTTTGCGCAGTTTTCCCATTTGGACCTCGTGAGCCATATTTCCTAATCACCCCTTTATGTCTGCCAGCCGCCCGTGCGGTTTTCCGGAATTACTATATAAGGAAATAATTCCATCCAAGCGCATCCTGACGATACTGATGCAATCATAAATAATAGCACCACTTCACAGTACTGTCAAGCGTTTTCCCCGTTGCTTTGGCAGCTGGCTCAATTTATTTGCTTGACAGTCCTCCCGGCAGATATTATAGTATAGAAGTTCAGGGCTTATGCCGGTTAAGCAGAACCGGCCAAGCCGGTTGTAAAAAGGAGTGTTAGATTCATGAAGCGTACCTACCAACCCAAGAAACGCCAGCGCAACAAGGTCCATGGTTTCCGCCAGCGCATGGCCACCAAAAACGGCCGCCGTGTCCTCCAGGCACGCAGGCGCCGGGGCCGCAAGGTCCTCTCAGCCTAAGGCCAGAGCCGTGACCGTTCTGCAAGGCTGAACATCCGTCCATTGCAAGGAAGTCGCAGCGCAATGGACGGTTTTTGCTTGCAAAAGGGTGTCTGAATGCAAAGACGCTACAGGATACAGAAAAACGGCCACTTCCGCTATGTCTACCGGAAGGGAAGGCATGCCTCCAGCGCCTTGATCAGGCTCCATGTGACCAAGGCGCGCAGGCTGCAAGTCGGCTTTTCTGTCAGCCGCCAGGTTGGCGGGGCTGTCACGCGCAACCTGGTCAAGCGCCGCTTGCGGGAGGCCTTCCGGGCTTTGATCCCAAGTCTCTCCCCCGGCAGCTATGTGTTCACCGCCAATCCGCTGGCCGCAAAAGCTTCCTTTCATCAACTGGATGAACAAATGAAGAAGCTGCTTGTCAAACTGGGCCAGTTTAAGGACAGGGCATGAAGAAGCTCCTTTTGGGCCTCATTGCTTTTTATCAAAAAGCGCTCAGCCCCCATCTGCCGCCATCCTGCCGCTACACCCCCACCTGCTCCCAATACACCAAAACCGCCATTGAGCGCTTTGGCGCCTTGCGCGGTTCCTTCATGGGGCTTTGGCGGATTCTGCGCTGTAACCCTTTTGCCAAAGGCGGCTATGACCCGGTACCGGAATTGCCCGATTCAGTAATTAGGAGGGATTGATCAACGTGTCTGCAATCACCAATGCCTTAACCGGCGTCATTGAATGGATTTATAGCCTGATTAGCAACTATGGCTGGTCCATTGTCATCTTCACCCTGCTGGTGCGCTTAGTCTTAATGCCCCTGGATATCTCCAGCCGCAAGGGCATGCGCAAGATGAGCAAAATCCAGCCCCAGTTGACCGCCCTGCAAAAGAAATACGCCAATGACAAGGCCAAATTGCAGCAAAAGCAGTCCGAGCTCATGCGCAAGGAGCGCTATAACCCGCTCTCTGGCTGCCTGCCGCTGCTCATTCAGATGCCCATCCTCTTTGCGATGTTTGGCGCCATGCGCAACATCGCCAATGAAAAGGTGGTTGAGCAGGTCTTTACCTTCCTGCAGGGCCAGGCGCCTCAATATGAAGGCTGGCTGTGGGTGAAGAACATCTGGATGGCGGACTCCCTCTTTGCCTCCATCGCGCCTGGCCTAAGCACCCTGCAAACCATTGGCAGCGAGGTCTGGAACAGCGTTTGGTCCACCTTGTCAAGCGATAACCAGCAGGCCATCTTGGCCAGCCTGGCCCAGCATGTGCCGGATTTTGCCGGCACGATGGAATTTGCTTCCGCTGACGCCTTCAAGGTCCTCCTGCCCCAGATTCAGGCGGCCCTGGCCCAGATGCCCCTTTACATTGAGCAGATCAAGCCCATGAGCGGGTTTGAGAACATCAACCTCGTCCTCTTCTCCTTTAAGGTGTATGAGCAGTTCAATGGCTTAACCCTCCTGCCTGTGCTCTCCGGCTTAAGCCAGCTCCTGATGACCAAGGTCAACCCCCAGGCCACTGGCCAGGCGGCCCCTGGCACCCAGGGCAGCACCCCCGGCATGGGCAATTTCATGAAGTACTTCTTCCCTCTCTTCTCTGTCTACATCACCTTGACCAGCAACGCCGCCTTCGCGCTGTACTGGGTGGTATCAAACCTGATTGCCACCGCCATGAGCTACTTCATCAACCTCTATTATGACCAGAAGGACAAGCAGCAAACAGGCACGGCCATATCGGAAGGAACAGTCAAATGAAGTCATACGAAGCCACCGCACGCACTGTTGAAGAAGCCATCACCCAAGGCCTCCTGGAAAATGGCCTCTCCATTGGGGATGTCAAAGTAGCAATTCTGGAGGAAGGGAGCAAGGGCCTGTTTGGCCTCTTTGGCAGCCGGGGCGCAAAGGTCCGCCTCACCTTGATTGAGGAAGAAACTTCCTCTGAAACCCTGGATTTGTTCAAAAACTCCCTCAATGTCAAGGGCGCTCCCGCCCGCCGCGCGCCTGAGAAAAAGCCCCAGCCCCAGGAGAAGCCGGCCCGTGAGAGCCAGCCGCAAAAGGCAAAGGAAAGCAAGCCTGCAAACGCCAAGCCCCAGGAGCGCGCCCCCAAGGAAAGACCCCAGCGCGCCAAGAAGCCCGAGCGCAAGGAGCAGACCCCGCCCCCTGCCCGCTTGGAAGAGCGCGTCCTAACCCAGGTCGCAAACCCAAAGATGGATAGCCCGGAAGGGCAGGTCATGGCCTTTTTGCAGGAGATGACCAGGCTCATGGGCCTTGAAATTGAAGTCACTGTCGCGGTGGACGAGGAAGGCCACGTCTTTGCCAAGATGGATGGCGATCCCCAGGGCATCCTCATTGGCCGCCGCGGGGAAACGCTGGACGCGCTGCAGTACTTGACCAGCCTGAAAATCAACAAAGGCCGTGAAAACTACATAAGGGTCACCCTGGATTCTGAAGGCTACCGCCAAAAGCGGGAGGATGCCTTAATCCGCCTGGCCAACCGCATGGCCAACCGCGCCCGCAAGACCGGCCGCCGTGTCGCCATGGAGCCGATGAACCCCTATGAGCGCCGCATTTTCCACAGCGCCCTGCAATCCACCCCCGGCATCGCCACCCATTCAGAGGGCGAGGATCAGAACCGCCATGTCGTCATCACCCCTGTAAAGGGCGAGGGCGTGCCCCAGGGCGAGGAAGGCTGAAAAATCCGTTTGACAAGCCTGCCCAAGCCCGCTATAATACCATCTGTTCACCAAAAGGGAGGGTTGGCTGATGCTTGACATCTCTTTAGCGCAAAGAGCGCCGGGAACGGCCGTCCCCTTTGTCCACCGGGAGAGCCTCACAGACACACAGGTGTCAGGCGGCAGTGTTACCTTCCCGGAGGCGGCAGTCTTAAAGGGAACCTACAGTGTTGTGGATGACGCGCTGGTCATCAAGGGCCGTCTGAGTGTCACCGCAAAGGGCGAATGCGCCCGCTGCCTGTCCCCAATTGACTACAAGGTGGATGTCCCCTTTGAGGAGACCTATCTAAGGGTAGACCCCAGGGCTGAGGTCGAGGATGACCCCTGGGAGGAACGCCTGGTGTTCACCGGCACCCGCGTTGATGTAAACCACCTGGTAAGTTCCCTCATTCTGCTGGACCTGCCCATTCGCTTCCTTTGTGAGGATGGCTGTGAAGGGCTCGGTACAGTTTCGGCAGAGGACACCCCCACACCACAAGACGACACGCTGGATGACGCGCACCCCTTTTCCGCGCTCAAGCAGTTGTACACCAAGTTTCAGGAGGAGTAACCATGGCTGTCCCAAAGAGTAAAGTATTCCGCGCGCGCGGCCGCAAACGCAGGACCCATTACAAACTGACGCTGCCCGCCATTGTCGCTTGCCCCAAGTGCAAGGAAATGAAGTTGGCGCACCATGTCTGCAAAAACTGCGGCACCTACAACGGCGTTCAGGTGCTGTCCTTAAACGACGAGGCCAAGAAGGCCTAAGTCATTCCCCGCCCAATGCGGAAGAGGAGTAAGCGCTCCTTTCTTTCTGATAGAGAGGCATCCCCCTGGCTGAAAGGGTGCTGAAAGAAACGCGCTGAAGGTCGCTTCCAAGGGCAGCGGTTCCCGCCGGGTTTGCCCGTTACAGCAAAAAGAGGCGGCGCTATGCGCCGTAAAGCAAGGTGGTACCACGGGTCGCCCGTCCTTCAGGGATGCGGCGGCCTTTTGCTTTTTAATTTTGAATTGGAGGAGGACAGGATGAGCCAGCCTTTTGAAATGGAAAAAATTTTCGCGCCCCAGCAGGTGGAGGAGGGCATTTATCAGCACTGGGAGGAATCAGGCGCGTTTAAACCTGTGATGAACCCAGATAAAAAGCCCTACACCATCGTCATGCCCCCGCCCAACATCACGGGGCAATTGCATATGGGCCACGCGCTGGACGCCACCATCCAGGATGTCTTAATCCGCTTTCACCGCATGCTGGGCCGGCCCACCCTCTGGCTGCCGGGCACAGACCATGCCTCCATCGCCACGGAAAACAAGATTGTGGAGCAAATGAAGGCAGAAGGCTTAACCAAGCAGGATGTGGGCCGGGAGGGCTTTTTGGAGCGCGCCTGGGAATGGAAAAAGGAATATGGCGGCCGGATTACCCGGCAATTGCGCCGCATGGGCGCCTCCTGTGACTGGAGCCGGGAACGCTTCACCATGGATGAGGGCTGCTCCCGCGCGGTGAAGGAGGTC
>CAYOOZ010000150.1:0-4562 GCA_964405705.1 uncultured Christensenella sp.
GGGATACTCATAGTACTTGCCATCAGCGCCCATGGCGGCCTTGGCGATGGCGGGGCTGGTGGCGTCGATGTCGGCCTTGGCTTCTTCAGTCCACAGGTCAGACAGGTCGACCATCTTGCCCTTGGCGCCCCAGTTGGCGACCAGGCGCTCGGGGCCTTCCATGATGATGTCCGGGGTGGTGCCAGCTTCAATGGCGCTGGTCACCTGGTCATCGCCGGAAGCGTAGTCCAGGTATTCCACCTTGACCTCGATGTTGGGTTCCACGGCGTTGAAGGCGGCAATGGTCTTGTCGACTTCTTCGGCTTTGCCCCATCCGCCAATGGGATAGGTCCACAGCGTGATGCTGACTTTTTCTTCAGCAACAGCCAGGCTGGCCATGGAAAGGAGCATGACAGCGGTAAGGATGAGCGCTAAGAGTTTTTTCATGGGTGGCCTCCTTGTTAATTTCAGGCGATATTTTGCCTTTCTGTCAATATCTTAGAATCATTATCCTACAATGTCAATAGGTAATTTTATCTTTTACGGTCAATAATTTACTGTATACAAGAAAAGGAGTGTCAGTGAATCCAAATGAAACTGACGAAATATCGATTTTGTAGGATATTTTACCTGAAATCTACAATTTCATAGGATGTTTGACATTTCTTGCCCTGCTCTTTATATTGATTGTAGTAAAAACCGGAGGTTAAAATGGCAAAGAAATCGGGCGAAAAGCTCTACCTGCGCGTCTTCCGCCAGGTTCGGGCATACATCCTCCAAAACAACCTGCAGCCGGGCGATTTGCTGCCCACGGAGCAGGCGCTGGTGGAAATGCTGGGGGTATCCCGCAATGTCCTGCGGGAGGCCATCAAATCCATGGAACTCCTGGGCATGGTATCGGCCCAGCAGGGCCGGGGCACCATCTTAAAAGCCTTTAATCTGGAGTTTGTTTTCCAGAATGTTCTGTTTGCGGAAGCGGGGGATGAGGACTATGCGATCTCTGAAATGCTGGAAATCCGCAAGCGCCTGGAGCTGGGCTATATGCGTCAGGCCTTTCACAGCCTGACCAAAGAGGACATCAAGGGTATCCGTGACATCATGAACGATATCCACAAGGCCTTTGAGGAGCACCGCTTCTTCCACGGCGGGGACAAGGCCTTTCATATGGCCATCTTCTCCAAGGTGTCCAACAATACCCTCCTGGCCATGCTGGAGGCCATCTGGGATGTGGACGCAAACTTCAAAACCGATGAGAAGGCCAAGCACCTGGATGACACCATCATCAAGCATGAAAACATTGTCCGCGCGCTGGAGAGCGGCAATGAGGAAGCCTTTGAGGCGGCCATGATGGCGCATTTCGCCTCGGGCAAGTATTCCAGGCAGTCCTCCAGCTTTGAAGAGTATTAAATAAGGGGCGCAACAATGAGTTTACAAGAGATTCACAGCTATATAAAAGAAGAACTGGACAGGTGCATCAGCTTTTGGCTCAACCACGGCATGGATGATGAGTTTGGCGGGGTCTATACTTGCTTGGATCGCAAGGGCGAGGTCTTTTCCACCGATAAAAGCGTCTGGATGCAGGGTCGCTGCGCCTGGACCTTCTCCAAGCTCTGCAACCAGTATGGCGAACGGCCAGAATGGCGCGAGGCTGCGGAGAGCTGCCTTACCTTCTTGGAAAAATATTGCGTCAACCGCGATAAGGGCAACCGGATGTATTTCACCGTCACCAAGGACGGCAAGCCCCTGCGCCAGCGCCGCTACAATTTTTCCGAGGGCTTTTATGCCATGGCCAACGCGGAATATTTCATCTTAACCGGCAAGAAGGAGCATTTAGAGCGCGCCCAGGCCGCGTATGACCTCATCTGGAACCTCAACCACGGCTTGATTGAAGACCCGGTGGGCATGGGGCCAAAGACCATCCCGGAAACCCGCTCTGGCCGCTCCCTGGCTGACCCCATGATTTATTTGAACCTGACTTCTATCTTAAGGAAGGCAGATCCCAAGAACGAGGAATTGTACAACCAAAGGGCCAGCCAGTGCGTGTCGGACATCTTCACCTACCACCGCAAGAAGGACATGAAGTGCACCTTGGAATCAGTCGGGCCAAACGGCGAATTCCAGTCGGAGTTCACCGCCGGGCGCGTGGTCAACCCCGGGCATGATATTGAATGCGCCTGGTTCTTGATGGAGGAGGCCAACCGCACGGGGGATATGGCCCTGCATGAGGAGACCCAGGAGCTGTTCTTGGATGCCATTTCCGCTGGCTGGGACAAGGAATACGGCGGGCTTTTGTACTTCATTGATTGCCTGGGCAAGCCGCCGGAAGCCTATGAGCATGATATGAAGCTCTGGTGGCCGCATAATGAAATCGTCATCGCCTCCCTCATGGCCTATCATGATACCGGCAAGGATGTGTATTGGGACTGGTTTGTCAAAACCATCGATTATTGCCGTGCGCATTTTTCAGACCCGGAGTACGGCGAGTGGTATGGCTATTTAAGGCGGGATGGCATCCCCACAGCCCCGCCTTGCAAGGGCAGCACCTTCAAAGGCCCCTTCCACTTGCCTCGCATGCTGTTAATGGCGGATGAGCTCCTTACCAAAATCAAAGAAAAGCAAGCCGTTTAGGCTTTTATCATGGACATCAAGCACTACTTTATTTTCAATCCGCAGGCAGGGTCGCATAGCGCCCTGCCTGCGCTTCAATCCCAACTTTCCCAGATTGCCCCCGTGCCCTACACCGTCCTGATCACAGGGAAGCGCGGGGACGCTACCCGCCTGGTTCGTGAGGTCTGTGAGCAGGAATCGGGCAGCCTGCGCTTTTATGCCTGCGGGGGGGATGGCACCCTGGGCGAGGTGGCCGCTGGGCTATATAACAACCCCAGGGCCGCGGTGGGCTTTTGGCCCTGCGGCAGCGGCAATGATTACGCGCGCCTGTATGGCGGGGAGAAGCGCTTTTTGAGCGTCGCCTCCCAACTGGACGCGAAGGACGAGTTGGTGGACATCATCAAGGTCAATGGCCGGTTTGCCATCAATGTGGTCAACCTAGGCTTGGAAGCCATGGCGGCGGCCACCATGCTCCGCTTTCGCCATAGCCCGTTTTTGGGCGGCAAGCGCGCCTATCTCCCAGGTGCCCTCTCAGCCATCATCTCCTCCATGCGCACCAACTGCCAGGTCAGCGTGGATGAGCAGCTTCTATATGAAGGGGATCTGCTGACGGCCTCCTTTGCTTCCGGCCAGTATATTGGCGGCGGCTTTCGTTGCGCGCCTTTGGCCATCAATGATGACGGGCTCATGGAGGTCAGCCTCATCTTGCCCTTCACCCGGATGCAGCTCTTGCGCTTGCTGCCCATCTATAAAAAGGGGGAGCACCTGGGCCACCCCCTGCTGGAAGGACGCATGCTCTATCAAAGGGGGCAAAAGGTCCAGATTACCGCGAAAGAGGACACCATCCTCTGCCTGGATGGCGAAATCGTCAAGGGCCGCCAGTTTGAGCTGAGCGTGCTACAAAAAGCGGTGCGGTTCATCCTCCCGCCCCCGGTTTGAAGATGGCTATCTCTTAAATCTTCAAAATTGATGAAAAAATTGACCCGTTTTCGGGCAAAAAATGACCGCGCGTGAAAACGCGCGTTTTTTCATCCGCTTTTCATCAAAATTTTGAACTGTTGAAAACCGAATCTCTGAAAAAGTATTATTTTACAAGGAAAAACGGCAAATTGAAACTTGCGCGAAATCCTTGACAATTTGCGCCTTCTGTCGCTATACTGTTTACGCCAGTATAGGAAGATACCCTATATCACAGACAAATAACACAACCGGGAGGAAAAAATGGCAAAAAAGATGTTCACCATCGACGGCAACGGAGCCGTCAGCCACATCGCCTATGCTTTTTCTGATGTCGCAGCAATTTATCCCATCACCCCGTCCAGCACCATGGCGGAATATGTGGATGAATGGTCCGCGCAGGGACGGAAGAACCTGTTTGGTCAGACTGTCAATGTCTCCGAGATGCAAAGTGAAGGCGGCGCGGCTGGCGCGGTGCACGGCTCCCTGGCTGCCGGCGCCATGACAACCACCTACACTGCCTCCCAAGGCCTCCTTTTGATGATTCCCAACATGTATAAAATCGCGGGTGAGCTCTTGCCCACGGTTTTCCATGTTTCCGCCCGCACCCTGGCCACCCACGCCCTGTCCATCTTTGGCGATCATTCCGACGTCATGGCCTGCCGCCAGACTGGTTTTGCCATGCTGGCCAGCAACTCTGTCCAGGAAGCCGAAGACATGGCCCTGGTGGCCCACCTGGCCACGCTCAAGTCCTCCGTCCCCTTCCTGCACTTCTTTGATGGTTTCCGCACCAGCCATGAGCTGCAGAAGATCGAAGAAATCTCCTATGAGGACATCGCCAAGATCGTGCCCTGGGACAAGATTGATGAGTTCCGCGCCCGCGCGCTGAACCCGGAAAATCCCCGCCAGACCGGCACCGCGCAGAACCCTGACGTTTTCTTCCAGAACCGTGAGGCAGCCAATCCTTATTATCTGGCTGTCCCGGGCATCGTGGAAGAGTGCATGAAGCAGGTCAAGAA
>CAYOOZ010000150.1:4572-4887 GCA_964405705.1 uncultured Christensenella sp.
TTGACTATGTGGGCGACCCGGAAGCTGAGGACGTGGTCATCATCATGGGCTCTGGCGCTGAAGCCGTCCATGAGAGCATCACAGCGCTCAACGCCAAGGGCAAGAAGTACGGCGTGCTCAAGGTTCGCCTGTACCGTCCCTTCGCCGCTGACGCCTTTATCAAAGCCCTGCCAAAGTCCGTCAAGCGCCTGACCGTCATGGACCGCACCAAGGAGCCCGGCGCCCTGGGCGACCCGCTCTACACCGATGTGCGCACCGCCCTGGTGGAAGCCGGCCGCAGCGACATCAAGGTCTTAGGCGGCCGCTATGGCCTGT
>CAYOOZ010000151.1:0-3697 GCA_964405705.1 uncultured Christensenella sp.
AAACCAGGCGGGGCTGCGGTGAATCGGTGTGCCGGGAACGCCTTGAACCTGCTCATCCGCGATGGAAAACAGGGCCGCAATGTCCCTGGCGGTTACATGAGGGGCTGCGCCTTGCAAATCGACCTTGACCTCAAAGGAGTAGACCTTGGAAAACTGGCCGGGGACGCCGCAAAAGACAGATTTGACAGAGGAACGCGCCTGGTCTTCGGCTGTCGCGATGGCGGTGCTGATTGCTTCATTGACCAGGGCGCCGTTGTTCCACCGGGCATTGGCATAGCCGTCATAGGGCGTGGTGCCGGCTCCGATGATATCACAACGTTGTCTGGCGCTGACCTCTGCAATCAGTGCAACGATTTTGCTGGTGCCAAAATCTATGACGCTGATGGTGCTCCTCATCGCATTTCTCTCCATTTCTCGGGTGTTTTCCGCATCAATAAACCAGAAAGATTCTGTGCGCAGAAAAACAGTTCCCACGGTTGGTTTATTGTAACCTTTTTGTGATATATATGCAAGCCTTTACAAGCAAATCCGCTTTTGGATGGTTGAAAGGCTGTCCGGCGACGACTGAGCGGGCAGATAACGGGGAATGGTCTGTTATTGATCCGCCCGGTAGGTGGCTTCCCCAGGTCGTGTGGCCTCAATGATGCCGCCAGTCATTTGGCGCCTGCGTAATTCATTGACCACGGACGCCACTGTCCCCACCTTGGCGTGCAACTGGTTGCTGCTGCCCAGGTTGATGGTATAGCCATCGATGGTTTGCAACTTAATGCTCAAACTCTCGGCGATGTCCAGCTCATAGACCTGGCCCGCAAACCCCCAGACTGCCAATTCCTCAAATAGCTCCAGCATGGTTTCAGCCTGAGCCGGGTCCGTGGACGCAGGGAGCGAGCCCGGGCTTTGCTGTCCCCAGACCGCCAGACCAATAACCTTCATCAGTTGGTCCCCAAGCCGGAGTTCACGGGTCTGCTCCAAGATCATGCCGTCCTGGGCCAGGACATAGCCCACACCCAAGTGGGTGAAAAAGGCATAGGGGCGGCGTTGGGTCACTTTGACATTGACCGTGCCCGGGACAAACTTCTCCATAGAATCAAAGATCAGGTAGCGGTTGGACTCAACACCAGAGCGCACCCTGTCCTCATTGACCGAGAAATAAAACATACCTTGGTCTAATCCGGTTGCCTTGGAGACTGTCTGCCAAATTTCAGCGGAGGTACCGCTGACATTGACCTTGCGAACCACAAAGACCGCATAGCGCAGCACGAGCAGGATCAAGACCAAAACCAAGGACACCAACATGAGACGGAATGGAAACCTTTTTATTGGCTCCTCTTGAGGAATCATCTCCTGCTGATAGCCAGCTTCCTCATAAAGCTGGTTGCTTTCCCCTGTGTCCTTCGGCTCTTCCTGGGTTTGTGGTGGAAGAAAGCTGCCGGGCAAACCAAAGATGTCAGGCGGTCGCGGGTTTTCCTGCGATTTTTGCTTATTGTTCATGTCTTCTGGCGGGCGAGGGTTGGACACTTACGCCTCCTCGTCCAGGTGATGGACAATCTCCTTGAACACCCGCCCGCGCTCCTCATAGTCATGAAACATATCAAAGGAAGCGCAAGCCGGGGAAAACAGCACGTTGCCACCAGTCACCGCGTGCTTAGCCGCTTCTTTAACCGCTTCCTGAAGGCTTTCTGCCATCACCAGGTTTTGGTAGCTCACCGCGCGCAAGGCAGACGCGATTTTATCCCTGGTCTGGCCCAGCAAAACCACCTGCTTAATATTACCAGAGTTGACAATGGCGCTGGCCAGGGCGTCAAAGGCCACCATCTTGTCATAGCCGCCTGCAATTAAAACAGTCGGCGCAGACATGGATTCCACCGCTTTCACCGTGGAGTCCGGATTGGTACCCTTGGAATCATTTAAATAGCGGACGCCATTTAGAGTCCTGGTAAACTCTATCCGGTGCTCAACACCCGCAAAGGTTTTTAAAGCATAGGCAATCACCGGGAAGGGCACGCCCAGGCTATACGCCAGGGCTGTCGCGGCCAAGGCATTTTCAATATTGTGCTGCCCTGGAATCTTTAGGTCACCGGTCTTGCACAAGGCGCGGTATTCTCCATCCAGAAGGAAAGCAATCTTCCCCTCATGCGCGAGCGCGCCATAGGGGGCCACCCCACTTGATGAAAACCAAACCACCTTGGCTTTGATGTCCTGCGCTATCTGTCTGACAATGGGGTCATCATAATTGAGCACGGCGGTGTCCTGCTCCCCCATGTTGGAAAACAGCTTTTTCTTAAGTTTGATATAGGTTTCCATATCCTTGTGGCGGTCCAAATGATCCGGGGTGATATTGAGCAAAGCCGCAGCCCTGGGGTGAAAATCCTTCGTGGTTTCCAGTTGGAAGCTGGAGACCTCGGCAATCAGGATATCATCCGCCTTGGCCGATAGGACTGCACCAGACAAAGGATAACCGATGTTTCCGGCAACCTGGGCAATTTTGCCAGCCTGGCTGATGATTTCACCCAGGAGGGATACCGTGGTAGTCTTCCCATTGGTGCCTGAGACCGCAATCAGGTCCTGGCTGGCCAGGCTGGCTGCAAACTCCATTTCCCCGACTATCTCAAGCCCTTTTGCCCTGGCCTTTATTATCAAGGGAGCATCAATGGCGATGCCAGGGCTGATTAATAGCATATCGCTCATATCAAAAAAAGGCTCAGCAGGCTGGCCAAATTGAAGCGAGCAGCCCTCTTGAAACAAGGCTTTGGGAAGGGAAGGGAAATTAGACAAGGGCTTTGAGTCATTCAAGATGACCTTCGCCCCGATGTTTAAGAGCAACTCTGCGGCGGCAGCGCCGCTGCGGGCAGCGCCAACGACCAAAACGGTTTTACCCGAATATTTTTTAACTGTCTGTGGAAGCAGGTATGGCATATTCTTTTGCATACAATTCCTAAGGAGCCAGTGGAATGGCGGCCAGTGCCGCCAGAACAGACAGGGCCACAATCGCAATGGTATAGCGGCGGGCAATGGTATTCTCACTCCAGCCGGACATTTCAAAGTGGTGGTGAATGGGCGACATTTTAATCAGCCGCTTGCCACCGGTCAGCTTAAAGTAAACGCGCTGGGCAATGACAGAGAGGGAGGATACAATCATCGTAAAGCAAAGCGGCAGCAGCCATAATTGCAGGCGAAGCAACATGGCAGCGCCAGTCAATAGGCCACCAATGAACATGGAGCCAGTATCCCCCATATAGATTTTGGCCGGGTGCTGGTTAAAAAACAGGAAGGCCAGGCAAGCGCCGGTTAAGGCAAAGCATGCATAGGCAATGCCGGGGTTGTTGAGGCTGCCACCGTGAATCATTACCGCAATGGCCCCAAGGCCAGCGCTGCCAGCCAGGGTGACTGAGCTCATCAAACCATCCACACCATCCTGCAGGTTGGCGGAATTGGTCATAAACACGTAAAGCACTGTCATGATGGGCACATAGAAATAGGACAAGTCCCAGGTGGTCTTGGTGAATGGCAGGTGAATGGCTGTCCCCAGGAGGCTTGCGGTAATCAGCGAAAAGACAAGGCCGACCGCCGTTTGCCCAATCAACTTATAGCGCGGCTTTAAGCCCTCATGGTGGCGCTGCACATCCTTGATATAGTCATCTGCAAAGCCAATGCCAAGACCGCCAAAGGCAGACAGCATCAGCAAAAGCACGTGATT
>CAYOOZ010000151.1:3707-4821 GCA_964405705.1 uncultured Christensenella sp.
CCCTGCATCTGGCTGATGATAAGGGAGGCTAAGAGTACGCCCAGGGCTATGACCAGGCCGCCCATGTTTGGCGGTTTTTCTTTTTTCTTTTTAAAGGAGTCTGGGCCAAGCTCATAGCCCGGCTGAACCATCCCCCGCTCCTTCATGAAGCGGATAAAGCCTGGCATCAACAGGAAGACCACAACCAGCGCGATGGCCGCGCTTAGCAGCTCAAGCACCTGGTTTCTCCTCCTCTTTCAGCTCTAAAAGCAATTCAGTCACGATGCTTTTTTCATTGAAGGGGCGTTTGATGCCCGCAATTTCTTGATAGGTTTCATGCCCCTTGCCGGCCAAGAGCACCACATCCCCCAAGGAGGCAAGCTGCAGCGCGTGCTTGATGGCTTCCCGCCTGTTTTCAATCACGGTGTATTGACCGCCGGTTGGCCTGATGCCTTGCTCGATGGCTTCCAGGATATCATTGGGATCCTCCAGGCGGGGGTTGTCGCTGGTCAAAATGGAAAAGTCCGCCAGGCGGCCCGCGATGGCGCCCATCAAGGGGCGCTTGCCCTGATCCCGATCCCCGCCACAACCAAAGACCACAATCAGCCGGCCTTTGATAAACTCCCGAATGGCGCTTAGGATGTTGTCCAGGGCATCGGGTGAGTGTGAGTAGTCCAACACAACCTTGTAATCCGTATGGGTGTCCAGGACCTCCGCCCGGCCGGGCACACTGGACACGCTTTCAAGCGCCTTGCAGATAATCTCCGGATCCGCCCCGACAATCAGGCCAATGCCGGCAGCGGCAATGGCGTTGTAGATGTTGAACATCCCCATGAGCTTTAAGTGAACCGGATAATACTTGTCATTCCACAGGCTTAAGAGGAAGGAAACGCCGTCCTCCTGAATCTGGATATCCCGGGCAAACAAATCCGCGTTGGTGCAGATGGCATAGCTAATCTTGGGCATAGCTAATTCCTGGCTTAAGCGCGCAGCCCAGGGGTCATCCAGGGAGATGACCGCGTTTTTCACCGCGCCGGACATAAAAAAGCTGCGCTTGGCCGCAAAGTATTTTTCCATGTCGCCAAAGAAATCCAGGTGGTCCTGGGACAGGTTGGTAAAGCAGCCCGCTTCAAAC
>CAYOOZ010000152.1:0-4766 GCA_964405705.1 uncultured Christensenella sp.
AGCAAGCACTCCGAAACGATGTTCGGCATGTTGCACTTAAAAATGCAATCCGGGATTTTATCGAATTTTATTGAATTAGTAAATTCAAGTAATCTCTTAATCTTTTCGAATTCACGAATTTGGAATTTGGTTGTAAAATGAAGTAAACAGAAAAACTCATGGAAATCCCTTGTCACAAATGCTGCCCATTAAACTTGAGTTGTCACTATTGTTAACAGATTCCATGATAAAGAGTCTGGCGCCTTAAGGATGCGCCGAGGAGCACAATCACTTGCGCGGCGATTTGTTTTGTTCCTGGACTTTTAGTCTCAAACCAAAAGACCATCCCGATTGAAAAGGGAATAATGCCCGGACACGGTGCGCTTGTGCTTTTTCTTATTGTTGCGGTGGCTGGTCATTTTGCTTTAAGAATAATATTGGTAAATGAGTTTTTAAGCCCCAATTGCTCAGACATTTTTGCGCTGTTATACATGTAATAAACAAAATGGTCGGTTTCATAGATTTTTACTTCTTCGCCTTTGACAAGTCTTAAATCTTGCTCAACGGTCAGGCTTTTAAGGGCTTCGCTGATGTCATAAGCGAACGCTCCGTAAATCACTTCTGGAGATGCTGTTGATTTCTTAAGCATCGCTTCAAGCGCACCGATGGCAGCAACCGCCCGCCTGGGCATGGTCTTTGGCGTTCCCTCCGACACTCCAAATTGCAAATAGACCTCATTGATTCTATTGTCTTTCACACCAAACCAACCGGCATCAAATAAAATCCTTTGAGTTCCTCCGTCTTTTGATATTTTGTGCCCTTTTAGTTGATCTTCTGGATTCGCATATTCGTTGACAGTTCTGAATGCTTTCATAAATTCATTAGCAACAGGCGGCATTTTAACTTCAGACAAAACGCCTACAACGACCAAAACAAGCAAGCAAGCCAGAGAAATAATCCGTTTCATAAGCCTATCTCCTATCGTTTTTTCAAGTTCGTTTTTTGACCATGTTTTTTTGAGTTGGAATACATTTTGCATCAAAGTATTGACGAAATCTTGTTCTATAACAAGTCCTAAACATAAGCGCTCATTAGGTTTTGTGTTGATACCAGGTTGTTCATGGACAACAATCAAATCACTCCCGCTACCGTGATTATAGCACTTTATGTCATTATATAAATAAATCAAACAAGAATCACCCCCGCTTGCGCGGGGAATAGAACAATAAAAATGAAAAATAGGCGGCCGGGTGAGGATCACCCCCGCTTGCGCGGGGAATAGCCGTCCCGTGCCTTTTCAGTGTAGTTACCATTCGGATCACCCCCGCTTGCGCGGGGAATAGCCATTCAGCCTTTCCAGGTTGGGGTTGTTGTCCCAGCTGATAAGCACGACGTCCATGAGGTTGTGGCTGGATCACCAAACAGGCCAATCCGCGCCCATATCCCTGCTCCTGGCTTCCGTGATGGCCTTGTTGATGAAGCTGAACAGCTTGGAGATGCGCCTGGCGTACAGCCCTTCGATGCGGCGATTGAGGCCGAAGTTAATCACGCGGGGTCACCTCCTCCCGTTGGCACATGGAAAAAGCAAAAGCACCCTGTGGAGCAGGATGCCTTGTGGTTGTTTCGGATTGGGATTAACCTATTTCGTCCCGGTCTTGACTGAGGATTACAGCGTACTTGGTGATTTCAGATGGAGTCGCTTCATCAGGCTCGTTTTCAATGAACTCAATCAACTCCTCGATATCATCAATATGGTCGAGTTGCCACATGATTCCGTTAACAAAGTTATCATCATCCCTGATAGAGTTAAGCAATTTAGCAAGTCTGAGTTGGGCGTTGTGCAGATTTTTGTTACTCTCGTCTTTCATTTTCTGCCTCCCCATCCTTAAACAACTTATTCCAGTTCCTTTCAATGCTTGGTATCTTCCTTTTGCCAACAACATCGTAATCGCCGTACTCATTGATTTTAATTGTGTAAACATGATTGAGGATGGGTCGGGTAACGAAAGTCTTGTGCCAACTCATCTTTAGTCAGGTTCGTGTTCAGTTCAGACACCACCATCGCGTACTCTGCCTTTGGCAACCTGATACTTTTCGGATTCTTGGTACGCTTGGTTGAACTATAGCTTGAGGTGGCTGATTTAGCAAGTTTAGGTATGTTGCCTTCCTCCGGTAAAGGCGCACCTCGCAGGGAGTTCAGCTCTTTTTCCACATTCCCTTCACCGTCATGGAACACCGAGGTGCCGTTCATGGTGACCCACCTGCCCTCGCCTCCGCCTTCACCTTCTGCATCGGTGGTCAGCACCCGGGGTTTTAGTTTGTACTGCGTTTCCACGCCCTCGATTTCCAGAAGCGCTACCTTTAGGTCGATGAGCGCGTCGGACAGGGCGTTTGATAAACGAATCCTTGAAATCTTGCTTTGCATCTTCGCTTGCCCCTCCTTGTCTTTGTGCTTGGTGATTGACGGCAAAAGAAAAAGGCAGAACGATTTTCAGCGCCCCGCCTTTTCTTAGCTTGTTGGATGTTTTAGTAGTTTGGAATGAATGGCATTGGATTCTTAACCCCCGCCGCCTTCATCCTTTCCATCGTGTCCTGAACATCTTTGATGTACGCCAAGTCTTCGTCATCAAGCTCCCCGATCTCTTCTTGTGTGAGTTCTCCCAGGGCGTACTCCCCTAAAGCAACCATCCACCCGGTGTTAACTTCTCCGTCTGGTTTCATTAAGGCCACCTTGATTACCTCCCACTTACATTATAATCATTAAAGCGGAAACATCAACTCATTCCCCGTAAAACGCCTTCTTTAAGAATGTTTCGTAGAGCTCTTTGTTGATGACTTTGATGGGGCCTCCGGTGCATTCCGCGATCAAAATCGGGGCTCCTGAGCCGGAGTTGTCGTACAGCCTTACCCTGTCAAATGCTCCCGCTACCTGCGGAAATATCTGCGATACTTTTTTGTGGATGCCAACCACGACTTCTTCTGGTACAAACCTGCCATTCTTGTCGGTTAAAGACCTTTTCCGGTTTCTCTCGACCGCTGATTCTATGGGGCAGGTCACATACACGCCTTCCACTCTCATCCCAGCGGCTTTCGCTTCTCTTATTTTAGACAAGACGCTTTCAACCGATCCGTCGCCCGTGCCGTCGAGTACAGCGCTGTATCCATTTTCAAAGGCTACGGACTGCACTCTTTTGGCAATTGAGCTGGATTCTTCGTGCGCATAAAATGCCGCCTTTTTATTTCCTTTTCTTGACGCATTGATGTACTCCGGTATTTCCTCTTTGATTGTGTCTGAGTTGATATGGACGGCGTCGTATTTATCCGGAACGCTCACTTGTCCTGATTTCAAGACCGAGCTTTCCAGCGTTTGGCCCGCCTCCCATCATTGTGAAAACAGGCTGTCCATCGGGTTTGGTCACCGCTTCAAAGTGCTTGTCAACGATGGATTTGTGAAGAGTTTCTCTTTCTGGGGTGAGGGAGCCGTCTTTTGCTAAGTGTTTTTTAATTGTGTGTTCGCCTTCATCGACATCCTTTGGGTTTACTCTTGTCATGCCATTGCCGTTTTTATACTTCGGCGTGTGTCCCTGGCTGCCGTTACCCACGCCTTCGTGGTTGGCTTCGCCTCCGTAGCGCTTTTGCATCTTGATGCCGTTCCGGCTTTTAGCCTTTGACCGGTCGGCGGTGGTTTTGGGTGGTGCCTTTGGCTTTGATCCAGAAGAGGACGAGGTTGCAGGAGAACCGCTTTTAATCTCGTGCATTGTCTTGCCTTTTAGGTCTTTCGGGCCTTTCTCGATCTCGCCTTTGCCCCCGATAAAAACCTTGGTGCCTCCCTCGAGGGTTGCCCACCTGCCTTCCGAATCGTCCGGCTTCGCGTCCAGCGCTACGAGCGCGCTCCTTAGCTTCTCAATCTGCTCTATCCTGTCCCGGATACCCTGGATGGCCGCGCTCTTCTCGTCGCCCTCGACAGCGTCCTCTGCTTGCTGTTCCTGTGCCTGGGGCGCTCCCGAGCGCTTAGGAAGTGCTTCTGCGCCGCCTCCAGGCCGACCAGGCGCTTGCGCTTGATTGGGCTGTCCTGGCTGGTCTGGTGCTTGTCCTTCCGGTGCGCCTTGGCCTGGCATCCCGGGCATCATCCCGCCAATGCCCATGCCGCCGCCCATCATCGTGAACAAGGGATGTCCTTGGGTTTGGTATCGCCAACAAGTTGCTTGTCGACGATGGATCTATAAAAAGCCTCTCTTCCCGGGGTGATCGACCCATCCTCTGTTAGGTATTAGCATGCCGTTATTTCCCTTCCCTGACTTTACGCAGGGATCACCCCCGCTTGCGCGGGAAATAGTTGATACCACATGGACATCCTCACCTTCGCGAACATATTCCAACATTGCCCTTAGCGCGGGCCGTGCTGTATTACGCCCGGATAATTATTCAGAATAAACCTTTTCCGCGCCTACGGTTTTGGCCATTTCTTCCTGTCTGGCAAGGTTCTGGTCAACCGATGAAACCCTTAAATATGCGATAGTAGCCATTCTGGCACCTCCAATTTCTTTTTAACCATGAAGTTAATCAATTCCCTGATTGTGCAAACGGGTTGCCAATAATCCGTTGGTTTCCCTCCCGCTTGCGCGGGGTGTTCCATTAGGTAGGATTGGCGCCCGTCCCTGATTGCAAGGGAATAGGTAACGCCCCGGATTACTGCCCTCCCGTTACCCCACATCAAAGGCACGGCCTTTTCTAATTAGGGCCTGCTGAAAATCCCTAAACCCATTGAAAACACTGGATAAATCGCG
>CAYOOZ010000153.1:0-4763 GCA_964405705.1 uncultured Christensenella sp.
AAATCTGCTCCTGCTGGTGAAAAGGCGCGCTACAAATCCGCTGCGACAAAAAGCCCCGCATTAAGGGATGCGGGATATAGGCACCGCTTGATGGTTCATAAAAAATCAGGGGCGCGCGGCGCACCAGCTCCCTAATCACTTCAGCCTTGATGCCCAAAACGCACTGGGACAGCTGCCAATCCATCACCCTGTCAAACAGCGCAAAGGGCAACAGCAGCCACTGATCCCTTTCGCTTAAACGGTCAAAAAAAGCCTCCCCCAGAAGGCTGTTCATCTGCAAATCCGCCGGCAGGCTGCCTAACTTTTGAGCCCTTGTCAAGCAATGGGCCGCAGCGACCGGCCAGCCCTCTGTGCCCTGGTGGATGGCCTCTGCCTCCGTCCTTTTGAGGGGCAGGGCATGGTCATGAAAATAATCCAGAATATCCAGGACCGACAGCTTTAGGTCAAAAGCGCTGATGCGGTGCACCCGGTCCAGGCTGCCTTCCAGGGAGCTGGGATTCTTCAGATATTGAGTGGAGATGACGAGGTGCAGCCTGGGACAGACAGGGTTGAGGAGCGCTTGCAAAATGGACGGTGATAAGCCGTTTTGCCAGATTTGAAAATTGTCCAGAATCAGCAGCGTTTCCTGCTCGCAGGTGACCATGGAAAAAGCCTGCGCCACTTTGGAAGCATTGGTCCTTTTAGGTGGGCCCAAGGCTAGGAGGTGCTCCGCAGCCTTTGGGTCAATCTTTGAGATGATGTGGCAAAACCGCGCCCAGGCGCTTTTTTTATCCTCCAGGATGAAGCTTAACACAAACACCTGGGCCTGGCCTTCGCTTTGCTCCTTTAGGTACATCAGGGCTGCGGTCTTCCCATAGCCCGTGGGCGCCTCAATCAGGGTGAGCGGCGCAAAAAGCCCCAGCCTGATCTTCTCACCCAGTTGGGAGGAGAACCAGGCCCTTTTAGGGTTTGGCAAGTCCGGTGAGCTCATAATCCCTCCTGATTGGGAAGCAAAGGAAGGAAGGTAGGAAAGTTTATTCTTTCTGCATACCAGTATTATACCATTTTGATGTGAATAAAACAAGCAAACTTTTATTTGTCCAGCGTCATCCGCGCCTGTTCTCCCACTTCCTTTCATTGTCAGCCCGCCTTTGATATGGTATGCTTCATGCAAAGAAAAACTGCCCCGGCTATAGCAATTTTCATCTTTTGGAGGAAAATCGATGAAGTACATGCACTCGGAATGGCGCCATCGCCTGGCCCACTGGACGCATACCTTAAAACAGGATGTCTACCAGCCCTTTTCAGACTTCTCCTTTGAAGGCTTTCTCACCATGGACCACCTGCCCTTGTCTGAAGCCAAAAAGGGCAAGTTCAAGCCCTTCCCCAATGGTACCCAGTGGGGAAAAACCTATGAATACTGCTGGCTGAGGCAGACCATAACCATCCCGCAGGAGCTGGCAGGACAGCGCATCGCCATGAACCTGCCCATTGGCGCTGAATCCACCATCTTTGTCAACGGCGAAGCCTTTGGCACCTATCGCTCTGACTGGGTGCAGATCCCCTTGCACTACATTGAGGACAACTACTTGACCAAGTCCGCCAAGGCTGGTGAGGTCTTTGAAATCTACCTGGAGTCCTATGCCGGGCACTACATCCCCCAAAGCGACCTGGGCGGCTGCGCCACCGGCCCCGTCCTGCCCGGCGCCTATTTGGACCCCAAGACCGAGGGCAAGCGCCTGACCATTGGGGACTGCTCCTTTGGCGTGTGGAATGAGGATGCCTACCAGCTGCTCATGGACGTGGAGGTCTTAACCCAATTGGCCGAGCAGGTCAATCCGGAGAGCCTGCGCGCGGACAAATTGCAAAAGGCGCTGGAGGATTTCACCCTCGCGGTGGATTTTGAGCAGGAGAGCGAAAAGCGCAATGCCGATTACCGCCGCGCGCGCAAGGTCTTGGCCCCCGTTTTAAAGGCGCAAAACGGCAGCACCGGCCCCGTCTTTTACGCCGTGGGCAATGCCCACTTGGACCTGGCCTGGCTCTGGCCGCAAAAGGAAACCCACCGCAAGACCGCGCGCACCCTGGCCGCGCAATTGCGCCTGCTGGAAGACTATCCTGATTATCAGTTCATCTTCAGCCAGCCCGCCGGCTTTGAGATGCTGGAGAAATATTACCCGGACCTGTTTTTAAAGGTCAAAAAGGCGGTCAAGGCCAAGCGGTTCATCGCTGATGGAGCGATGTATGTGGAGCCGGACACCAACATGACCAGCGGCGAATCCCTAATCCGCCAGCTGATTTACGGCAAGCGCTACTTCAAGGAAGTCTTTGATGTGGACAGCCAGCTGCTCTGGCTGCCGGACACCTTTGGCTATTCCGCTGCCCTGCCCCAGATTTTGCGCGGGTGCAAGGTCAACCACCTGGTGACCCAGAAAATCTTCTGGTCCTACAACGAGGGCGACCGCTTCCCCTACCACTACTTCACCTGGCAAGGCGCGGACGGCAGCAAGGTGGATTCCTTCCTGCCCACCTCCTACACCTACCGCACAGATCCTTCTGAAATCTGCGGGGTCTGGAAAAACCGCGTGCAAAAGCGCGGCCTGGACGCCTTCCTTCTGCCCTATGGGTACGGGGATGGCGGCGGCGGCCCCTCCCGCACCTACCTTGAGCAAATCAAGCGCGAGGGCAACCTGGAGGGTATGCCCCGGGTTAAAAACGCCTCCCCGGTTACCTTCTTTGAGGACATGGAAAAGCAAGGCGGCCCCCAGCACACCTATGTGGGCGAGCTATACTTCTCCGCCCACCGGGGCGTCTACACCACCCAAGCCCAGGTCAAAAAAGGCAACCGCAAGGGCGAATTGGCCCTGCGCGAGGCGGAGGTCTGGGGTGCCCTGGCCAGCTTAAACGGCTTTGACTTCCCCCAGGACCAATTGGATTTGACCTGGAAACGCCTGCTTTTAAACCAGTTCCACGACATCCTGCCCGGCTCCTCCATTGGCCGGGTCAATGTGGAGGCCCACCGTGACCATGAGCAAGTTCTGTCCGAAGCCAACCAGGCGCGGGACAAGGCCATGGGCGCTTTGGTCAAGGGCAAGTCCGGCGTCTCCCTGTTTAACTCCCTCTCCTTCCCCCGGGCGAGCGTGGTAAACCTGCCCCGTGGTTTTGAGGAAGGCGCAGTCACCACAGACGGCGAGGTTGTCCTAACCGCGCCCAGTGAGGCCGGCACCCTGGCCTATGTCACCCTGCCCGCCCTGGGCAGCCTGAGCTTAAAACCTAAGAAGGAACAGCAAAGCTTCACCCCGGTGACCCTGAAGCTGAACAAGACCGGCGCGGTCATGGAAAATGAGCTGGTCAAAATCAAGCTCAACAAATTGGGCGAGGTCACCTCCTTTGTGGACAAGGAAACCGGGCGTGAGGCCGCGGGCGGCTCCATGAACCGCTTCTTAATGTATAAGGATGTGCCCCGCCTGTTTGACGCCTGGGACATCGATTCCAACTATGAATTGCAGGAGGTTCCCTTGACGGAACCGGTCACCCTAAGCGTCAAGGAGGCGGGCGGGCTGCGCTGCGTATTGCACCTGGAGCGCAAGATCAACAACTCCACCCTGTCCCAGGACATCATCTTAAACTACAACAGCCTGCGCCTTGACTTTGTCACCCACGTGGACTGGGATGAATTGCACCGGCTCCTAAAGGTCTCTTTCAAAAGCACCGTCAAGGCCACGGAGGGCATCAACGAGATCCAGTTTGGCTACATGACGCGGCCCACCCACCGCTCCCGCGCCTATGACGCTGACCGCTTTGAGGTCTGCAACCAGCGCTACACTGCCTTAACGGACCAAAATCGCGGCGTCGCCCTGCTCAATGACTGCAAATACGGCATCTCCATGCACGACAGCGAATTGAGGCTGACCCTGCTGCGCGCGGGCACCAGCCCGGAGCTCAAAACCGACACCGGCATACATGAGTTCACCTATGCCTTCACCGCCTGGGAAGGGCCCTTCATCTCCTCCCCCGTGGTGGAAGAGGCCTATGACCTCAACGTGCCCGTGCAGCAAAGGCCGGGTCAGACGGATTTCAGCGCCTTTTATGTGGATGAGCCCAATGTCTTCATCGACACCGTGAAACTGGCCGAGGACCGCTCAGGAGACCTGGTCGTGCGCTTGTATGAATCCAAGAAGGCGGACACCTCCTGCAACCTGGCCATCAATTTCCCGGTTTCTGAGGTCGCCCTTTGCAACATGCTGGAAGAAAAAGAAGAAATCCTCCCCGTGAAGGATGGCTGCGTCCAGCTGCGCTTTGGCACCTTTGAGGTCAAGACGGTGAGGATCAAGCCCTCAAAGAACTGATTATCCACTTTATTCATCACCCGCCGGGGCTACAAATCCAGCCCCGGCGGTTTTGTTAGTGATAAATTTTCTTTGTTGACTGTCTCCGCTTTTCCATGCTATATTGAATTTGGTAAAAACAAATAAACACCTACCCCATGAAGGGATAATACTACCAAAGGGAGTGATGTCTACCCGTACTTTCAGCCTTAGTGCCTTTTCCTGTCACAACCATGTTCAACGATTGAAAAAACAACATCATAAACACGAGGAGGGCTTTATGAAAAAAGCCATAGCAAGCCTGCTTTGCGCACTGATACTCCTGGGTTTGGCACCGCTTTATACTCCAGAAGCACAGGCAGTAACTTCCGCATACGTTTATACCAGCGACACTTCAATTTATGTAGGGCCTGCTGAAAAAAGTGATTCGCGCTATGGTCGTTCCTTCAAACAGCTGCT
>CAYOOZ010000154.1:0-2039 GCA_964405705.1 uncultured Christensenella sp.
CAGGGATTCAGCTTTATCTTCGCGGCGGGCGCTACCGCACCCGCCACTCGTAAAACTTCCCACTTCGGGTCGCTTTAGGCTCCGCCCAAGGGCCCACTGGGCCCACGCTTCCCTTCGTGTCCTGCGGTAGGCTTCGCCTGTCCTCGGTCTGCGGTTCGCTCCGCTCACCCTTGTGGCGTTCCCGCTTTTGCCCTGATTGTACCCTAGGGGGGCGGAAAAAGCAACACGCCGCAGCCGGGGCCGGGCACAGCCAAGGGGCAAGCCGGACAAAAATGCCCTCTCCTCCGCCTCCCACCCTTGCCAAATGGCGCTTTTCCCTTTATAATGATGCAACACCAGAGGGATCAACCCGTTTGGAGAAAGGTAGGGCCATCCATGGAGCGCAATCCGGCCAAATCCAATTTCATTTGGGACATCATCCGGGAGGATCTTGCCAGCGGCCGCACCCAGCGGGTGCATACGCGCTTCCCGCCGGAGCCCAACGGTTATCTGCACATCGGCCATTGCAAGGCCTTTATCGCGGACTTTGCCGCCGCCGAGGACTTCGGCGGCCTGGCCAACCTGCGCTTTGACGATACCAACCCCGCCAAGGAAGAAACCGAGTACGTCGAAGGCATCATGGAGGACATCCGCTGGCTGGGCTTTGACTGGAACGGCGGGCTGTATTTCGCGAGCGATTATTATGAGCAGTGCTATGAGGTCGCGGTGGATTTCATCAAGCGCGGCTTGGCCTATGTGGACGAATTGAGCCAGGAGGAGATGCGCGTTTACCGAGGCACCTTGACCGAGCCCGGGAAAAATAGCCCCTACCGGGACAGGCCTGTAGAAGAGAGCCTGGACCTCTTCCAAAAAATGCGGGAGGGCAAGTTTGAGGAGGGCAGCTATGTGCTGCGCGCCAAGATTGACATGGCCTCCCCCAACATCAACATGCGGGACCCGGTGATGTACCGCATCCTCTACCTGGAGCACCACCGCACCGGGAATGAATGGTGCATCTACCCCATGTATGACTTCTCCCATCCCCTGGGCGACGCGATTGAGGGCATCACCCACAGCCTGTGCTCCCTGGAGTATGAGGACCACCGGCCGCTGTATGACTGGGTGGTGGAGAACGCGGGCTACCGTGTGCCACACAAGGACAAGTTTGGCTACACCACCAAGGGCCCGCGGCAGATTGAGTTTGCCAGGCTTAACCTTACCCGCACCGTCATGAGCAAGCGCTACCTGCGCCGCCTGGTGGAGGAAGGCTATGTAACAGGCTGGGATGACCCCCGGATGCCCACCCTCGTTGCCATGCGCCGGCGCGGCTATACCAAGGAAGCCATCCGGGACTTTATTGACCGGGTGGGCCTGGCCAAGGCGGACAGCGTGGTGGACCTGGGGCTATTGGAGTTTTGCGTGCGCAATGACCTGGGCAGCAAGGCACCCCGCGTGATGGCCGTTTTAAACCCCCTTAAAGTTGTGTTCAACAACTGGGAAGACGGCAAGGTAGACGAGCTGGAGCATGAAAACCACCCGGATCACCCGGAGTTTGGCACCCGCCAGGTCAAGATGGGCCACACCATCTTTATTGAACAGGAAGACTTTATGGAGAACCCGCCAGGCAAGTTCTTCCGCTTGAAGCCCGGCGGTGAAGTGCGCTTAAAGGGCGCCTACATCATCAAGTGCGAGGAAGTCGTCAAAAAAGAGGACGGCAGCATCGACCACCTGGTTTGCTCTGTGGATCTGGACAGCCGCTCTGGCAGCGAGGGGGCCAACCGCAAGGTCAAGGGCACCCTGCACTGGGTGGACGGGGACAGCGCCCTGCCCTTTGAGGGCCGGCTGTATGAGCCCCTCTTAGCGGACCCCAATGACATTGATGATGGCACGGACAAGAAGGACTTTATAGCCAGGCTCAACAAGGACAGCTTGAAAACCGTCCACGGCCTGATGGAACCCAGCCTTAAGGAAAGCAAGCCAGGCGACACCTTCCAGTTCCTGCGCAACGGCTATTTCTGCAAGGACCGGGACTCCACCCCCGAGATGCCCGTCTTCAACCT
>CAYOOZ010000154.1:2049-4627 GCA_964405705.1 uncultured Christensenella sp.
GGATACCGACTCTACGGATGCTCACCCTGTGTTTAACCTGGTGGTGGGCTTAAAAGACAGCTACAAGCCTTGAATAACGCGAAGAAGGATGAACAAATGACCCAAGTACGCACCAGGTTTGCCCCCTCCCCCACAGGATTTATGCATTTGGGCGGGCTGCGCACCGCGCTTTACTGCTACCTGTTTACCAAGAAGAACAAGGGCAAATTTATCCTGCGCATTGAGGACACCGATCAGGAGCGCTTTGTGGAAGGCGCGACAGAGGTCATCTACGAAACCTTAAGGGGCTGCGGCATTCACTGGGACGAGGGGCCTGATGTGGGCGGCCCAGTCGCGCCCTATATCCAGTCAGAGCGCAAGGACAGCTATCTCCCCTACGCCAAGCAATTAATTAAGTCCGGCCATGCCTATTACTGCTTTTGCACCCGGGATGAATTGCAGGAGCGCCGGGAAGCTGCCGAAAACCGGGGTGAAACCTGGAAGTATGACAAGCGCTGCCTTCACCTTGGTGAGGACGAGAAACAGGCCAAGCTGGACAGCGGCATCCCTTATGTCATCCGGCAGAACACACCGACTGTGGGCGACAGCGATTTTGACGACCTGGTCTATGGCCATATTTCAGCGCCCAATGACACGCTGGATGACATGGTCTTAATCAAGGCGGATGGGATGCCGACCTATAATTTTGCCAATGTGATTGATGATTACACCATGGGCATCACCCATGTCATCAGGGGGATGGAATACCTGTCCTCCACCCCCAAGTACAACCTGCTCTACAAGGCTTTGGGTTGGCCCCTGCCCTTGTATATCCACCTTCCCACCGTGATGCGCGACAGCAAGCACAAGCTGTCCAAGCGCGACGGGGACGCCTATTACAGCGATTACATCAAAAAAGGCTATTTAACAGAGGCCCTGATTAACTACCTGGCCCTGGTGGGCTGGAACCCGGGCGATGAACGAGAATTTTTTACTATGGATGAATTGGTAGACGCCTTCAGCGTATCCGGCCTGTCCAAGTCCCCGGCCATCTTTGACGTCAACAAGTTGACCTGGTTTAACACCGAGTACATCAGGCGGTTGGACCCGGACACCTATTTAAAAATGGCCACCCCTTGGTTTGATGAGGCCTTGTCCGGCCTTAACATTGATTATACGCGCCTGGCGCAATTGATGCAGGGGCGTACGGAGGTTTTCAGTCGCATCCCTGAGATGATTGCTTTCCTCAAGGAAAGGCCGGAATTTGAGCTGGCCCTGTACGACAATAAAAAGCAAAAGAGCAGCATTGAAAGCACGCCCCTGGCCCTGGCGCTGTCCAAAGGTCTATTGGAGCGGGTCACAGAGTGGACGGAGGAAAACATCCACCAGGCCTTGATGGAGGGCATTAGGGAAGCGGGGCTAAAGAATGGCACCGTGCTCTGGCCGCTGCGCATCGCCCTCTCCGGCCTCCTGTCCACCCCCGGGGGCGCGATTGAGATTGCCTTCCTCTTGGGGAGAGAGGAAACCAATCGCCGTCTTTTGAGCGCGATGGACCAGCTGGTGTAGGAGCGGGCAGATTTTACCCAGGTAAAATGTTCATTTATTCACCAAATGCGACACGGCTCCCTTGTTGAAACAAATGAAACTGTGTATACTTTAGAAGTAAAACTGGAGGTAGAAAACATGAAATCAATCCCAATCAAACTTAGCTTTGCTGAGGAAGTCAAAACCTTTGTCAACGTGGCCAACCGCTATGATTATGACATGGACCTGCGCGCTGGCCGCCACGTGGTCGATGCCAAGTCCATCCTGGGCATCTTTTCCCTGGACCTGAGCAAGCCCATCACGCTGGAAGTGTACGCGGACGAGTGCGATGACCTGCTCGATGAGCTGAAAGCGTTCATCCTCTGATTGACTCCGTTCCCCAAGGCCTGTCAGGTTGACAAAAATCGCGGCAGGCTTTTTTTCTATCAAAACAACCAAGGAGGACATCATGGCAAAAATCATCGGGAAGGCACTTCCCAACATCCCCTGGGAGAATAAGCCCGAGGGCTGCACCACCCCGGTCTGGCGCTACAGCCAAAACCCCATCATCCCCCGCAACGCGATTCCCTCCAGCAACAGCGTGTTCAATTCCGCCGCTGTGCCCTTTAAGGATAAGTTCGCCGGCGTGTTCCGCTGCGATAACAAGGGCGTGGAGATGAACATCTTTGCCGGGTTTTCCGATGACGGCATCAACTGGAAGATTAACCATGAGCCGCTGGAGTTTGAAGGCGAGGACGAGGTCACCCGCTTTGAATACCGCTATGACGCCCGTGTGTGCGAGGTGGAAGGCAAGTACTATGTGGTCTGGTGCAATGGCTACCATGGCCCCACCATTGGCCTGGGCTGGACAGAGGATTTTAAGACCTTCCACCAGATTGAAAACGCCTTTTTGCCCTACAACCGCAACGGCGTTCTCTTCCCCCGAAAAATCAACGGGCACTACATGATGCTAAGCCGCCCCTCTGACACTGGGCACACCTCCTTTGGCGATATCTTTGTCAGCCAGAGCAAGGACCTGGTTTACTGGGGCAAGCACCGCCACGTGTTTGGCACC
>CAYOOZ010000155.1:0-4594 GCA_964405705.1 uncultured Christensenella sp.
TGAGCATACAGGACATCCTGCAAACCATCATCAACAGCCTGCCGATGATTGGCCGTTATTCCCTGGTCACCATGGGCATTGTTCTGATCTTTAGAACAACGGCCACCACCAATTTTGCCCAGGGATTAATTGCTACCTTTGGCACCTTTGCGGTGACCTGGGCAGCGCTGCTGTTTACGGAGTGGAACCTCTGGGTCTGCCTGCTTTTGGGCATGGCGGTGGCCTTTCTGTTGGGCATGTTTGTGGACGTGGCCCTAATCCGCAGGGCCAAGCGCATCACCCCCTCGGGCAAACAGATGATTACCATGGGCGTGATGATGATTCTGGTGAACATCACCCCCATGGTCTTCCGCGACATCACCATCTGGAACCGGCCGGGCAAGGCTTTCACCACGGAAATCTTTACCTTCAACCTCTTTGGGATGAGCATGAACATCACCCAGATGGGCCTTCTGGCCTTTGTTCTGGCCGTAGTGCTTTTGGGGCTGGTGTTCACTGCCTTGAAGTTCACCCGCTGGGGTTTGGGCGTGCGCGCGACCGCCGCCAATGAAGCCGTAGCTCAGATGCTGGGCGTGAACACCAAGGTGATCACCGCCTTCTCCTGGGCATTGGCTGGCGCCCTGGCCACTGTGGCCGGCTTCTTTACCGGCGCTGGCACGGCCCTTAACGTAACGCTCATGGGCTCTACCCAGGTCTTTGGCTTTTTGGCCTGCGTCCTGGGCGGTTTTTCCAGCTTCCCCGCCCCCATTTTGGGCAGCGTGATCATCCCCCTCATCTATAATTTTGCCGGCAACCCCAACCTCATGGGCCCTGACGCCGGCATGTGGCAGAACATGATTACATTCATCGTGGTGCTGCTCCTAATCCTTGCCTTTCCCAACGGGCTTTTGGGCAAGAAATACATCAAGAAGGTGTGATTATGAACAACACCACCTTAAACAATCGTCCCTTCTCCCTAAAGGCCATGGTGAAGCACCCCTTCTTTGGCTTTATCCTCATTGGTGTTTTGCTCATCGGCTTACAGGTGACCGCGATGCTCACCAATGGCGCCTGGCCCAAGTCCTCCATGCTCAATGGCTTTGCGACGGTGCTGATTTACTCCATCGTGGGCTTTGGCTTCACCTACCTATTAGGCTACGCGGGCTTGGCCTCCCTGGGCACAGCGGGCTTTGTTGGCCTGGGCGCGTACTTAACTGGGTTCATCCTGAAAAACTATACGCAGGTCCCCTACCTGGCCGTCATCCTCTTAACCCTCCTGGTATCCCTGCTTTTGGGCCTGGTGGTTGGCTTTATCAGCCTCCGGATTGAGGGCATCTTCCTGGCCATTGTCACCCTGGGCTTGTCTGAAATCTTCTATCAGATTTTTAACAACTGGATTGACTTTACCAACGGCCCCAACGGCGCATCCATTGCCAAGGCCCCCATCTTCCAGACCTTGATGGGCATGGGCAGCTCCGACGCCAGGCGATGGTTCTTCATCTTCCTGGTCGTCTTGACGGTGTTTTTGATGATGCTCACGCACAACCTGGGCAAGTCCAGCACTGGGCGGGCCATGCTGGCGATGAAAAACTCTACCTCAGCCGCCCAGGCCATGGGCATCAGCCTGCTGAAGTACCGGCTCTTGGCCTTCCTGCTGTCCACCGCCTACGCAGGCTTGGCTGGCGTCATGTTCATGAGCTACTTCAAATACTCCGCCCCGCAGAACTACACCATTATGTTCTCATTGAACATCTTGGCTGCTGTCTTGATAGGCGGCAGCAGAAACCTGATTGGCACCCTGGTGGGCAGCTTCATCGTGTTTGGCATCACGCCAATTTTCTTACAGGACATTGCCTTTTTCAAGGACAACCCCTGGGTCATCAACGTGTTCATCGGCTCTGTCATCATCCTGATTGTCATGTTCTACCCAGGCGGGCTGGTACAGGTGATGAACCAAATCAAAGCCGCCTTCAAGAACAAGGCCAAGCCGGCTGCGATTAAAGATGCTGTGAAAGCTGCCGTTCCTGCCATCCCAGTGAAGGAACAGCTTGAAATGAGCAGCCAGACACGCTCCCTTCTGGCCCAATCCTTAAGGGAAAGCGCGGACAGCGGCAAGAAAAGCCGCGCGAGCAACGCCAAGCTTGCGAATGAGAATGCTCTCTCTGAAGGCGTGGTGCTGCGCCTTGACAACCTGTCCATGACCTTTGGCGGCTTAAAGGCAGTTGATACATTGAGCTTTGAAGTCAAGCAGGGCGAAATCTTTGGCCTCATCGGCCCCAACGGCGCGGGCAAGACCACGGTGTTCAACTGCATCACCCAGTTTTACAAGCCAACGGATGGCAACATCTATTTCAGAACAAAGGACAACCAGGTTTTAAACCTGAATGACTATGTGGTGCACGATATTATCAACAAGGGCATCGTGCGCACCTTCCAGAACGTTGAAGTCATCGGCGAACTGTCCATCCTGGACAACCTGCTGATCGCGGCACACCCGCAGTATGACGCCAATGTGTTCCAGCAGATGTTCAACACGCCCAAGGTTAAGCGCGAGGAAAGGGTGTTGCGCGAGCGCGCGCTCAAGGTGCTGGAATACTGCAGCCTCCTGCCCTTAAAGGACGCCCCGCCGGTGGGCCAGCCCTATGGCATCCTAAAGCGCATCGAACTGGCCCGCACCCTGATGGCCGGCGCCAGCCTCATCATCCTGGATGAACCGGCCGCAGGGCTAAATGAGCAGGAAACGCTGGAATTGACTCAGCTGATCCACGACATCCAGCGGGATTTCAAGGTGACCATCTTCTTGGTGGAGCATGACATGGGCCTGGTGATGGGCATCTGCGACCACATTTGCGCGATTTCTTTCGGTAAAAAACTGGCCTATGGCACCCCGCACGAGATTCAGAACAACTCCCTGGTTCAGGAAGCCTATCTGGGCACCAAGGATCCCCAGGAAATGGAGGCAGTACATGCCCACAATGCTTGAGATTCAAAACCTGAAGGTCAGCTACGGCGCGATTGAGGCCTTAAGGGATGTCAGCCTGAAGGTGGAGGAGGGCAGCATTGTCGCCATCCTGGGCGCCAATGGCGCGGGCAAAAGCACGCTGCTCAAAACCATTTCCGGCCTGGTCAAGCCCAAGGCGGGCAAGATACTCCTGGGTGGAGAAACCCAGTTAAACGGCATGACCCCCTACAAGATTGCGGCCCAGGGCGTCATCCAATCCCCCGAGGGGCGCTTAATCCTCCAGGGCTTAACCACGGAAGAAAACCTGCGCGTGGGTACCTATGCCATCAAGGGCGTGAAGGACGGGCTCAACAAGGGCCAACAAATCAAGCGCAACTTTGAAACGGTGTACGACCTCTTCCCCATCCTCAAGGAACGGCGCACCCAGCAGGCCAACACCCTCTCTGGCGGTGAGCAGCAGATGCTGGCCATCGGCAGGGCCTTAATGGCTGGCCCCCGTGTCCTGCTTTTGGATGAGCCGTCCCTGGGCCTGGCACCGCTCATCATCCGCAACATCTTCCAGATCATCGACAAATTGCGCCAACAGGGCAACACCATCCTGATTGTGGAGCAAAACGCCTTCCAGACCCTGAAAATCGCCGATTATGCCTATGTGCTGGAGCTTGGCAAGGTTTCTATGCAAGGCCCGGCGGATGAACTGATTCACAACGAAGCCCTGGTGGAAGCCTATCTGGGCGGACAAAAGGGCTAAAGCGATATTAAGCGCGTTCACCGCGTTTGATAAATAAAAAGGAATCCAAAAAAAGGAGAGCAACCCATGAAGAAAATCCTGTCTCTGGCCCTCGTCCTGACCCTGGTGCTGTCCATGGTCGCCATTGGCGCCCTGGCTGAAACCGGTGTGGACACCAACCCCGTGGAAAAAGAAGGCGTGGCCTTCAAAGGCACTGTCAAAATCGGCTCTGTGATGTGCGAAACCGGCGCTGTTGCCAGCGTTGGCGTGCCCTACAGCCAGTTTTACAAGCTGTTTGTCAAGTACATCAACGAAGTGATGGGCGGCGTGGCCAAGGGCGCTGACGGCGTTGGCTATTACCTGGACCACACCTCCTATGATGACGGCACTGACGGCGCCGCCGGCTTTACCTACATGCAGCGCTTGATTGATGATGACAAGGTGTTCTCCCTGGTGGGCAACCTGGGCACCTGGAACATCGCTTCCTCCCAGAACTACATCGTCGAGTCCGGCATCCCCTCCGTTTACTGGGGCACCGGTTCCGCTCTGCAGTACTACCTCCCCGCCGTTGAGAATGAGCGCTACACCTTCCCCGTGCAGCCCATCTACATCACCGAAGGCCGCATCATGCTCCTGCGCGCGATGAACATGCCCTCTATCGAAGGCAGCAATGTTGCCGAAGTGAAAAAAGTTGGCGTCATCTACTCTGCTGATGACTCCGGCACCCAGATTTATGAAGGCGCTGCCCTGCAGTATGACCTGATTCCCGAAGACAAGCGTCCTGAGGTTGTGTATGTGAAGGTCAACACCCAGGTGGCTGACGAAATGACCTCCCAGATTGCCCAGTTGGAAGGCTGCGACGTGGTCGTCATCGGCGGCCTGCAGGCCTACTTCAACCCCATCTACACCGCCATGCAGTCCAA
>CAYOOZ010000156.1:0-4542 GCA_964405705.1 uncultured Christensenella sp.
TCCATGGGGGATGATGCGCCCAAATCCTTGGCCATGATGGACCTGGTAGACACCGTGGCGGAGGAATTGGTGGAAGGCATGGAGGATGTGCCCCACGCCCACGCGCATGAGGATGACGACGACCATGACCATGACGACCACGATGACCACGACGACCATGATGATCACGATGATCACGATGATCACGATGATCACGACGATGAACATGATGACCATGACGACCATGAGGAGCGCGAGCTGGATGAGCATGTCTGGACAACGCCCAAAAACGCCATAATCATTTCAAAAGCCATTCGTGATCAGCTCATCGACCTTGACCCCAATGGCCAGGCAGACTACGAGGCCAATTATGAGCGCTTTTTCGCTGAACTGACCCAACTGGACCAGGACTTTAGGGCCTTGTTTGACACCACCAAACGCCACACCCTGGTCATTGGTGACCGCTTTGCGATGCGCTATTTCACCAATGAATACAAGCTGGACTACTACGCGGCCTTCCCCGGTTGCAGCGCGCAAAGCGAGCCCAGCGCCAAGACCATTGCCTTTTTGATGGATACCATTAAGGAGGAGAAGATCCGAGCCGTGTTTTACACCGAGTTTTCAAGCCAGAAAGCCGCGCAGCTGATTGCTTTAGAAACCGGAAGCAAGCCCCTGATGCTGCACTCTGCGCACAATGTGACCCAAAAGCAGATGGAGGAGGGCCTTACCTACCTTCAAATCATGCGGGACAACCTGAAGAACCTCAAGGAGGCGCTGAACTAAGATGCCGCTGATTTCGGTCAAGGATGCCGCCTTTGCCTATGACAGGCAGGTCGTGCTGTCCGGGGTAAGCTTTGACATCAACCCCGGGGATTACCTGTGCGTGGTGGGCGAAAACGGCTCCGGCAAATCCACCCTGATGAAAGGCCTGTTAAGGCTGGTCAAGCCCGTGAAGGGCAGCATTACCTTAGAGGATGGGCTCAGCCAGGACGAAATCGGCTACCTGCCCCAGCAGAACCTGACCCAAAGGGACTTCCCGGCCTCCGTGAGGGAGGTCGTGGAGTCCGGCCTCAGAAGCCGCCGCCTCTTCCTCAACAAGGAGGACAAAGAGCGCGCGGCGGCCATGATGGAGCAGATGGAAATCTCCCACTTAAAGCACCGCAGCTTCATGGAGCTCTCCGGCGGCCAGCGCCAAAGGGTACTCCTGGCCCGCGCGCTTTGCGCGACGCGCAAGCTGCTGCTCTTGGATGAGCCCACAGCGGGCTTGGACCCGGTGGTGGCCCGGGAACTCTATAAGACCATTGAAAAAATCAACCAGGAAAACCAGATCGCCATCATCATGATTACCCATGATGTGCACACGGCCGCGCTCTTTGCCAGCCACATCCTGCACCTGCAGCAAACGCCGCTTTTTTACGGGAAGCCTGATGAATACCTCAACACCTACCATGGTCAATGCTTTGCCGGAGGCGTGTGCTGTGTTTGACATAATCCGTGAAATGATGTCCTATGCCTTTATCCAAAGGGCCATGGTGGTGGGCCTGATTGTCTCCCTGGCCGCCGCCCTCTTGGGCGTGAGCCTGGTCCTAAAGCGCTACTCGATGATTGGAGACGGCCTCTCCCATGTGGGCTTTGGCGCTTTGGCCATTGCCATGGCCCTGGGCTTTGCCCCCCTGGCCTTCACCATCCCGGTGGTGGTGGTGGCGGCCCTCTTGTTGCTGCGCTTGAGTGAAAACAGCAAGATTAAAGGCGATGCCGCCATTGGCATGATTGCGACCGCTGCCCTGGCCATCGGGGTCACGGTGGTCTCCCTCTCCCGCTCGGCCAACGCGGACGTGTCCAGCTACCTATTTGGCAGCATCCTGGTCCTCTCAAAGGAGGACATGGTGTTAAGCCTGATCTTGGGCGGGGCGGTGCTGACGCTCTTTGTGCTGTTTTACCGGCGTATTTTCACCGTCACCTTTGATGAGGCCTTTGCCAGGGCAACGGGCTTAAACGCGGGGCTCTACAACACCTTGATCGCAGTCTTGACCGCGGTGACCATTGTGCTGGGCATGCGGCTGATGGGGGCCATGCTGATCTCTTCCCTCATTATCTTCCCGGCCTTAACCGCCATGCGCCTGTTCAAGCGGTTTTTGACCGTGACCCTGGCCGCTGCCCTGATCAGCGTGATCTGCCTGTTTAGTGGCATGGTGCTCTCCTATGTTTTTTCTACGCCAGCCGGCGCCAGTGTGGTGCTGGTCAACGCGGCCATTTTTCTGATTTTCTCCTTGATTGCCAGGATAAAAAACCGGGCTTAGGGTAAGATGTATTGCGAGGAAAGCGCGGGCAGCCGTCTTGAAAAAAGCGAACAGATGTGCTATTCTTTGCCTGTAAAACCCTGAGGAGTTAAGTGGCACAGACATGAAGGATTCCCTGATTATTAAAGGCGCGCGGGAACACAACCTGAAAAATGTGGACCTGGAACTGCCGCGCAATCAACTGATTGTTTTTACAGGCTTGTCGGGCTCCGGCAAGTCCTCTTTGGCTTTTGACACCATCTACGCGGAAGGTCAAAGGCGCTATGTGGAGAGCATGTCCAGCTATGCCAGGCAATTTTTGGGCCAGATGGAAAAGCCGGATATGGACTATATTGAGGGCCTCTCCCCCGCGATTTCCATTGATCAAAAGACCAGCGGCCACAACCCGCGCTCCACCGTGGGCACGGTGACAGAGATCCATGACTATTTACGTCTGCTCTACGCCCGCGTCGGCGTGCCCCACTGCCCCCATTGCGGCAAGGAAATCCGCCAGCAGACGGTGGATGAGATGATCGGTCACATTGAGCAGATGCCGCCGGAGAGCCGGGTCCTCCTGCTCTCCCCCGTGGTGCGCCAAAGAAAGGGCGAGCATAGCAAACTGCTGGAGGACGCACAGAAGGCCGGCTTTGTGCGCGTGTTGATCAACGGGGAACAGTATGACCTGGGCGAGACCCCGGCGCTGGACAAAAAAAAGAAACACAACATCGACCTGGTGGTGGACCGGCTGATTATCAAACCAGACATGAGGAGCCGGCTTTCAGACTCGGTGGAGACCGCCCTTCGTGAGTCCGGCGGGCTGATGGCCGTGTACTCCCTGGACACCAAGGAGCGCACCCTGTTCTCACAGAACTATGCCTGCCCGGACTGTGGCATCAGCATTGAGGAATTAAGCCCCAGGATGTTCTCCTTCAACTCGCCCTTTGGCGCCTGCCCTGAATGCGCGGGCCTGGGCGTGATGCGCAACATCCCGGCGGACTTGGTGCTGCCGGACCGCAGCAAATCCCTCAACCAGGGCGCGATCAACGCCATGGGCTGGAACAGCTCCGGGGATGAGCACTCCACCGCGCACATGATGTTTGTGGGCTTGAGCGAAAAATACAAGTTCAGCATGGATACACCGATTAAGGACCTGCCTGACAAAATTGTAGACATCATCCTCTATGGCACCAAGGGGCAAAAGGTGCCCGTGCGCTTTCAAAACATCACGGGCAGCGGTACCTACAACATCAACTATGAGGGCATCATCCCCACCCTGCTGCGCCGCTACCGGGAGAGCAGCAGCGAATCCGCCAAGACGATGTATGAAAGCTTTATGCGCGAGGAACCCTGCCCCCTCTGCCAAGGCAAGCGATTAAAGCCCGAGGCCCTGGGGGTGACTGTGGGCGGGGTCAACTTAGCCGACCTGTCCAGCATGAACCTAACGGACACCCAGCGGTTTTTGGAAAGCCTGCGCCTGGGCCAGAACCAGACCATCATTGCCGAGCAGATTATCAAGGAACTGCGCGCCAGGCTGTCCTTCCTGCGTGATGTGGGGCTGTCCTACCTGAGCCTCTCCCGGGCGGCGGCTACGCTCTCTGGCGGGGAATCCCAGCGCATCCGCCTGGCCACGCAGATTGGTTCAGGGCTGGTGGGCGTGCTCTACATTTTGGATGAGCCCTCCATCGGCCTGCACCAGAAGGATAACGCCAGGCTCCTTGGCACCTTAAAGCGCTTAAAGGAGCTGGGCAACACCTTGATTGTAGTGGAACATGACGAGGATACCCTTCGCAATGCCGATTATATTGTGGACATCGGCCCAGGCGCTGGGGTGAATGGGGGCCGCGTGGTGGCGCAGGGCAACCTGGAGGACATCAAAAACAGCCCGGAATCCATCACCGGGGCCTATCTGTCAGGCCGGAAGGTCATCCCCCTGCCCAAGACAAGAAGAAAGCCCACCAATTACCTCAAAGTCATCGGCGCCAAGGCCAACAACTTAAAAAATCTGGATGTCACCTTCCCCCTGGGCGTATTGTGCGCGGTATCCGGCGTGTCCGGCAGCGGCAAGAGCAGCCTGGTCAACCAAATTCTCTACAAGGCCTTGGCCCGGGATCTAAACCGTGCCAACACCACGCCCGGACCGCATGAGCGGATCCAAGGGCTGGAGCACCTGGATAAAATCATCTCCATTGACCAGTCGCCCATTGGGCGCACGCCCAGGAGCAACCCCGCCACCTATACAGGCGTATTTGACTTGATCCGCAAGGTCTTTGCCCAGACCAATGAG
>CAYOOZ010000157.1:0-4535 GCA_964405705.1 uncultured Christensenella sp.
TGGTGGACTTGCCGCAGCCGGAGGGGCCGACCAGGACGATAAACTCCTTGTCCTCAATGTCCAGGGTGAAGTCAGAAACCGCGGTGACATTGCCGGAGTAGATTTTGTAGATGTTTTTGAGTGTTACGCTTGCCATGGTAGTCCTCCTGTTTTCATTTACTATACTGGAATTATAGCAGAACGTGCACCAAAAGCCACTGGGAGCTTTGCCAAAAGAACGGGGCATCCTTTGTGTGAAATATGTAAGGGAAGGCCGATTTTTGACCAAAGGGCTGGGATATGGTATAATAAGGCATGAGCAAAGAGATTGAATTATTGGCAGAAATGCTAAAAGAGGCCAGGCGGGTCACCTTTTTTGGCGGGGCCGGGGTATCCACCGAAAGCGGGATCCCGGACTTCCGCGGCGCCAAGGGCTTGTTTATGAAACAGCGGGAAATCAAGCCGGAGGTGATCGTAAGCCGCTCCTTTTTTATGAGGGAGCCGGCCGTCTTTTATGATTTTTATGTCAAAAATCTGCTATATGAAGATGCCCTGCCCAATGCCGCGCATTTGGCCCTTTCTCAACTGGAGCGGATGGGCAAATTGACCGCCGTCATCACCCAGAACATTGACGGCTTGCACCAGAAGGCGGGCAGCCAGAAGGTGCTGGAGCTGCATGGATCAGCGCATAAAAATCACTGCATGGATTGCGAAAAACCTTATGACCTAAAGGAGCTGCTGTCCCGTCTGCCCCTCCCCACCTGCGATTGCGGCGGGCTGATCAAGCCGGATGTGGTGCTCTATGAGGAGGCGCTGGACCAGGCCGTCTTGGACGAAGCGGTCCATAAAATACAGGGAAGCGACCTCTTGATCGTGGGCGGCACCTCGCTTCAGGTCTACCCGGCGGCGGGCTTGGCAAGGCTTTGTCCCGGGCATCTGGTTCTTATCAACAAGAGCCCGACACCCATTGACAAAGAGGTTGACCTGGTCATCAGGGAGCCCATCGGGGCCACGCTTCACGCTGCCTTGATGAGGCTGAACTGAAAATCCGGCTTTTGCCGCTTGACCTCAAAGAACACCTGGAGCATCCTGATGCCATAGGTGCCCAGCGCAAAAATCAGGGCCTGGGGGTTGGCCAATTGCAGCTCAACTGGCCCCAAATCCATCAGGCAGTCATAGAGCGCGTCCAAATTGTTGCCAAAATAATCAGGCAGAGATAAGGCGTTCTTCAGGTAGCGGAAGGCTGCCTTTTTGTTTTTCATCAGGCTGCCGTTTAAAACAATCGCGCTCATTTTTCCTCCCCATACAAGAGGGTAAAGCTCTTATAGTGGTTGTTTGTGTAATAAATCAGGCCGTCGTTGGAATAGACCAGGCGCATATCGCCCCTGGACGCCTTGCCCAGGGTTTCAATATCCGCCTCATAATAGACCCGCCCCTTTTTGACCGGGAGCAGCCGCTCAAAATTGGAAAACCGGTCCCCGCCAATGGCCTTGTCCTTGGCGTAGGGCCGCAAATCCCCGCCCTCCCAGCCAAGGGCGCGGGCCTCCGCCTTGGTGATGAAGTTGGGCGGCAGCTTTTCATGGGTATGTACATAGAGGGCGACCTCCTCCTTCCCGGTGTACAGCCGGGTGTCTGGCGCGTTTTGCTGGCCAAAATAGATGGCGATGGCCGCTAAGAGAATGAGGAGTATGGAGACTGGAAGGCTGGGCTTCTTTTTCATGGTCGCTTCCTTTCAGGAAAAGATTTCTGCTATGATACCAGGGTAACTACTGATAGGGAAAGGTTTCAATGATTAAAAAAATCGCTTCGGGCATCCTGCCCAGAATTCTGCGCTTTGTACCCAAGAACCAGAAATGGCTCTATCCCTTTTATTTGGCCGGGCAATTGGACACGGTGGAGGAAAACTTTGTATCCCCCGCCCTGCCCGCGGCCTTTGACGGGCTTACAATCGCCTTTGCCTCTGACATCCACTTTGGCCCCCTGTTTTCAAAGCGGGAGGCCGACCGGCTGATGGGGAAATTGCTTTCCTTTGAACCGGATTTGCTCCTTTTGGGCGGGGACTATGGGGACATCCAGCGCAATGCCATCGCCTTTTTTAATTACATCAAGCCCATTCCAGAGCACATCAAGTCCTATGCCGTGGTGGGCAACCATGACTATGGCCGATTGGGCGCGGATGTTTTGCAGCTGCTGCCCGCGATGAAGGAAAAAAACATCACCCCGCTTGTCAATGAAGTGGCCCTGATCACAAGGGAGGGCCAGACGCTGGCCATTTTGGGGGCGGATGACTATCTCTGCGGGCGACAGGATTTTGACAAGCTGCGCACCCAGGCGGACTTCAACATCCTCCTTACGCATTCGCCGGACACCCTGCCAGGCGCGCTTTTACACAAGTTGCCCTTTGACCTGGCTTTGTGCGGGCACACCCATGGCGGGCAGATTGTGATTGGAGGGCGCAGCGTGCATTCCTCCAGCCGCTACAAGGACCGCTACCGCAGCGGCTGGTATGAGGAGCGCATCCTGGTCTCAAACGGGGTGGGCACCTCCATCTTGCCCATGCGCATAGGCACCAGGCCACAGGTGCATCATTTAACCTTGCTCAAAAAACCGGAGGCTTAGGGCCGGGTCCGCGTTGAGGTCAGCCCTGGCAAACTCCCCTTTGACATATAATTCATGAGCGGCCGCGCCAATCATGGCCGCGTTGTCCCCGGTTAAGGACAGGGGCGGCATATAGAGCTTGATTTCCGCTTGTTGGCATAAATCGGACAGCCGCGCCCTGAGATGGCTGTTGGCGGATACGCCCCCGGCCAGTGCCAGGGTGGTAAAGCCCAGGTCGCGGCAGGCCTTCATGGTCTTGTCCGCCAGATGCTGCACCACAGTCTCCTGAAAGACGGCGGCCAGGTCAGCCTTGATATAATTTTCCCCCCTTTGATCCATGCCGTGCACCAAGTTAATAAACCCGGTTTTCAGCCCAGAAAAGCTGAAATCATAGGGGCCTGCCACCTTGGGGATGCTCAGGGGGTAGGCCGTTTTATCGCCTGATTTGGCCAATTTGTCCAAGTTGGGCCCTCCCGGGTAGGGCAGGCCCAGGACCCGGGCCGCCTTGTCAAAGGCCTCCCCCGCAGCGTCATCCTGGGTGCAGCCAATGAGCGAGAGGCCCTCCTCCCCCACCTGGATTAAATGGCTGTGGCCGCCGGAGACCACCAGGCACAAGAAGGGCGGCTTTAAATCCGGGTGCGCCAGGTAGTTGGCCGCAATGTGGCCTGCGATATGGTTAACGGCCAGCAGGGGCTTGTTGATGGCAAAGGCCAGGCCCTTGGCGTAGCTGACACCCACCAAGAGCGCGCCGACCAGGCCTGGGCCTTGGGTGACGGCCACCGCGTCTAAATCAGACAGCGAAAGCCCGGCCTTTTGCAGGGCTTCCGTGGCCACCAGGTCAATTTTTTCAATGTGGGAGCGGCTGGCGATTTCCGGCACCACCCCGCCATAGGGCACATGCAGGGCAATCTGGGAAAAGACGACATCAGATAAAATCTGCCGCCCGTTTTTGATTACGGCGGCAGCCGTTTCATCACAGGAGGATTCAAGGGCCAAGATCAGGCTGGCAGGTGCTTGTGTCACGGGGTTTTCTCCTTTTGAGGGACTCTCAGGCTCAAAAACAAAAGCAGCAGGAGCGGCCAAAGCGCCGCCTTTGCAAGATAATCCGTAAAAAAGCCTTGCGGCATCAGTTGAATTAATAAATCGGTCGCGGGATTTAAAAGCCAGAGCTCATTGTCAAAGGCCAGGAGGTGGAAGAGGCGAAACAGGCCAGTGAAGTCAAAAAGGGCGATGAAGCCCACCATCAAAAGCAGCAAGAGCACCGCCCGCGCCGCCTGATTGACAGCGCTTAGGAGCGGTTTTTTGAGCAAACTGATCAAAACAAGGCCCAGCCCCAGCAGACCGCCCCCCGCCATGACCACCTTGTCTGAGAGGGCATACAGGGCGCGCACGTCCTGGAGGTGAAGTTGCTCTTTTTGGCTGAAGGCGGGTTTGTCACGCAGGGTCACCTGGGCTGTTTCCCGCTGGCCGGATAAGAACCCACTCATCCCCTCTGCCAGGAGGCGCTTGTCTGTTGGCAATAGTTGAACCTGCGCGTGCTGATCAAAAAGCTGGTACAAGGTGTCCGCGTTTTTTGACGGGGCAATCATCAAAAAGGGCAAGAGCAACAAAAGGCCCAGGGCCAAGATCAGCCACAGGCCAAAAAAACCGCGCCTTGCCCCAAAACTCATTGCATCTTGAGGTAGGCGGTGACAAAGCCGTCCAGGTTGCCGTTCATCACATCGTCAATGTTGCCGGATTCAAAGCCGGTGCGGTGGTCCTTGACCATGGTGTAGGGCTGGAAGACATAGGAGCGGATCTGGCTGCCCCACTCGATCTTCTTCATCTCGCCCTTGATGTCGGCCATTTTTTCTTCGTTCTCCCGCTCGCGCAGCTCCAAAAGCCTGGCGCGCAGCATCCTTAAGCACATCTCCCGGTTTTGCACCTGGGAGCGCTCATTCTGGCAGGAGACCACAATG
>CAYOOZ010000158.1:0-4468 GCA_964405705.1 uncultured Christensenella sp.
ACTATGAGCCATTCCTTTTAACTCATCTATGTTGCACTTGGGGTTTCAACCCGGGCCTGGTTTCTCGCGTAGCAAAACAGGTATTGCTGCAAGATGCCACTCACCCCGGGATACGCGCTAAAGGGAAAGCCATCCTGATACTGCGCGGACAAAACCTTTTGAATCCAGGTGTCCACCGGAAAAATATCCAGGCGTCCAAAAGCAAAGAGCATTACGCAGGCGGCCACCTTTTTGCCCACGCCAGGAAAGCGCAGCAATTCTGTTTCCAGCTCGCTGTCTGAAAGCGTAGCAATTTCTTCAAGGTCAATCTGTCCGCCATCCACCATTTGCGCTGTCTTTTTGATGTAGGGCACGCGATAGCCCAGGCCGCAGGCTTTCAGGTCTTCCTCACTGGCATTGGCCAGGGCAGCAGGTTTGGGAAAGGCAAAGACATCCTCCAAAATTTGCTCGCCAAAGCGGCGGCTAAGCGCCTCCACGCAGGAGATGATGGCGGGAATGGATTTGCGCTGGGAAATAATGAAGGCCATGAGCGTCTCAAAAGGTTCCTGGCGCAAAATTTTAACGCCCTGGGCGTAGCGCATTGCTTCATAGAGATAGCCGTCCTGTGGACGAATCAGGCTGTGCACCGCGCCATAATCCCGCTTCAGATCAAAATAATCCACCCAATGGGTTTCAAACGCTGCCTCATCACAGGAAAAGGAATAGCGCTCATCCCCCAACTCCTGGATATGAAGCACCTGCCCCTTGGCCGTCAGTTGATAGAACCCGTCCTTGATTTTATGAAAGCGAAAGCACTGCCCGCTGGCTGCGGTCAGGGCCAAATCAAACAAGGGAATGTGTACTTCCATCCTGCCCCCCCTCTCCTTTTCATGCTTTGATTGTATCATATTTGCTATGCTATAATCGTTGTAGGAGGGAAGCATGGACAAGAAACAGCCGATTGGCTTTTTTGACAGCGGCCTGGGCGGTTTAAGCGTCCTGGCCTTTGCTCAGTCTGCCCTCCCGCAGGAGGATTTCCTCTATCTGGGGGACAGCGCAAACGCGCCCTATGGCACCAAGAGCGATGAGGAGGTCCGGGAGTTGACCAAGGCCGCCGTTTCTCAAATGGCGGAAATCGGCATCAAATCCCTGGTGGTCGCCTGCAACACGGCCACTGGCGTCGCCATTGAAGAGCTTCGAGAAACCCACCCCTTCCCCATCATTGGCCTGGAGCCCGCGCTGAAAATGGCGGCTGACACCCATCATAAGGGGTTGATTCTGGTACTCGCGACCCCGCTAACCTTGCAAAGCGCCAAATACGCTGCCCTGTATGAAAAGTATGGGGAAAACGCCCTCTCCCTCCCCTGCCCTGGCCTGATGGACTTTGTAGAACAAGAGGATTTGGACAGCGCTGCGCTTCACCAATACCTGGATGATTTATTCAAACCATTTGAAAATACAGCGATTGATTCCGTCGTGCTGGGCTGCACACACTATGTATTTCTCAAAAACGCCATTAGCGCCCACCTTCAAAAAGAAACCCGCATCTTGGACAGCAATGAGGGTGTCTGCAGGCAGTTAATCAAAAGGCTTTCAGACAAGGGACTGTTAAATGACAGCACCGCCCCCGGACAAACCCGTTTTATCAGCACCGGGGGGCAAAAAAAGACCGAGCAGATGCAGCGGATGCTGGAAAAAGCTCAGTCGGTTTTGGGCCTGTCCTCAAAATAAGCCCTGGCCCTTTTGATGTCATCCTGCATCACCAAACGCATTTCTTCCTTGGTTTGGAACGTCACTTCCGGCCTTAAAAAATGCAGGTAGCGCACAAGGACGCGCTGGTCATAGATATCCTCATTAAAATCAAACAGATAGATTTCAACCGCCGGGATGCCTCCTGGCACCGTGGGATGGTAGCCCTGGTTTAAAACCCCGTTTACTACGCGGTTTTTTTGGTCTAAAAGCACCAAATCAGCCACATACACCCCGTCTTGCTGTCCGGTCTGCCCCGGAACAAAGGGGATGTTGGCCGTGGGGATGCCCAGGGTGCGCCCCACCTTTTTTCCGTGCACCACGATGCCTTCCAGGGTGGTCAAAAACTTGTCCTTGTCCATGCCGCTTCCTTTAAGTGTACTGGGCCTTAATTTATCCGCAAAGCCAACCCTTGTCAATATGGGTTTTAAGGCCATAGAACACAATTTGAACAGCCCTCCCTCACCCTTGCCTTGACCCAGAAAGCCCCATTTGCTAAGGTATCCCTATGATTTTTTGGAGGATACTATGAACAGAAATGACGCGATGAGCCTCTTGAAACAGCACAACAAGGAGCCTTTCCATATCCAGCACGCTATCACTGTGTCCGGCGTCCTGGCCCATTTTGCCCAGGAACTGGGTTTTGCGGATGAGGTGGACTTCTGGTCCACAGTCGGCCTATTGCATGACCTTGACTTTGGCGAGCACCCGCTTTTGCACTGCGAGGTCGCCCCCACGCTTCTCAAGGAGGCCGGCTATGACGAGCGCTTTATCCACGCTGTCATATCCCACGGCTATGGCCTGTGCAAGGGCAGCCCGGAGCCTGTGCATTTAATGGAAAAGGTCTTGTTCGCAACCGATGAATTGACCGGTCTGATTGGCGCGGCCGCCCTGATGCGCCCGTCCAAATCCGTGTCAGATATGGAACTCAAGTCCATCAAGAAAAAGTTCAAGGACAAAGCCTTCGCGGCAGGCTGCTCCCGGGATGTCATTACGCAGGGCGCCAATATGCTGGGTTGGGAACTGGATGAATTGCTCATAAGGACGCTTAACGCCATGAAAGCCAAGGAAGCGGAAATTGCCCGCGAAGTGGCAGAGCAGGTTTAGGCTTCTTTTAAAGACTTCGCTTTATTTCTGGATGAAAACACATTCACAATCACTGTCCCAACCAGGCCAAAGAGCACTGACGCTAAAAGCATGCCGTTCACGCCGGCTTTGTCGATCAAAAAGCCACCTACAAAGGAGCCAATGATGCTGCCGATGGACAGGGTCATGGTCATATAGGCGTGGCCTTTGATTTTATCCTCTTTTTGCATCAGCTCATTGACATAGTAGACCGAGGAAACAGTCAAGAGCCCCCAGCCCAGGGGCTGAAAAATCTGCACGAGGTAGAGCGCGCCCATGGAGCCGGCCAGCAGGGTGCCCAGGCACTTTAACGTAAAAAACACGCCGCTGATTTGAAACCAAAAGGCGCTGCCACGCCATTTTAGAAGCCTGGTGAAGGCAAACATGGTCAGCACCTCCAAAAGGCCAGCCAGACCCATCAAAATGCCCATGTGCTCGCTGGTTCCGCCTTTGTCATTGACAATCTGATAGGCAAAATTATTGATTAAAATATGACTGGTATAAATCAGCGTGCACCCCAAAAGAACAACTGAAAACACAGGATAGTTCCCCACAAAGGTCAGGAAAGAGCCGCGCTTTACAGCCAGGGTCACTGGGGCCTTTTGAGATTTATCTTTAATAAAGGGAAAGCGCCAAATAACCATCATTAAAACCAGGGTGCTGCAAATCAAAGTCCAGGGGATCACCTGCGCGCCTGTAGTCGCGATCCATTTGCCAAGGGCAAAGGACAGCACCGCGTAGCCCACGGAGCCAACGCCCCGGGCCAAGGAGAAGTTTAAGTGTTTGCCTTGGTTGAGCGTTTCTGTCGCCAGCGCGATAACAAAGGGAAGGGCAACCTGAACAATCAAGAAGGCAAATCCAAGCAAAATGCCATTGATCATGGCACCCTGACCATAAAACAGGGCCAGCAACCCGCCCAGGGTAACCAATATTATATAAAGAATCAATAAAATGGACTTGATGGAGACGCTTTTTTCCCTGTCCACATAGGTGGCCAATTTGGGCTGCACCAGGATGGATACAAAACTTGAGAATGCGGTAATAAGGCCGATGACCAGGTTGCTGATGCCGCGGTCTAAGAGATAGACGCTGGCGAAATTGGCGACTGAGCCATAGGAAAACCAGAAAACAAACTGGACAAAGGCATAGAAAACAGTCACATCAACACCTCAGGAACTTAATAGGTGACAGGGCTTTATTCGGTTTAATCCTTTTTTTCCAAGAGCTTGGAAGCAAAGGCCTTGATTGCGCTGAAAGAGGCTTCACTGATATCATGCTCAATCTTGCATGCGTCCTGTATCGCTGTCTCTTCATCCACCCCCAGGTGCATCAAGACACGGGAAAGCAGGGTGTGGCGCTCATAGATCTCCTGAGCGATGGCAAGGCCGCTTGGGGTTAAATGAATCTCCCCATCCCTGTCCATTTCAATGAGCTTGTCCTTTTTAAGCAGGCCCACTGCGCGGCTGACACTGGGCTTGGAATAATTCATGTAAGAGGCGATATCGGTGGAACGCACAGGCCCGCCCTGACCAGATAAAATCAGGATGGTCTCCAGATACATCTCGCCTGACTCCTGCAACGCCATCCCCCATCCCTCCCCATCGTTTTTTATCAG
>CAYOOZ010000159.1:0-4461 GCA_964405705.1 uncultured Christensenella sp.
AGCAGGAGCACTACATCGAAAAGCCGGACAAGCTCTCCCTTGGAAAGGCCTTTTCAAACGTGCTCAAGACAGCCCGGGACATCGCCAAGTCCCGCGGGATGCTGCTGTTTATCCTGGCTTATTTCTTCTATATTGACGGGGTGGGCACGGTCATCAGCATCTCCACCGCCTATGGCACCGCCCTGGGCCTGGGCGCGACAGGGATGATCCTGGCGCTTCTGGTCACCCAGATTGTGGCCATGCCCTGCTCAATCCTCTTTGGTAAATTGACCAAGCTGATTTCCGCCAGAAAGGCCCTGCTGTGGGCCATCGCGGTCTATATGTTCATTTGCCTGGTGGGCTTTTACATGGGCTTTAGCTTAGAGCCCCACCAGGAAAAATACAACCTGGCCTTTGATTCGGCCCAGCCCGCCTTTGAAAACAGAATCAATGATTATACCTTTGAGGACGTTGAAGGGGCCAAAGGCGCGCTTGACACCTACCTCAATTCCGCCAAGACTGCCATCCGTCAAAAGGACCTTGTGGACTTTGAAAAATTAGAGATTGCCTACCCCAAGGGCAATAAGACCGAGCAAAACCAGCTGGCCTTGATCAAGGCCCTGATCAAGCCCGAGTTACTGGCCTTTCGGGACAGCAACATGGACAGCATTCACAACTACCAAAACGCCCTGTCTTTCTCCACCGCCCTGTTCTGGGCAATGGCTGTGATGGTGGGCACCATGCAGGGCGGCATCCAAGCGGTCAGCCGGAGCTACTTTGGAAAACTGGTGCCCAAGAAGCGCTCCAATGAGTACTTTGGCTTCTTTGACATCTTCGGCAAGTTTGCCACCGTCATTGGCCCCCTCCTGTATGCCCTGGTGGGCGGGATGACAGGGCGCTCCTCCTATGGGGCTTTGTGCCTCATCCTCCTCTTCCTGGTGGGCTTCCTCATCCTCCTGTTTGCCAAAAAGCCGCTGGAGGAGCTGGAGATTGAGCGCCAGGCGCAAAGGGCGCTGGAAGGGTAAGGGGACCCGCAAATATATCATCAAAACCCTGTCGCCCATGGCAAAAAAAGAACAAAGACGCAAAAAACAGGATAGCAAAAGGCCGCCAGCGCAATACTGGCGGCCTTTTAGGGTTTGATTTACTTATTCTTCAACGGAGAACTGGCTCTTGTCAGCGCCGCACAGCGGGCACTCAAAATCCTCGGGAAGATCTTCCCACTTGGTGCCAGCGGAGATGCCGCCATCGGCATAGCCTTCCGCCTCGTCATAAACCCAACCGCAGACATCACAAACGTACTTTTTCATAATACTCTCCCTTTATTTATGCTTCAGCCTTCCAAAGGCCATGCAGGTTACAATGTTCATAGGCAGCGACAGCCAAATCCCCTTCAACCAGGGCAAAACCCGCAACCGGCTCCTCCGCGGGGTGAAGCTTCTTGAGCTGGTAGCCGTTTTTGGTCTCCAGGGCGACAAAGGTGATGTAGTGCTTCTCCTCCATGGGGTGGGCGACCGCGCCGACCTTGACGGTTACGGTGTTGCCGTTCACCGCGATTTCAGGCACGTGCTTTTCCTTGGCGGCATCCACGGTGCCAGCGACCATTTCTTGCATTTCCTCGCCGCAGCACACGACCTTCACGCCGGCGTCATACGCGTAGGCGATGATGTTTCCGCAATGTTTGCACACGTAAAATTTCATCCGATTTCCTCCTTTGCTTTTGCACCCATGATAGAGGAAAATCAAGCCCGCTGTCAAGACGGCAAAACCGGGAAACCGGGTCCGGATTGCGCTGTAAAGCCCCCATTCTTGACAGATGTATAACAAAATAATTACAATGAGACAACAATCAGGGAGGGAGGCAGTTTTGTGCGCCGCAGCGAAGCCCGCAAAAGGCAGGGCAGCCACCTGGATTTCACCGGGCAGCAGGCCCAGGTTAGCTTTGCTGTTGAGCAGGGCATGGCGGAAGCCGAATTTGACTTCGTCCCCGTATCCCAAGACTGGCTGATGGAAGAGCCATTTTACGAAGAATATGAAGCATATGCTGACTCAATAGAAGAAATACCGCACTCGCCATTGCCCATAGAACAGAAGAAAAGGCCCTTCCCCCTGGTCAGCCTTTTGATGATAGGCCTCTCCCTCATCATACTGGTGTCCTGCTTTACATTTATTTTGAACGCTTCCGGCAGCCAGGAGGCCTTTAACCAGAAGCTCAAGGCCATGCAAGGCAACCAGTTCTTTGATGGCATCCAAATAGACCAGAGCCCGGTGGGTGGGCAAAGCCCGCTGGACTTGCGGGTTAAAGCGCGGCAGCAAGCCGCAAACGGGCAACCCCTGGACATCCAGGTGACCATTGACCGGGAGACCTATTTCTTAACGCAGGAGCACCTGCACTTTGAAAACAACCTGGAGTCCGTGATGGAGGAAGCCTGGTCCATCGGGCGGCAGGGCACCATCTCCATCATCAACTCGCAGTTCACCCCCTTTGAGGTGCGCTATCGCCAGGCCCAGCACGTGAAGAAAAACGGCGCTTCCTTTTATACCAAGGCCACCTATAAAAACAGCGAGGTCACAAGGATCGCGGAGCAAATTGCCACGGCCTTCAACCGGGAACCGGTCAACGCAGTGGTTGCCTCCTTTGACTTTAAAACCAAGGCCTTCTCTGTCACCCAGGATGTACAGGGGCGGCACATTGAGGCGCAAGCCATCAAGGACGCTTTGGCGTCAGCCCTGGACCGGGGGGACTATACCGCCCGCATCAGCCTGTCTGGCAGCGTGCTTTTGCCCAAGGTGAGCAGCGTGGAGATGACCAACAGCTTCACCCGGCTTTCCACCTATTCCACCAAGACCGGCAGCAATAGGGACCGCAACAACAACATCGCCTTGGCCGCCCTGGCCATCAGCAACCAGACCCTGATGCCCGGGCAGACCTTTTCCTTTAACCAGACAACAGGGCAACGCACCCTTGAAAAAGGCTATGCGGGCGCGCCGGCCATCTCCGGCGGCGTCTTGATTGACGACGTGGGCGGCGGCGTTTGCCAGGTGTCCTCCACCCTGTTTTTCGCGGCAGCGCAGGCGGACATGGGCATTGTGGAGCGCTCCCCCCATGCCTGGCCGGTGTCCTACATGGACAAAGGTCTGGACGCGACCGTCAACTGGCCCAACCTGGACTTTCAGTTTAAAAACAACAAGGACACGCCCGTTTTCATCATTGCGTCCTATGAGAACAAAACGCTCACGGTGGAGTTTTACGGAATGCAAAGCGCGCCTGGGGAAAAGATTGAGCTTGTCACCGAGCTGATTTCCACCACCAAGCCACCCCGGGAGCCCATCTACCAGCAAAACCCCAACCTGCCTTTGAACAGCCAGAAGGAATTAAAGCAGGAGAGGACCGGCTATGTGGTGGACACCTACCGGGTCTACCTGAGAAATGGCAACGAAATCAGGCGAGAGAAGCTGTTCACCTCCAAGTACAGGGAAGTCCAGCAGGTCATTGAGTTTAACTAAAGGAGGCCAAGATGAGGAAGGGCTTGAGAAAGAAGCAGGACATCCTGGATACCGCGGCCCAATTGTTCGCGCAAAAGGGCTATCTAAACACCTCCATCCAGGACATCCTGGACCTTTTAAATTGCAGCAAGGGCAGCTTTTATCACCACTTCAAAACCAAGTTTGAAGTCTTGGCCGAGATTGCCAGGGAGCGCGCGCAAAAGGCGCTGCTGGGCTTTCAAAAAACGCAGAACATCTCCCCCATCCCAGCGCTCAACCACCTGCTTTTTTTATCCGCGCATTTTAGCCTTGAGGACAGGCCACTCATTGACAGCCTTCTGGCCTTGGACGGAGAGTTTGAGGGCGCGGCCCTTTTATCTGTCATGCAGGAAGCGGTCATGGAGGCCTTTTACCCGCCCTTTGCCCTGCTCACAACCGGCTTATCCAAGCTCAATCAGGCGGTCTTTCAAAACGAGGGCAGCCTGAAACTGGCCTTTGCGGGATTCCTGGCCGGGTCTGCCCAGTTGCACTTTGAAAAATCACCCGAAAAACAGCTCATGCTTCTGCGCGCGCTGCGCAAACAGACCGAGGTCTGCCTCGGGCTGACCCCTGGCAGCATCGTCATTATTGAGTATGACGAACTGCAAAAATGACTGGGCTAAACCCTGGTCAAAACCGGCCCCCGCCCCGCAAAGCTTGCGCAGGCATGGCCTAACAGGTATAATCGTACAATCCGGATTTTAAGGAAGGGGAGGCCATGAACAGACGGATTTTAACAGTACTGCTCATTGTTTTTCTTTTTTTAGGCCCAATGGCTTTATCCGAGGAGACTGGGACAATCCTCCCGCCCCGGTTTGAGGTGCCAAAGAGCGTTACTGCCGTTTTGGAGGTGGTGCGCGGGGAACTGGGCTATATTGAAGGCCGGGATGGATCCACCAAGTACGGGGAATGGTATGGCGACGCGACAGCGGAATGGTGCGCGGAGCTCCTGTGCTG
>CAYOOZ010000160.1:0-3403 GCA_964405705.1 uncultured Christensenella sp.
AGCAAGCACTCCGAAACGATGTTCGGCATGTTGCACTTAAAAATGCAATCCGGGAAGGTTTTTTCACTCTGGCTTGCCGGTGCCAGATCCTGACCGGATACACCATCCTGTTGAGGGACTGGTGCCTTTACAAAGCCAAAGCGCAGGAATTTGACCACTTCATCCACAACAGCTTCCAGGTCCGCGTCCTTCTCAAAGAAGACATATTTTAATCCGATGAAGTTAGAGATGCCCATGAGCAGATAGGCCATCACCGTGCTGTCCATCTGGGTCAGCTCATCCCCGGCCTTGTCAATCTGCTTTGCATAGCGCGTGGCAAAGGACTCGTAATAGTCCACGAACAATTCCGGGTTGATGTAGAGGGACTCCCAAATGATTTTATACATATGGGGTTGTTTGCGCACCTGCTGGAGGAAGGATAGCAGGCCCATGCGCTCAATTTCCAACCTGTCTGTCAATCCGGCGACTGCCTTGGCGATGTTCATGCGGATTTCGCGTCCATACTGGTTGAGCAGGTGGCAATATAAGGAGTACTTGTCCTCAAAATAGATATAAATGGTGCCTGGCGCCACCTTGGCGGCGCCGGCAATGTCATTAATGGCGGTGTTGTAATAGCCGCGCTTGCCAAATTCCTTCTCCGCCGCCTTGATGATGCGGCTTAAGGTGGCTTTGCCCCGGCTGGTTTTGGGTGGGTTCATGGGCCTCTCTTTCGTGGGCTTGCTGGCAGTAGTCATAAAAGGGTGACGGTGTCATCATGGGAAAACCAACCCATAATCAAGGGAACGAACAGGTGTGGCCGCTCCAGGAAGAGCACGTGCCCGGTTTTGTGCAAACTCAGCAGTTCAGCGTCTTTTATACCGTTTGCGATGGTCTTTTGTTCCCAGGGCATCATCACCAGGTCCTCCTCAGGCGCCAACACCAGGGTGGGGGAGTGGACCTCATGCAGCCTGTCCTTCAAATCAAAGTTCAGGATGGAATGGACCAGGCGCTTGAGCCTTTCGATAAAATCCGGGCTTTTAAACAGCGTTTTTTCAAGAAGTTCGCGCCTTTTGGCCAGAAAGGCGGGCTGCGCCTCCTGGAAGGTGGCGCCGTAAAACAGCGGCATGGTCGCGGTGTAGAGGGCCTGAGGGCTGTGGCAGGCATGCAACCAGGATTCACACATGTCACGAAACAGGGCGTCTGTCTTGGCCCTCGTGGCGGCCAGCATCAGCCTGTCCACCATTTCAGGATAGCGGATGGCCAGGCTTAAAGCAACCGCGCCGCCATAGGAGGTGCCCATGACATTGACCTTATCAAGCCCCAAATGTTCGATCAAACCGGCAATCATGTCCGCCTGGTCAGCGATGTCATAGCCTGCTGTAAAAGCCGCGGAACGCCCCTGATCCATCAGGTCAACCAGCAGAATCCGGGTATTGTCCCGGCTTAAGGCGTCCACAAAGGGGGCCCAGCTACCAGTGGACATCATAATGCCGTTCAACAACAGGAGCGGACGCCCCGATCCGTGGCTTTCGTAGTAAATGGTCTTCCCCTGATAATCAAACAGCATACATACCTCAAATCACCCTTATCGTCTCCTGAAGGTTGACAAAGCCCATCATGATGCTCACAAAGGCATCCGGCCGCTCATAAAAGGCGGCGTGCCCGGTCTTGGGCAGGATGACATGGGAGGAGTTTTTGATGTGGTCGCGCAGGTACTCCTGCTCCTCCAAGGGGGTGATGTGGTCCTGGCTGGAGGAGATGATCATCACCGGACAGTCAATTTTATGCAGGTCCAAACGCACGTCATGGCTTTCCGCGGAGCGGGTCAGCCGCTGCATCCGCGCCATAAAATCAGGGTTTGCAAAGGCTGTTTGGGTCAGCACCTGTTTTCTCCGCTCCATCCAGTCCGACTTGCGGTCATAGAAATCCGGGCTATAAATCACAGGAATCGTGGTGGCGTAATAGGCTATCGGGTCATTGGCGGCCAGGTTCCAGGCATCGCCAATTTCGCGAAGCCAGGCATTGGTGCGCGCCACCGTGTTGGCCAGCACCATTTTGTTGACCCTTTTGGGGTAGCGCACAGCCAGGTTTAATGCCACCTCCCCGCCATAGCTGGTGCCAAAGACGGTCACACTGTCCATTTTCAGATGGTTTAGCAGCGCGTCCAGCATATCCGCCTGCAGACTTTGCTCAAAATCGTTGTCCATGGCCTGGCTCTGCCCCTGGTCCAAAAGGTCGACCAGGATTAATTGATTCTCGCCTTGTTGGAAGGCGCTTAAAAACGGCGTCCAGGATTTGGTGGACATCATGATGCCGTTGAGGAGCAGCAGCGGGCGGCCTTCCCCAACAAGCTCATAGTAGACCTCTTTGCCGCGGAATACAAAGGTGCTCATTCGGTTAAAAGGCCGATTTCAAGGGCACGGCTCCTTAATTCATCACGGAATTTGGGGTGGGCGATGCTGATAAGCAACTCCACCCGCTCCTTTAAGTTGGTGCCGCGCAGGCGGACCACGCCGTACTCCGTCACCACATAGTCCACATCATTGCGGGAGAGGGAGACAGCCGCGCCCTGCATCAACTGGGGCACGATTTTGCTCTTTTCCTCGCGTTCACCAGTTTCTGGGTTTTTGACATTGGCGGTGGAATACAGGCAGATAAAGGAGCGGCCATTCTTGGAGTTCTGCGCGCCAATGGCGGTATCAGTCTGCCCACCGGTGCCGGAAAACTGCGTGCTGCCCAGGGATTCGCTGGCGCACTGCCCGGTCAAGTCAATTTCAATGGTGGAATTGATGGACACCATGTTGTCATTCTGCGCGATGATGTAGGGGTCATTGACATAGCTACCGGCCAATACTTCAACACCGGGGTTGTCATCTGCAAAGGTATATAAATCCTTGCTGCCCATGATGAAGGTGCATACCATCTTGCCCTTGTGGGTCTGCTTCTTGCTGCCATTGACCGCGCCGGACTTGTACAAGTCCATCATGCCGGTGGTCAGCATTTCTGTGTGGACGCCCAGGTCCTTTTTGCCGTGCAGGGCTTCGGCTACAGCGTTTGGCATGCCGCCAATGCCCAGTTGGATGCAGTCCCCGTCATTGATAAGGTCAGCGATATAAGCGCCAATGACGCGGTCCTTCTCATTGGGCTCCACATAGGGCAGGGCGGGGCAGGGATAGTCCGACTGGATGAAGTGATGAACCCTTGAGACAGGGATATTCACATCCCCAAAAGTGCGCGGGTAATTGGGGTTGATTTCCAGAATCACCAAGTCAGCCTGCTCAATCATCTGCACCTCATAGGTGTTGGAGGTGGACAGGCTGACATAGCCGTGCTTATCAGGCATGGCGGCAGAACCTACATAGATGTTGGGCTTTTTGTGGAACAGGCGCTTGGTGGCGGCAAAATGCAGGTTGTTGGGCACAAA
>CAYOOZ010000160.1:3413-4359 GCA_964405705.1 uncultured Christensenella sp.
CATCTACTGGCTTTTTAAGCATAAGGTTGTAGGTGTTGGGCACAAAGGAGGTGTTGCCATTCTTGTGCGCGCGCCTGGTGGAGGGGCTGTAAAACCAGCTGTCGTGCTGGAAGCTGTCCTTGTACTGCGCGTCATTAAACACCGGGTAATCGCTCATGGGCAGGCAGGTGGAGATGGTGACGTTCTTAACCCGTCCATGGGCGGTATGCAGGAGGCTGAAAAAGTCATGCGCTGTGGCGCAGCCAAGGCCGGTGACAATATAATCATTGGACTTGACCAGGTCCACCGCCTGCTGTGCAGTAATAATTTTATCCTGATAATTCATGGTTTTTCCTCTCATTGCTCAAGTATTTATTGTGCCTGTTCAACCTCATGCGGTTTCACCTGGCATATGATGTAAAGGGGGAGGAAGCCCTGGGGCTTCCTCCCCGGAAGGTATCTTTGTGTGTGCTTAGCTTATTCGCCCAGCAGCTCGCTGATGGACTTCATGCCGTCAACTGTGGAGAAGGCGTCAAACGCGTCGGTAAAGCCCTTGTTGAACTTGGCAAAAGCCATGCCGTCAAGGCCGATGCGCTGGCCTTCAGAGTAGTCAACGCCACCGGAGATCGGCACGTTGATGCGCTCGGATTCCATGGCTTCCAGGAAGGCGGGGCGGGTGATTTCCTTATCGCCCAGGCGGTTGATGCCTTCCATGAAGACCTTCAGCGCGATGTAGGAGCTCATGGAGTAGGCAGAGCCCTTAAACGCGTTCACGTCTTCCTGTGACATATAGCCCTTTTCGGCGCCCCAGTCAAGCACGCTCAAGAATTCCGCGATTTCGGAGGCCTGGCGCTCAGTCTGGGCAGCAGGATCAATCACGACCCAAGCGCCGCCGTAGATGTCGCTGGTGTCTGCCTGGGCAGCCACGTCAGTGGGGATGTTGGTCAGGGCGATGTTGACGTAGGAG
>CAYOOZ010000161.1:0-4344 GCA_964405705.1 uncultured Christensenella sp.
AACAATGGCGGGTTGGTGGCGTCATGACCGTTTCCCAAGCCCAAGCCGGGGAGGACCAGCCTCCCCGGCTTCATTCAATCAAGGAGGACAAGGCATATGAGCACACAGACCACAGCGCCTGACCTTCAAAGGAAGAATAAATTCCGCTTCAGAGCGGAATGGGGCTGGGCTTACTTTCTCATCGCGCCGACCATCATTGGCCTTCTGGTTCTCAACATCTATCCTTTTTTTGACAGCATCAATATGAGCCTCTACCGCTCCAGGGGCTTAGGGCCTATGCGCTTTGTGGGCCTGGGCAACTATGAGCAGATGTTTCAAGACCCACAGCTCTGGCGTTCTACCTGGAACACCCTGTACTTCATGCTCTTGACCGTGCCCCTGGGCGTGTTCTTAGCCCTGGTCATGGCCGTGCTGCTCAACAATAAAATTAAAGGCCGCACGGTCTACCGCGGCATTTACTTCCTGCCCCTGGTGGTGGCCCCCGCGGCCACAGCCATGGTCTGGCGGTGGATTTTTAACGCGGAAATCGGCGTGTTAAACCAATTGCTCAAGGTGCTGGGCATCACTGGCCCCAACTGGCTGTCTGATTCCAGGACAGCCATCATCTCCGCCGCCATCATCACCATTTGGTCCAGCATTGGCTATGACATGGTGCTCATCCTCTCAGGCCTGCAAAGCATCTCCAACTCCTATTACGAGGCCAGCGAGATTGACGGCGCCAATGGCATCCAGCGCTTCTTCCGCATTACCGTGCCCCTCATCAGCCCCACCCTGTTTTTTGTCATCATGATGCGTGTAATGAGCGCGATTAAACAGTTTGATACGGTGTACATGCTCATCAAGCCGGAGAACCCGGCCTACCCCAAAACCATCACCCTGATGGTTATGTTCTACCGGGAGGCCTTTGAGAAGTTCAATAAGGGCTATGCTTCCGCCATTGTGCTGTGGAGCTTTGCCATCATCATGCTCATCACCGCCTTCCAGTTCTGGGCTGAGAAAAAGCTCGTTACCTATGATTAAGGGAGGTGAAAAAGATGAGCGCAAGCACCCTTGTTAAAACGAATAAATCAAAGCTGCATTCCCGGGGTCACCTGCTGATTCACCTGGTGCTCATCCTGGGGGCCATTACAATGATCTTTCCCTTCCTGTGGATGATTTTAACCTCCTTTAAAACCCAGGGCGAGGCCATCAGTATCCCGCCCACCATCCTTCCCAGCGCATGGAACCCCAAAAGCTATCAGGAGGTGCTGGCCACCCTGCCCTTTGGTAATTTTTATATCAACACCTTGGTTTTAATGCTGCTGCGCGTCATTTGCGCCATCATCTTTTGCTCCATGGCTGGCTTTGCTTTCGCCAAACTGGAGTTTCCGCTCAAGAAAATCACCTTCATGGTGGTTATTACCCAGCTGATGCTGCCCTCCCAGGTGTTCATCATCCCCCAATACCTGATGCTTTCCTCTATCAACATGCTCAACTCCATGTTCGCCCTGCTCTTCCCGGGCTTGGTCAGCGCCTTTGGCACCTTCTTCTTGCGCCAGGCTTACATGAGTTTGCCCAATGACCTGATGGAGGCGGCCAAACTGGATGGCTGCAACGTCTTTCAAACCTTCTACAAAATCCTGCTGCCCCTCACCAAAACCACCATGGTGGCCCTTGGCATCTTCACTGCCCTGTTCGCCTACAGCGATATGATGTGGCCCTTGATTGTCAACATGGACATTAAGAAGATGACCCTGGCCGCGGGCCTAAGCTCCCTGCAAGGGCAGTTTAACACCAACTTCCCCAACATGATGGCCGGTTCAGCCCTGGCCATGGTGCCCATGCTGGTCATCTACCTGATTTTCCAGAAGCAGTTTATCCAGGGCATCGCCTTAACCGGCACCAAAGCTTAATCTTTCTTGATTTTCCATTACGGATCTACAAAGGGGGAACATCCCCCTTTTTTGGGTCTTTGCAAATCCCAGAAGCCCGGCATTAATATCAATTGACCGTATAAAAAGGAAAAGGGGCTGCAGCAGCTTGTGCCACAGCCCCTTTAACCTATCTGCTTGTGCTACTCGCCCAGTTGAATAAAGGCGCTGAGCAGTTGGTTTGCGGCCTCCTCCGCCATGTCCATGCTGCCCTTGTGGCTGGCGCCGGAGTAGAACTTGATTTTGGGCTCGGTGCCAGACGGCCGGGCGCAGACCCAGGCGCCGTCTTCCAATTCAAAATACACCACGTCAGAGGGCGGGAAACCCATCTGTGTGACCTGCCCGTTCTTCTTCATTTCACCGCTGATATAGTCCCTTGAGGCCAGGACCTTTTTGCCGCCAATGGATTCCGGCGCTTCATCGCGCAGCTTCTTCATGATGTTTTTGATTTTTTCGGCCCCATCCTTGCCCGGGTAGGTGCCGGAATAAACGGCCTCGGCATAATAGCCGAAGCGTTTAAAGATCTGCTGCAGGCGGTCAAACAGGGTGATGCCTTCCTTGAGGCAGACACAGGCGGCCTCCGCAAGAAGGAGGGCCGCGTTCACCGCATCCTTGTCACGAACGGAAGTGCCGGAGAGGAAGCCATAGGATTCCTCAAAGCCAAAGAGGAAGGTATAATCCCCTTTTTCTTCAAACTGCTGGATTTTCTCGCCCACAAACTTAAACCCGGTCAGCACCTCAAAGAGGGTGACCCCATAGTCCTCACAGATGGCGTTGGCCAGGGCAGTGGACACGATGGACATGACCACAGCGCCATTTTTGGGCAAAACGCCCTTGGCTTTTTTCTGGGAGAGGATGTGATGCAAGAGCAGCGCGCCGATCTGGTTGCCGGTCAAGGTGCGGTATTCACCGGTTTCATCCATCGCGCAAACACCCAGGCGGTCACAGTCCGGGTCCGTGCCCAAGATGACGGAGGCGCCCACCTTTTGTGCCAGGGGAATGGCCAGGGTGAAGGCAGCCGGGTCCTCCGGGTTGGGGGCCTTGACGGTGGAAAAGGCTGGGTCGGGCAGTTCCTGCTCGGGCACCACAGTTACCTGGGATATGCCCGCGCTTTTTAAGGCCCGCCTGACTGGCAGATTGCCCGAGCCATGCAGGGGCGTGTACACGATGGACAGCTTGTGGCCCACTTCCTTGACCAACTCCGGGCAGACCATGAGATCAAGCACCATGTCGTTGTATTTTTGGTCCATTTCCTCACCCATCATGGTCAAAAGGCCGCTTGCTCTGGCCTCCTTTTCCTCCATGGGCAGGCAGTCCTCAAAGGCGAGGCTACGGATTTTCTCTGTAACGATGTCCGCCGCCGCGGGGGACAGCTGGGCCCCGTCCGGGCCATAGACCTTAAAGCCATTATATGCTGGCGGGTTGTGGCTGGCCGTGATGACAACGCCGGCTGCCGCGCCCAACTCCCGCACCGCAAAGGACAAGAGGGGCACGGGGCGCAGGCTGTCAAACAACATCACGGGGATGCCCCGGCCGCAGATAACCAGCGCGGTTTCCTTGGCAAAGCGCTCTGAGTATTTTCTGGAGTCAAAGCCGATGGCGACGCATTTGCCCTGGCTGTCAGCATCGGACTTTAGGTAGTCCGCCAGGCCGGCTGCCGCGCGCCTGATGGTAAAGATGTTCATCCGGTTGCGCCCAGCGCCAATGATGCCGCGCATGCCGCCGGTGCCAAAGGCCAGGTCTTGATAGAAGCGGTCCTCCAGCGCCTTGCCGTCTGATTGAGCCTCCTTGAGTTCGGCCATCAGGTCGGGCTCATCCTTGGCCAAAAGCAACCATTGCTCCAGCAGGTTTTCAAATGCCATACGCTTGCCTCCGTTCTGTTTTGTATTCATGAAAAGGAAGGGCAGGGGAAACCCTGCAAATCGGGACTTTGTCTGGTGATAATTATATATGAACCGCTTTTTGGTTTCAAGGGTGGGCAGAAACCAAGCGTTGACGTCAGGGAACAGGTTGATGCATTTATTCTTTGACAACCATTATTCTTGTACAATATAGTGTTTTTCTTGCTTTTTGTTAAATATCAATATAGAATAAGATTATTAAAACAATACAAAGAGAATGGAAGTAAGCCATGAAAAAAGCATGCGTCCTCATTTTGATCATTATGTTGATTCCACTTTCTATTTTATCGGAAAACATAGGTGTATTTGATTTGCCACCAGATGAATTATTAATTCTCTGGAACAAAATTGGTGAAAAATTACGTGACGAAGGATATTACCCATATCTTGAGCTTAGGATAGGAGATATGGGCGATGATGTATTAAAATTACAAGAAAGGTTGCTGGATTTGGGATATTTCAGCAAGGTAGTTACTGGTAAATAGGGCCTGCTGAAAAAAGTGATTCGCGCTATGGTCGTTCCTTCAAACAGC
>CAYOOZ010000162.1:0-4309 GCA_964405705.1 uncultured Christensenella sp.
TTTGCCCGCGCCATCCTGCATGACCCCAAGCTCTTTGTCCTGGATGAAGCCACCTCCTCTGTGGATACAGAGACCGAGGTCTTAATCCAGCAGGCCATTGAGCAGACCTTAAAGGGGCGCACCAGCTTTATCATCGCCCACCGCCTGTCCACCATCCGCTCTGCTGACCGCATCCTGCTTTTAGAGGATGGCCAAATCAAGGAGGAGGGCACCCATGAGGAACTTCTGAGAAAACGCGGCGCCTACTACCTGCTCTACACCAACCAATTCCGTGAGGAAGCCCAAAGCGAAGCCCTGGGACAGAACAAAAAGACCGAAACCAAGGACGAAGCCTGAAAGGAAAACCCATTGAAGAAAGTTCGATTCATCGCCTTACTCCTGACCCTGTTGATGGCGTTTGGCACAACGGCAAGCGCCCAAAGTGGCCAAAAGACCTATGCCAATACCGGCAAACTCAAGCCCATGTATGAAAAAGCGGATGACCGCTCAGAACAGGTGGGCGAAGTGCAAAAGGGCCAGCGTTTTACCCTGTTAAGCCTGGATGCCCGCTGGGCGCAGGTTTCCTATCTAGACCCGATGGGCCAGGAGCGCACTGGCTTTATCAAGGCCAATAACCTCAAGGAGCAGGGGGAAGACCTGGGCTATGCCTGGCTGGTTTCCGTTGACAACGGCAAAATCCCCCTGTACAAGAGCGCCAAGAAGAGCAGCACTGTTCTCATCAGGGTTTACCCGGGCGTCCTGGCGGAGCTTTTGGAGAAAAAGGGTGACAAAACCACCAAAGTGCGCGTGGGCAGCCTGGTAGGCTTTGTTGATTCGGCCAATTTGTCCGCCCATGCGCCTGGGCAAAACAACCAGGGCCTGCAGGTGGAGGCTGCCGTCCAAAACACGGACAACTACAGCCTGACCTTGCGCGAGGGCCCCAACTACAAGTCGGAGAAGTTCAGGGGCTATGCCAATGGCACAAAGGTCATAATCCTGGGCGTGACGGAAGAATTTGCCCAGGTGATGACCCCGGAGGGGCGCACCGGCTTTATGATGGCCCAAGCCCTCTCCCCCGCGCCCACCTACGCGGACCTGGATCCGGCGGATAAGACCGAGCGCCCCCGCGGCTACACCAGCATCATTGATAACCCCGAGGGCGAAGGCGCGCACTTGAGAAGGCGCGGCAGTTCAGCCTCTGAATCCATGGGCTTATACAAAAACGGGACCGAGGTGGTGGTCACCGGCGGCACCGCCTGGTGGAAGAAGGTCTGGGTGGATGGGCACACAGGCTTCATGATGGCCAAGCTCATCCGCGGCTTTGTGCCCAGCGAAGGCGAGAGCGAGAGCAGCGAGCCGCAGTTTGACTGGAACGAGGATACCTTCAACAACCCGCCTGGCTGGGATGATGCTGTCAACCCCAAGGAGGACAGCCCCAAAGGGGACGGCGTAACAGCCCCGCAGGGGGAATAGACTTCCATGAAAACGAGGACGCTCAATCGGGCGTCCTTTTTATATTCGTTCAGGTTTGAGAACATGGTTGGTGGGCGGAAGCTGTCCTATTTGCTTGACAGCCTTGGTTTTATCGTGTTAGCATTGGCCTACTAACAACCAGTTCAAACATGTGAACCCAAATAGACAGGATGGTGACTCGTGTCCAATCTGTTGTCCATGAACGGTATCAGCAAAAATTTTGGCGTTGTACAGGCCTTGGACAATGTCAGCCTTGATTTGCGCGCGGGCGAAGTATTAGCGCTCATGGGCGAAAACGGCGCGGGCAAATCCACCCTGATGAACATCCTCTCTGGTTCCATCACCCATTACAAGGGTGACTTTTATATCAACGGAGAGAAAACCAACATCACCAGCCCCTTGGACGCCAGGGACATGCATGTGGCCAAGATCCACCAGGAATTGCAGTTGGTGCGCGGGATGAGCGTGGCTGAAAATATCTTTATGGGTCGGGAAATCACCAACAAACTGGGGCTGGTCAACAAAAAGGCCCAGGAGGAGAAGGCGAAGGAATACCTGGAGATGCTGGAGGCGGACATCAAGCCCAACCGGCTCATCTCCTCCCTGCGCGTGGTAGAGCAGCAGATGGTGGAGATCGTCAAAGCCATCTCCTTGGACGCGCAAATTCTCATCATGGATGAACCCACCAGCGCTTTGTCCAAGGCTGAGTCCGAGCGCCTCTTTGTGGTTATCAGGCGTTTGGCCAAGCACGGGGTTGGCATTATCTACATCACCCACCGGATGGAGGAGGTTTTTATCATCTCCGACCGCATCACTGTCCTGCGCGATGGCCGGCTGGTGGGCACGGTGGACACACAGGACACCACGGAGGGCCAACTGATTTCAATGATGGTGGGCCGGGAGGTGGAGGATGTCTACCCGGAGCGCGACATCAAAGCGGGTGAAGAGGTGCTGAGCGTTAAAAACCTGAGCGTCACCTTCCCTTTTGGCAGCTTCAAGCGCTCCTTAAAGGACATCTCCTTTACCCTTAATAAAGGCGAGGTACTGGGCATTGGCGGGCTTTTGGGCGCTGGGCGCACGGAGCTGTTGGAGACCCTGTTTGGCGTTCACGCGGGCAGCATGAAGGGGGAGATCAGCCTAAACGGCAAGCCGCTGCGCTTAATCTCCCCAAGGGTGGCCATTAAAGAAGGCATTTCCTACGCGACGGAGGACAGAAAAGGCAAAGGCCTGGTGCCCTTGCGCTCCATCGGGGAAAACATGTCCCTGCCCAAACTAAAGGATTATTCAGCCCTGGGGCTGATGAAGAAAGGGCAGGAAAACAAGGACTGGCAAACCCAGATGGAAAGCCTGTCCATCCGCGCCCCGGGCAGCCATACCCTGGCCCAGAGCCTGTCTGGCGGCAACCAGCAAAAGGTGGTCCTGGGCCGCTGGCTGATGACCAGGCCCAAAATCCTGCTATTGGATGAGCCCACCAGGGGCATTGATGTGGGCGCGAAGTCAGAGATCTATGCCCTGATCAACGACCTGGCCGCGCAGGGAATTGCCATCATCCTGGTGTCCTCCGACATGCCCGAGCTCATGGGTGTTTCTGACCGCGTCCTGGTGCTCTGCGAAGGGCGGCTGACCGGGCAGTTCTTTAAAAACCAGGCCACCCAGGAGGACATCCTCAAGGCCGCGACCTCAACAAAGGAGAAAGTCCTATGAGCCAGCAAAGCCAACCCAGCTTATCCCAACAGCAGCGACGGGCCGAAATCTTCGCGATGCTCAAAAAAATCCAGGCCTATATCGCGCTGGTCGCCATTTTTGCCATCGCCAGCATCATCACGGTCAAAAATGGCAAGAACCTGTTTTTGGACGTGCGCAACTTCATGAACATCCTGCGCGCGGTGTCAGAAAACGGCATCATTGCCATTGGGATGACGATGATCATCCTCTTGGGGGACATTGACCTGTCCGTGGGCTCGGTCCTGGGCCTGGTGTCCACCGGCAGCGCCGCCCTGATGGTTAAAAACGGGCTGGGCTTTGTGCCCACGGTATTAATCTCCCTCTTAATTGGCGCGGTCTATGGCTTTTTCAACGGCACGGTGGTGACCCGGATGAAAATCCAGGCCTTTATTGTCACCCTGGCTTCCATGAACATCGCGCGCGGGCTTGCGCGCTTTTGGTCCGGTGGCATAGGCATCCCCTTGGCCTATGGCCAGGGCCCCGGATATGCCGCGCCAGAATTTGAGTGGCTCAGCATGCGCATTGGCGGTCTGGTGCCCATGCCCGCCATCATCTACCTGGTCCTCTTTTTGATCTTTTGGTTTGTGATGAGCAAAAGCCGCTTTGGCCGGCAAATCTACGCCGTTGGCGGCAACCCGACCGCCGCCCACCTCTCTGGCATCAATGTAAAAAGGGTCAAGACCCTGGCCTTTGTTATCTGCGCCATGCTGGCCGCAGTTGCCGGCATGATTCACTCTGCCCAGGTCAGCCAGGGCGGCCCCAATGAGGGCATTGGCTACGAGTTAAATGCCGTGGCCGCGGTAGCCATTGGCGGAACCAGCATGGCCGGGGGCAAAGGCTCCATGTTTGGCACGCTGATTGGCGCCCTGATATTGGGGATGCTGGACAACATGCTGGGCCTAAATGGCGTAAACTCCAACCTGCAACTGGTAATCAAGGGACTGCTCATCATCGTGGCGGTCTTTGCCCAGGCTGCCAAGAAGGACGACTGATTTAAACGCAAAGCCTGAAAGACTGGCTTGCAAATAAAAGGAGGTACCCCATGAGGAAACTGCTGGCTGTTCTCTTGCTTCTCTCCCTGACCTTGGGCCTGGTGGCGGGAATCACTGCCGAGGAGAAAAAGTTTGTCATC
>CAYOOZ010000163.1:0-4274 GCA_964405705.1 uncultured Christensenella sp.
CCTTAGCTTTCTGTCCGAAATTGTAGCATGGAGCCATATATAAGAATCAACTTCGCCCCACCTCCAATGAAACATAATCTCTATATAGCATCATCATCTGAAAAATTATTACCGAATCCAGAAAACCCCAAGGTCAAAGGTATCTACAGGTGTTTTTCATCTTCAGTCTGTTCCATATCCCTATCTTTTTGCCAGAAAAAATCAAAACCAGAGATTGTGTAAGACGGCATGATTCCGCCTCCATTGTTCTTGAAATAAACAAAAAGGAAGGATCGCTGCAATGATTCAATTGGGTAAGCCTTTGTAATCAACAATGATCCGATCGCCATTCGGTATCAGGATATACCAGGGCTTCCCTTGCTCAAAAGGCGAAAAGAGCGTGTGATACAAGGTTTCCTCCAGCCCATTCGGCAAAATCCTGCTCTTGGAGTAAGTCCCTTTCGCTCCGCTGACAGGCTGACCGTCTGCGTCTACCAGTTCGACCCTGGCAGGCAGATTCTCATGCTGTTCCCCCTGATCTGCCGGTGTGATGATGCTGTACACCAGCACGATATTTGCTGGGGAGAGAAACAGGTCATGAAACACCAACTGCCCGGATGCCATGTCAATCGGTGCTGGCAAGGCCACTGCATATCGCTGTGCCACATCTTTGGCGTCAAAGCGCGCATGAAGAGCCGCCACCTGGATACCCTGGCTGTTGGTAAAGGGCAGGACAAGATCTGTGGGGCCAGATGGCCGCAGAAACGCAGGCATAAAATCATCCTGGGCGCTCAGCTCAAGCTCACTATCCACAACAAAGAGGAACTCGCCTGCTTTTTCGCCCGCCCCTACTGCCAGGTTTGTGATGTTCACCTGCTTCGAATTCAAAATCAGGAAACCGCTGTTTTCAGTACTGGGGAAGGCATCAGCCGCATTGAACAAATCATAAAACGGAAAGATGCTTCCGTTTTGAATTGCATCTTTCTGCTGTTGCGAATAAGGCGCTTTTGCGCTTTCGTCTATTACCGCATACAGCAACTTCAGCATTCTTCCGTCATACAGCACTTCGCGCAGCTCGGCATGCCATCCCTCAAAGACTGCTTTTGCATCCAGTGGATGCACCAGGTACTGGGCTTCGGGCATGGTAAAGTAATAATCCTCTCTCATGTAGGGTTCGCGGAAGCTGAACAGCCCGCTTTGCTGCAAGGCATATGCGCCTGCAACGAGGAAGATGAGCAGCGCTGCCACCAGGCGCACACGCCTGACTGGGCGATGAGGTCTGCCCGGATTTTGCTTTATGATTTGATGTAAGCGGGCATTCATGCGCTGGGCAAAGCCTTCCGGCACATCATGGCGTTGGCTGTTGATTTGATCCAGCATCTGTTTTTCATCCATGGCACTGTTCCTCATTCTCCAGCATTTCCTTTAATTGCCGGGTAGCCCGGCAGATCCGGGCGGAGACCGTGCCCCGGGGCAAGCGCAGCACTGTGGCGATTTCATTAAGGGGCAGGCCTTCCGCGTACCGCAGTTGCATTACCACCCGACCTTTTGGCGGCAGCGCCTCCAGATACATCCAGAGTGGGGTGCCTTCTTCTTTGCTTTTTACCAATGCTGCGATGGCTTCCTGCTCTTGTGGCAGTTCTTGCTTTCGTTTTCTATGAATAGATAAACTACAGCGGTAGGTGATGCGCAGCAGCCAGGGGCGCATTGCCTGCCAATCCCGCAAGGTAGCTAATGCTTTCCAGGCGTTTTCTATGGCGTCCGATACCGCGTCCTCTGCGTCCCAATCGTTGCGCAATATGCTGCGCGCCAGGCGGAACATGGCGTCCCAGTGTTCCCGGACCGCCTGAATGAACTGATGCTCTACATCTTTGTCGCTTGGCAAATCTTCCACCGCTTCCATCGCTTAGCCTTCAAGCTGTTTTGATGCGCTCATTGTAGCACAGGCGGCCTATTGATACTCCATCTCGATCAGGCGCAGTTTGCCATCCGCCTGCTGGATGAACTGCTCCAGGCTGAGGGCACCCTTGGCATACTGGCCAACCAGGTCAGGGCTGTACAGCGCCAGCCGCTGGCTGTGCATTAAACCAGTCTGGGGAAGTAGGTACTGGGCAATCTCCCGAACAGCGGCCACTGTCTGCGCGTCCTCCAGGTAGCGGATAGTAGTCTCCGCGTTTTGCAGACGCAGCCGGCTGGCTTGCGCCTCTGCCTCGTAGCTCTCGCGGGTGCGCTTGTCCCGCGCTGTCCTGGCTGTTTCCTCATACAAGAAGAGCCGCTGCTGTTCCTCTGCCAGGTCATGCAAATAGTCCGGGTTGGGGATGGGGCCATGGGTATCCGGTTTGAGTATGGCCAAGGTATGGGGTGATGCAGTTTTGATGGCTGCTTCCAAATAGCGGATGGCTGCTGCTGGCGAAGTCGTCTGGCTGTTGACCGCCAGCATGGTGAAAGAGGCAGGGATGGCTGGAGCGAGGTTTGCATCCGCTGCCAAGGCAAAGAAACCAAAGGAGCGCGGATAACTGCCTTCCTGACGCATCCAGCCATCGCTCAGAGAATCTCCCAGGCTCATCAGCGGATACTCCTCGCCCCCCCTATACTCGCCTCCACCTGGCTTTCTCGTGTCAAGTGAACCAGTATCCAGCTGCTGAACCCGCTCCATCATCCGATGAAACAAAGGGGTGTCAAACGCAAGCGAAGCGCCGGAAGCACTGATGGTTTGAATGTAGATTTCCACGCCCCAACGGATCAGGGTTTCCTTGTAGTTTCCTGTATACAATAAGCCTTGAGGCGCTTTGTCCAGCAAGTTTTCCTGGTCAAATCGCTCCACCAGGTCACAAAGGGCAAAGAAGTCTCGCGGGATGTCCAGCCCCAATTCATGCAGGGCTGTTTGATGTACTGAAGGCGTTTGGAGCATGACATAATAGGGCACCATCACCAGCTTCCCATCTTGCCAGAGCATGGGTTGCAGCTTTGGATCCAGGCTTTGTGCATACTCGCGCAGCGCCTGGCTGCCCGACAAATCCAGCAGGTAACCCTTCTTGCCCAGATTGGCCAGGTCAAAGCTGTGATCCTCCATTACCAGCACATCGCTGTGCATTTCACCCAGCAGGAAGGCCGCTGCCAGTTGCTCCTGGGTTCTTTCCGCCTGATCAGGGTTATAGATCAATGCAGTGTCGCCCATTTCCATTGCCACAAACTCCCCAAGCCTGCTTCCCATAAAAAACTGTGTGCTGATGCGCAGCTGGGCGGCGGATGCAAACAGCTGCGGATCATTCGATTTGATCAGCACCTGGTCTGCGCCGGCTACATACAGGCGGTGCTCATCCATCGCCCACAAGGCGATTCCTCGATCACTAAGAAAATTGACAGAGGGCAGCAGCGCGCAGGTTTCAGCGCGGCCTTCCCCGTCAACACGCAAGATTCTGTCTCCAACAGCCAGGTATATATGACCATCCTGATTCGGAGAAAGCAGAGCGGCTCCAACCAAGGACGGATAGGCCCCAAGGTCGACCTGGCTTGTTGAATGAAACTGGTCGCTTGCAGGGTCGTAGGCGCCAAGGTTCGCCTGTAAGGCGGGCTTCCCTTGCCCCAGCAATTTGTCGCTGCTGGGCCTATCGTATTGCAGCGCCAGGATCTTACCATCCTGACCGAAGGCCAGGGTTTGCAGATTCCGCACTTTCTTGGCGACAGGCTTGGCGTTTTGCTTTGTCTGGCAGCGCAACAGGCGGGTGCTTCCATCACGATTTTCCGCAATAAGCCAGAGCACATCTTGGTGCAGGAAGGCCCGGCTTGGCAGACTGCCATCTTTGGTGAAGATGTTCCAGTCAAGCTGAATTGGTGGTTGGGCGCTATATCCCTCCTCCGTGATAAGCAAGCGTTGCAGGCTGCCAAGCCGGGAATCAAATCGCCACAGCTCTTCGCCATCGACCAACAGGGTGGTGTGCCATCGGTTAGAAAGATTCTGGTTAATGGCAGAATCCGCTTCCAGGATAGCGGGGGCATCGTCCCCCATCTGCCAGGAGAGCAAGGATCCATCAGACAGCAGGTACAACCTGCCGTTTACAACGCCGATGCCCTGCAGCTGCTCGGCCTTGTCATACAACTGGTTACCAATCGGAACGATCGCCAGGCCCTGCGCAATTGCTGGTAGCAGCACAAATGTTGTAAGCACAAACAGCAACAAGAAAACAGTTGTTTTAAGCTTCATCCGCATCATATCCATGGCCTCCTTGTCCTCTCTACCTATATAGGGCCTGCTGAAAAAAGTGATTCGCGCTATGGTCGTTCCTTCAAACAGC
>CAYOOZ010000164.1:0-4230 GCA_964405705.1 uncultured Christensenella sp.
GGAAACCATGCCTGTCTCCCAGCGGCAGATGGTGGAAATCGCCAAGGCGGTCTCCTTTGACGCCAAGGTGCTGGTGTTTGATGAGCCCACCTCCTCTTTGACAGAACTTGAGGTTGAGCATCTCTTCCGCATCATCAATATGCTGCGCAAGCAGGGCACAGCCATTATTTATATCTCCCACAAGATGGAAGAAATTTTGCGCATCTCCGATGAGGTCACCATCCTGCGCGATGGCCAGTGGGTGGCGACCCGTCCGGCCAATGAAATCACCATGGGTGAAATCATCCGCCTGATGGTGGGCAGGGAGCTCACCAACCGCTACCCGCCCAAGGAGGACAGCGTCACGCCTGAAGTGGTCTTAAAGGTCGAGAACCTCTCCGCCCAGTATTCCCTGCTCAAGGACATTTCCTTTGAGCTTAGGAAGGGGGAGGTGCTGGGCGTCGCAGGCCTGGACGGCTCAGGGCGGACAGAGCTTTTGGAAAACCTCTTTGCTTCCGCAACCAGGAAGGGCGGGAAGGTGTACAAATCCGGCAAATTATTGCCTGCCCGCCATCCCAAGACCTCCATTGCCAACGGCTTTGCTATGGTGACGGAGGAGCGCCGCGCCACCGGCATCTTCAGCATCCTAAATATCAGGGAAAACACGGTCATCTCCAGCCTCAAGGACAGCAGGGTGGGCCCCTTCCTGAGCAAACACAAGATGGCTGAAAAGACAGATCAGTCCATCAAAGCGCTGCGGATTAAGACCCCCTCGCAGAACACCAAAATCCGCGCCCTCTCCGGCGGCAACCAGCAAAAGGTCATCTTTGGCCGCTGGATGCATACCAAGCCGGACATCTTTCTATTGGATGAGCCCACAAGGGGCATTGACGTGGGCGCGAAATATGAGATTTACCAGCTGATTCACCAGATGGCCAAGGAAGGCAAATCCGTCATCATGGTTTCCTCTGAAATGCCGGAATTGCTGGGGGTTTGCCACCGGATTCTGGTCATGTCAGGCGGCCGCCTGGCCGGGGAAGTGGACGCCGACAACACCAGCCAGGAAGAGATCATGACCCTGGCCGCCAAGTTTGTGTAAGGGAGAGCATCAAATGTCAGAGCAAATCAGCAAGAACCCCCTCAACCGCCTGCAGAACAGCTGGAAGAACTACAAGGCGCTGCCCGCTAAGGAAAGATGGTCCGTCACGGGCAACTGGCTCTTAGACCGCGCCATGATCATCATCATTGCGCTTCTGGTCATCTACATCCAGACCCAAAAGCCGGCCTTCCTCCAGCCCGCCTCCATCATCAACATCTTAACCCTCACCGCCACCCGCCTGCCCATGGCGCTGGGGATTGGCGGCGCCATCATCCTAACCGGCACGGACTTGTCCGCCGGCCGCATCGTGGGGTTGACGGGCTTTGTCTCGGCCATCTTCCTGGAGCGCGCGGGCGTCATCAACAAGTTTTTGTCCTTTGGTCCCTGGTCTGTGCCCCTGGTCATGCTCATGGTCATTGCCCTGGGCGCTTTGATTGGCTTTGTCAACGGCTTCTCCGTTGCCCGCTTTAAGCTGCATCCCTTCATCGTCACCCTGTCCACCCAGTTGATGACCTATGGCCTGTACCTGACCTTGTCCGGCGCTAAGCAGATTTCCAGCCTGGACAACAGCTACACCACCAACTTCATCACCTCCACCCTCTTTAAAATTGAGAACACCAGCATCATGATGTATGTCTTAATGGCGGTCATCTTCACCTGCGTCATGTGGGTGGTGTGGAACAAGACCACCTTTGGCAAAAACATGTTTGCCGTTGGTTCCAATGAAGAGGCGGCTAAGGTCTCCGGTGTCAATGTCACCCTGACCATCATCGGTGTCTTTATGTTGGCCGGCGCTGCCTATGGATACACCGGCTTTGTGGAGGCCGCCCGCATCGGCGCATCCACCGGCACCCTCGGGCTTAACTATGAGCTGGACGCCATCGCGGCCTGCGTCATCGGCGGCGTCTCCTTTGTAGGCGGCATCGGTAAAATCAGCGGGGTCATCCTGGGCGTGCTGCTCATGCAGCTCATCATCAACGGCATGACCTTCCTGGGTATTTCCGGCAACACCACCTACCTGATCAAGGGCGCTGTCATCCTGATCGCCTGCGCGATTGACATGCGCAAGTACCTGACCAAAAAGTAATCGCTGTATTCCATGGCCGGGGCTTTTGCCCCGGTTTTTTTGTGTTTATCAATCAAAATATCCAAGGCTCCCTTGAATTATTCCTTAACTCAGCTATGATAGGGGAAAGGCGGGTCAACCGCAAAAACCCTGCCGTATCATAGGCGGCATGAAAGGCGGACCCATTGGCCGGACTGAAGGCGCTGCTTTCACGCAACCGACTATTTCACACCTTCATCAACCTTGAGGGCAACGCCAGGGCCTGCGTATACACCGAGCCGCTCTGGGGTTTGCCCACTGCGCTGTACCTGCCCCTGGTGGCCAAGTACATGCAGGAACTGGGCTTATCCAGCCTGCAAATTGGCGTGGTGGCAAGTGTGGCGCTCTTAAGCCAGATGGTTTTCTCCCTCCTGGGCGGTTTGATCACGGACAAATTGGGCCGCAGGTGGACCACCACCATCTTTGATATTTTGGCCTGGCCTGTGCCCCTGATCATCTGGATGAACGCCCAGGGTTTTGCCTGGTTTTTGGCCGCCGCCTTTTTTAACGGTATGTTCCGCATCACGGAGAACTCCTGGGGCCTTTTGATGGTGGAGGACGCGCCGCCCAGCCTGCTTTTGAATATCTATGCCCTGGTCAATGTCGCGGGGCTTTTGGCCGGCTTTGTCACGCCGCTGACCACGCTGTTTGTCAAAAACTTCTCCCTCATCACCACCATGCGCTGGCTCTACCTCTTTGCCGCCCTGTCGATTGGGCTTAAGATTGTCCTTTTACACTTTATGTCCACAGAGACCGCCCAGGGCCAGATCAAAAAGGATGAGCTGCATGGCCGCCCCTTTCAACAGGCCTTTTCCGGCAGCCTTTTGGTGCTCAAGTCCATGTTCAAAAAGCAGCCCCTGATGCTGGTGCTGGGGTTGATGTCCTGCATCATGGTGGTGCGCAGCGCCATGGACAATTTTTGGCCGCTTCTGATCACCAGCCGCCTTGCGGTGGACAAGGAGGCCCTGCCCCTGCTGTCCGGATTGCGCTCCCTGGTGATGCTGGTCTGCTTTTTTGTGCTGGCCCCGCGCATCAAGCCACAAAAGTTCCTAAAGCCCATGCGCCTGGGCCTTATCCTGGTGGCCCTCATTAACCTCATGCTCTTTGTCCTGCCAAGGGGGCTTGAGGCCATGGTGATTGTGGGCGTCATGGCGGAGGCCCTGGCTTTCAGCCTCCTAATCCCCCTGTTTTCAAGCCTGCAGATGCTGCTCCTGGACAAGGCGGAGAAGGCCAGGATGTTTGGGTTCTCCCTCTCCTTTTGCCTGCTGATGACCGCGCCCTTTGGGACCATCAACGGCTTCTTGTCCAACCTTGACCCGGGCCTGCCCATGCTCCTCTCCTTCTTTTTGACGCTCCTGGCCATGTTTTTAATGCACCTGTTACAAATCTCCCTGCAAACCACACGGATTGATGAGGCTTGAAATGACAATGGATAAGGCCAATCTGGCCAATAAGAAGCTCTACCTTTTGGACATGGACGGCACCCTCTACCTGGGCAACCAGCTGTTTGAGCCCACGCTGGACTTTTTGGCGGCCATCAAGGCCGCTGGCGCGCGCTATCTGTTTTTAACCAACAATTCCTCCAGGGGGACGGACAGCTATGTCAAAAAGCTGGCCGGCTTGGGCATACAGGCAAAAGAGGAGGACTTTTTTACCTCCACAGACGCCGCCTGCGTCTACCTGAAGGAAAAGGTCAGGCCAAACCTGCTCTATGCCCTGGGCACAAAGTCCTTCCGGGAGCATTTAGTCAAGCAAGGCTTTCCTGTGACGGAGGAGTATTCACAAAATGTGGATTGCCTGCTCATGGGCTATGATACCGAAATTACCTACCAAAAGCTGGTGGACGCGACCAAGCTCATCAACGCGGGCGTCACCTACCTGGCCACCAACCCGGATTGGGTCTGCCCGACAGAATTTGGCTATGTACCGGATTGCGGGGCCGTGGCCCAGGCGCTGGAGCACGCGACGGGCAAGCTTCCCAAGTTCTTGGGCGAGCCGGAGCCGGAGATCGCCCTTTTGGCCATGCAGAAGGCCGGTTGCAAACCTG
>CAYOOZ010000165.1:0-4222 GCA_964405705.1 uncultured Christensenella sp.
CAGTTGGTATGACCATTATCTCAGAAAATTTATCTCGTGTCCACACTATCTAATTAACCCAACTGGTTAACCTGCCGGGCCCGCTATGCGGGCCCGATTTTTTCCATGTCTTCACGGCATTGGAATCCAACAAATTTCCTGTGCATTAAATGCACAAATGTTCATATTTTTTGCATATCGGAAAAACCGCTTTTTCCCTTCAATAAATATACAAAATGGTCAGGTTTAAGGCAAGTGGGGCAAATCAGTACCCACCTTCTTTCTGTTTTGCCCTTGAATGCAGTATATGCTCTCCTATAATAATACCATATAAATTTGAAGGGAGATGCAAAAATGACAAAAAAACTGCTTTCTCTGCTGGCATTCATCCTGGCCTTGAGCCTGTGTTTGCCCATCCTTGCCTACACACCTGGTGAATACGAGGCCAGTGCAAAAGGCTACAATGCCGAGGTTGTGGTCAAGGTGACTGTGGATGCCGAGCGCATCACCAAGGTTGAAGTGATTCAACACGAGGAAACCGCCGGCATCTCCGATGCCGCGCTGGAAAAGCTGCCTGAGGAAATCGTGAAGGAGCAATCCGTTGCCCTGGACGTTGTCTCTGGCGCTACTTTCACCAGCCAGGCCATTCTGGAAGCCGCCAAGGCTGCTCTATTGAGCGGCGGCGCAAAGGAAGAGGACATCACCAAAGCCCCTGAAAAAGCCCTAAGCGATGAACCCATGGTTTATGAAGCGGACGTCATCATCATCGGCGCTGGCGGCGCTGGCATGACAGCTGCGCTGGAAGCTGTTAAAAACGGCGCGTCCGTCATCGTGCTGGAGAAAACCGGCATCATGGGCGGCAACACCATCGTTGCTGGCTCTGCGCTCAATGGCACGGACAAGCCACGTCAGGAGCTGCTGACCATGTCGGAATCCGAAATGAGCAAGATTGAGGAAGCCCTTGCCCTTGAACCCAAGAACGACATCATGAAGGGCTGGCAGGACGAAATCCGCGCTGCGCTTGACGCCTATTCAGCGCAAGGCGCTACCTACCTGCTGGACTTGCCCGCCCTACACGCGCTGCAGACCTATGTAGGCGGCGACTATGTCGCTGATCCCGCGGTGGTGGACACTTTTGCCCGCGGGGCTGAACTATCCTCCCAGTACCTGGAGGATTTGGGCACGGTCTGGAAGGAAGAGATCACCGCTGCCGTTGGCGCTACCTGGCGCCGCAGCCACATGCCCAGCGCCGAGCCCTGGGGGCCCAAAGGCGCGTCCTTTATCCTGCCCCAGGCCACCAAGGCCATTGAACTGGGCGCCCAGGTGGTGTATGAGCACAAGGCTGACACCATCATCATGGAAGATGGCCGCGCCGTGGGCGTATCCGGCCTGACCTCCGCAGGCACCCCCTTCACCGCAAAAGCCGCTTCCGGCGTCATCATCACCACAGGTGGCTTTGGCGCCAATGTGGAAATGCGCATGAAGTACAACAAGCACTGGGCCTATTTGGGGCCGGAAGTGCGCACCTCCAATGTGGCCACCGCCACGGGCGACGGCATTGTCATGGCTGAAGCGGCCGGCGCCAACCTGGTGGGCATGGAATGGATTCAGATGCTGACCCGGGCGGATGAGCAGGACTTCTCTGCCTCCATTGACAACCTGGTTTTCATCAACAAAGAGGGCAAGCGCTTTGTGCGCGAGGACGGCCGCCGGGACGAAATCGCAGGCGCCACCTTGTCTCAGACCGATGCCAAGATCATTGAAATCACCGACTCACACGAGATTGAGCGCCTGGGCGGAAAGACCTATGCTGGCTTTGACATTGAAGAACTCAGCCAGAAGGGCATCTTCGTAAAGGCGAACAGCGTGGAAGAATTAGCCAATGCCTTTGGCATTGATCCTGTTGTTCTGCAGCAGACCATTGATACCTACAATGCCGCAGTGGAAGCCGGCAAGGACGAGGAGTTTGGCCGCCAGGTCTTTGGCAACAAATTGGACAAGGCGCCTTATTACGGCTTTTACGCCGGTGCTCAGGTGCACCACACCATGGGCGGCATCCAGATTAACAGCAAGGCGGAGGTCCTGGGCACGGATGGTCAGGTCATCCCAGGCCTGTATGCAGCGGGCGAGGTTACCGGCGGTATCCATGGCGCAAATCGCTTAGGCGGCAATGCCATCTCGGATATTGTCACCTTTGGCCGCATTGCAGGCCAAAACGCCAGCCAGAAATAAGTATCCCTTCCCCAACAACAAGGCCGCGGCGAAAGCCGCGGCCTTGTTCAATCAGTTGAATCACTCAGTTTAAGTTAAACGCCTTGTCAATTTCATCAATCTCCTCCGGAGAGATGGTCACCAGGGGTCCAATGTCCTTCACAGAGATGAGGGCCTTAGCGCTGTACTCCAGCACCTCCAGGCGGTCAAAGGCCGCATGCAGGCTGGGCCCGGTCACCAGGACGCATTCGTTTTCCATGATGAGGACCGGGGTCTTCTTGCCCAAGGCCTTAGCGGTGCCTTCAATGTCCCGGGTGCCTGAAAGATAGGGCAGTTTTTTCACATCCCTCAGGTTGATGTAGCTCTCCGGGATGGTCCTGGAATCAAACTCCGCGTCCGTCACCGCAAAGGCCATGATGGCCGGCGGCAGGGCGATTAAGATGCAGTTGATTTCCGGATGCGCCTTGTAGATGGCTTCATGCAAGAGGACGGAGCGGCTGGGGCGTTTGCCCATCTCGCACATGCCCTGTTTCACGGTGACCATGTCGCCTGGCTGGGCGTACTTGCGATCCTGGTTATAGGGCGTGATGACAAAGCTATCATCTTCAAGGCGGTGGGAGAAGGTGCCCTGGGTGGAGGTGAACAGCCGCTGCTCATAGGAGCGGTGGATGTAGCGGCACATATCCCGCCTGATGGCCTTTTCATAGCTGGACACAGACCGATGGACAAACTCGTCCATCGCCGGGTGGGATAGCTCGCGCATCTTGATTTCCTCATCCGTCAGCACCCGGGGCTTGCCAATTTTGACCGCGTCAATCTGCAATTGCGCGCTGGTGTCCAGCGTTTCAAAAATACGGAAGGCGCTGAACAAATCCACAGCGCCAATGACGCAGCCATGGTTTTCCATCATGACCACATTGTGCCCTTTTTCAAACTCCCGCGCGTTGTACTCGCCCAACAGGTCGCTGCCGGGAACCGCATAGGCCGCCATGGCAATGCTGCCGCACAGCCGTGGCACATTGGGCAGAAGGTGGGTTTCCGGGATGACGCGGGCCAGGGAAAAGGCCACCAGGTTTGGCGGATGGGCATGCAGGATGGCCTTGATATCCGGGCGCATTTTATAAATCTTGCTGTGAAAGGGCAGCTCCACAGAGGGGCGATGCATGCCGATTAATTGCCCATCGGGCTTGACCTGAATCATGTCCGTGTTGCGCAAAGCGCCTTTGTCAACGCCAGAGGGGGTGATCCAGATATCCCCGTTATCATCCAGGATGGACAGGTTGCCACCGGAGGTGGTGGTCAAGCCGTACTCATAAATGCGCTGCATGATCTGTACCAATTGGTCCGCCGGGTGCATCATGTGGAAATCCATGTTCTCTCCTTCTTTATGTCTTAAGGAAAATCTGAGGCAGCCCATAGGGGCTGCCTCAGGTGAATCATCAGGTATACAGGGGGCCGTAGTTTTCACAGGCCCTGTAGTCAGCGGCTTCCAGGTCATCCGTGCCAAAGCCGGCCCAGGCGTGCGGGCGATAGACCTGGCCCTCTTCCACGTTATGCATGGATACGGGGATGCGCAGCATGGCTGCCAGGGTAATCAGGTCAGCGCCCACGTGGCCATAGACCGTGACGCCGTGGTTGCTGCCCCAGTTGGCCATGACAGAGTACACATCCTTAAAGGGGCCCTTGCCAGTCACGCGCGGGGCAAACCAGGTGCAGGGCCAGGTGCGGTCGGTGCGGTTCATGATGGTCTCATGCACGTCCTCCGGCAGGCGAACGGTTTCGCCCTCGGCAATTTGCAGCACCGGGCCGATGCCGTCAATGATGTTCATGCGAAGCAGGGTGACCGGCATTTCATATTCGTTCTTGAAATGGCTGCTGAACCCGCCCCCGCGGAAGTATTCGTAGTTGGCACGCTCCCAGTCAGTGGCATCCAGGCAGGCTTTGATGTCTTCCTGGTTCATCTCCCAGTAAGGCTTCATGCAGTGCTTGCCGTCCTTGTCCTTGGAGGCGCCCGAGCCGTCCAGCGCGGTGG
>CAYOOZ010000166.1:0-3150 GCA_964405705.1 uncultured Christensenella sp.
ATTAAAGGGGTTTTTACTTTGTGATTGTAGTGTGTACTAAGCGCCTTGTCAATCTTCAGCAATCATAAAATGCGAGCGGAGGATGACTTGAAGCGTGTCCAAATCCTCTGTGGTGTTGATGAGGGCGCGGGTGCGCGCAGCCCCCTTGCTGCCCTTTAAATACCAGGCAAAATGCTTGCGCATTTCAATTAAGGCGCGGTGCTCACCCTTGAAGGCCACCATATCGGATAGGTGGGAAAGCGCCGTTTGAAGGACGCTGTCCGCATCCGGCTGTGAAATATCTTCGCCATGAAAAGCCTGCTTGACCTGATGAAAGAGCCAGGGATTGCCCAGCGCGCCACGGCCAATGGCCAAACCGGCGGCCCCGGTTTTGTCAATGATTGCCAGGGCGTCCTGCGGGGTAAACACATCCCCATTGGCAATCATGGGGATTTTGATCGCCTGATTGACCTTGGCCAACATCTCCCAATCCGCCTGGCCGGAATAATGCTGGGCACGGGTGCGGCCATGGACGGTGATGGCGTTCACGCCCTCATCCTCACACATCCGTGCAAAATCAATGACATTGATGGAGGCCGCGTCCCAGCCCAGGCGCATTTTGACAGACAGCGGCTTTTTGACAGATTTGCGGACAGCGGCCACAATCTGCCGCGCCAGGGGCACATCCTTCATCAGGGCGCTGCCGCCGCCAGAGCCGGTGACCTTGGGCGCGGGGCAGCCAAAGTTGATATCTATGCCCTGGTATTGGGGCAAGGCGTCCAAAAGAACAGCCGCCTCGCCCATCATGTCCGGCTGCTTGCCAAAGAGCTGGGCAATCAGCCCTGTTTCCTCCTCATGGAAGGCCAGGAGCTGCTGATAGGCCAGGTTGCCCTTGGGCGACTGCAAAAGACCCATGGCGCTGATCATTTCCGTGACCAGGATATCAGCCCCCTGCCTTTTGGCCAAAAGCCGGAAAGGCCAATCCGTGATGCCGGCCATGGGCGCCAGCATCAAAAGGGGCGTTTGTTTTAGCTGATTAATCAGGGGTATAGGCCCTTTCATTGCGGAGTTCACGGATGAGCCAGCGGCCATTTTCACGGATTAAGATGACATCATAGCGCGCGGACGGCCATTTGGGCGGGGCTTGTCGCTCTTCCGGCAAGACCTCGCGGTAGGAAGCCTTGATCCGCCCGTCAATGGCAGGGATTTCCTCGGTGATGGTGGCGCGTGCGGTGTCCTCCCAGGGCCAGGTCCACATCCACTCCATCCGAAGCCTGTGATCAATGCCGGTGATATTGTAAGGTTCATAGGGGTTCTCATTGCCCTTGATAACGTTCAAACGCTTGTCCAGGGGCAGGTAGGCGGCGGAGAAATACTTGGGCAGCTCCTCCCCCGCCTCGTTTTTCATGACGGAGATGGCGCGCTGCGCCATGCCATCCTTTAGGATGACAAAGATATTGGACGCGTTCATGGAAAAATAAAACGCAATGGTCGCAAGCCCCAGAATGGCGGTGATCAGGATCAACCGCCCGGCGATATACCAGGGTGGTGCCCAGGTCTTCCCCGGCCAGAACACGCAGGATGTTCTGCGGGCTATCCAGGCCAAAGACGCGGACCTGGGGCAGGCGCTGCTCTGAGCACATGAGGAAGGCGGCCATGTCCATGACCTTGAGGCGTTTTGAAATGGCCTCCTGGTAGGAGATGTCCTTAATTAAGGTGGCAGTCTTGTCCACCATGGGGTCGGCGGTATATACGCCGTCCACATTTTTAGCCAGCAGGAGGGCCTGGGCATGCAGTTCCAGGGAGCGCAGCACCACGGCTGTGTCCGTTGTGAAGAAGGGGTTGCCAAGGCCACCACCAAAGAGGGCCACGCCGTCCTCCTCCAATGCCTCCACCGCCAAGTCCCGGCGATAATTAGCACAGATATCCGGCACATGCAAAGCGGAGAACATCCGCGCCTTGATGCCCAATTGGGAGAGGGCGTCCTGCATGACCAGGCAGTTCATGAGGGTGCCCAGCATGCCCATGTGGTCCGCGCGCACCGCGTCCATGCCAGCGGCTGCGCCATGGCGGCCGCGCCAGAGATTGCCCCCGCCAATGACGATTCCCACCTGGGTGCCTTGTTCAACGATGGCCTTGATGACGCCTGCCACCTCGCCAATCTGGCTGTGGTCAAACAGCCAGCCGGATTCCCCCAGCGCTTCGCCGGAGAGCTTGAGCATGATACGCTGATACTGCATGGCTTGCCCCCTGAGTAATTTTTTAGAAAAAAGGGCAGCGCATGGCGCCGCCCAATGGGATGTTTGCTTGCAGGGCGGTCATCAGCCCTTATTGGTCATGGCCTCAATCTCGCTGGCGAGGTCGCTGACCTTTTTCTCAATGCCCTCACCGCGCTCATAGCGGGTAAAGCGGCGGACAGAGATTCTCTCACCGCTGGCCAGAGCGGTCTCATTGACCAGGGTCTGCACGGTGATATCCGGGTTTTTCACAAAGGGCTGCTCCAGCAGGCAGACTTCCTTGTAGTATTTTTCAATACGGCCTTCGACCATGCGGTCCACGATCTTCTCCGGCTTGCCCTCGTTGAGCGCCTGGGCGCGCAGAATCTCACGCTCCTTGTTGAGGTTCTCAACAGGAACCTCTTCCTTGCTCACAAAGAGGGGGTTGCTGGCCGCGATCTGCAGGGCCAGGTCATGGCAGAGGTTGCGGAAGGGCTCGGTGTTGGCCACAAAGTCGGTCTCGCAGTTGACTTCGACCAGGACGCCGATTTTGCCGCCCATGTGAATGTAGCTGTCGACCATGCCTTCAGCAGCAACGCGGCCGGCCTTCTTGGCATTGGCAGCCAAGCCCTTTTCGCGCAGGTACTCAATGGCTTTGTCCATATCGCCCTTGGTTTCAATCAGCGCCTTTTTGCAGTCCATCATGCCTGCCTGCGTGCGCTCACGCAGCTCTTTGACCATTGCGGAAGTGATTTCCATCGTTTTTCTCCTTTATCTATCGGTGTATTAGGCTTCCAGGTCCATCGCGGCTTCTTCGCCCTGGTCGCCTTCCACATCAGCCTGGGAGCCCTGCTTGCCTTCCAGGACGGCGTCCGCCATCTTGCCGGCGATCAGCTTGACAGCGCGGATGGCGTCGTCATTGCCGGGGATGACATAGTCGACCAGGTCAGGATCG
>CAYOOZ010000166.1:3160-4201 GCA_964405705.1 uncultured Christensenella sp.
TGGTGTCCACAATGGCGATGACCGGAATTTTGAGGGTACGGGCTTCGGCAATGGCAATGGCTTCCATGTGCGGATCCACCACAAACAGTGCGCCGGGCAGGCCCTTCATGGTGCGGATGCCGCCCAGGTTGCCGTCCAGCTTCTCACGCTCGTGCATGAGCTTGACGACTTCTTTCTTGGGCAGGACATCAAACTGGCCGGAAGCTTCCATCTTGTCAATTTCGTTCAAACGGTCCACGCGGGAGCGGATGGTGCGGTAGTTGGTGAGCATGCCACCCAGCCAGCGGCGGTTGACATAGAACATGTTGCAGCGCTTGGCTTCCTGCTCAATGGATTCCTGGGCCTGCTTCTTGGTGCCCACAAACAGGATGGTCTTGCCCTCCATGGACAGGTTGCGCACAAACATATAGGCCTCTTCAATCTTGCGGACCGTCTTTTGAAGGTCGATGATGTAGATGCCATTGCGCTGTGTGAAGATGTAGGGAGCCATTTTGGGGTTCCAGCGACGGGTCTGGTGTCCGAAGTGGACGCCTGCTTCCAGCAGGGATTTCATAGAAATGATAGCCATGGGTTTCCTCCTTGTTTTTGCCTCCGCAGCGATCAACCCACGCGGCCGCCCCATTGGGGCACAAGCGCGCAGTCACACTGCGTGTGTAATGCCCAAGAAGTATAGCACAAGCCGTGAAGGAAAGGCAAGTAAAATCGGTCGAGTGATGCGTTTTTGGTGTCAAAGACGAAATCACCGACGAAATCACGACCGATAAATCAAATTGACAAAAAAATAGGCGGATGATAAACTTCATAAGCTGAGGAACGCATCCTGCCAGAACGATTGAATTTCTGCCTGGGACAAGATGCCGCCCCCCAAGCGCGTGCTCCCGTAGCTCAGCTGGATAGAGTGTCAGACTCCGACTCTGAAGGTCGTGGGTTCGAATCCCGCCGGGTGCACCAAATCAAACACCATCTATTGATAAACTATGTTTGTCGGATAGGTGGTGTTTGTTTTGCCCGAAAGTGCCGTATTTAAGCCGCTTTCGGGCT
>CAYOOZ010000167.1:0-4177 GCA_964405705.1 uncultured Christensenella sp.
CCTATGACAACGGCGTGTTTGTCATCCCCTCCTTCCTGTGCGACCCGGTGTTTGCAGATAAGGACAACTACAAGGAATTGCTGCTGGATTCCGGCTATTATACTCAGGAGCAGGTCAAGGTCGACTAAGTTATTTGCTTTATAGGCAGGGGGCGGCGTTTGCTCGCCGCCCCTTGCTCCATTTGATGGATACAATCAGCCCGATTATTCAACGCGGGCAGTGCAAAGGGGGGAAGCCCATGGCAGACGCGCTATTGTTGATGCGCGGCATTACCAAGACCTTCCCGGGCGTCAAGGCGCTGGACGATGTCAACCTGACCGTGCTGGAAGGGGAAATCCACGCCATCGTAGGGGAAAACGGCGCGGGCAAGTCCACGCTGATGAATGTGCTGTCCGGTATCTATCCCTATGGCTCCTATGAGGGGGAGATTGTCTTTGACGGCCAGGAGTGCCGTTTTTCCAGCATCAAGGATTCTGAGCGCCTGGGCATCGTGATCATCCACCAGGAGTTGGCCCTGGTGCCCTATTTGTCCATCGGGGAAAACATGTTCCTGGGCAATGAGCAGAAAGGGCCCCTTGGGATCAACTGGGATGTCACCTATCAAAAAGCGCGGGAGCACCTTTTGGAGGTTGGCTTGACGGACAACCCGCGCACCCTGATCAAGGACATTGGCGTGGGCAAGCAGCAGCTGGTCGAGATCGCCAAAGCCCTGGCCAAGAACGTGCGCCTCCTGATCTTGGATGAGCCCACCAGCTCCCTTAATGATGAGGACAGCCTCAACCTGCTCAATCTGTTAAAGCGTTTCCGGGCAGAGCGGGGCATCACCAGCATCATGATTTCCCATAAGTTGGGTGAAATCGCCTATGTGGCGGACAAAATCACCGTCATCAGGGATGGGAGCACGGTGGAAACACTGGACAATGCGGCAGGCGCGGTTTCTGAATCCCGCATCATCAAGGGCATGGTGGGCAGGGAACTGGTGGACCGCTTCCCCAAGCGCGTGCCCGATATTGGGGATATGGCGCTTGAAATCATGGACTGGACGGTCTATCACCCCCTGTATACCGAGCGGCGGGTGGTGGATCAGGTCAATTTAAACGTACGCCGGGGTGAAGTGGTGGGCATCGCCGGGCTTATTGGCGCTGGACGGACGGAATTATGCCAGTCTGTCTTTGGCAAGGCCTATGGCACCAAGATTTCCGGCACCCTTAAAAAAGATGGACAGGAAATCACCTTAAACAACGCGTCTGACGCCATCGCCCATGGCTTTGCCTACATCACGGAGGACAGGAAGGGGGACGGCCTGGTGCTGGATAGCAGCATCACCCACAACATCACCCTCTCCCGCCTGGAGTTGGTCAGCCAACAGGGCGTTATTGACAAGGACAGGGAGCGCCACGCGGCGGAGGATTACCGGGAAAAGCTCAATATCAGAACGCCGGACGTGGAGCAGCAGGTGGGCAACCTCTCCGGCGGTAACCAGCAAAAGGTGCTGGTGGGCAAGTGGATGTTTGCCAAGCCGGACATTATGATGCTGGATGAGCCCACCCGTGGGGTGGACGTGGGCGCCAAGTATGAGATTTACAGCATTATCAATCGCCTGGTGGGGGAGGGCAAGGCCGTGTTGATGGTCTCCTCGGAATTGCCCGAACTCATGGGCATGTGCGACCGCATCTATGTGATGGCGGAGGGCAAAATCGTGGGCGAATTGCCGCGCGAGCGGGCCAGCCAGGAGGCCATCATGGATTTGATCATGCAGGCAAGCAAGGGGGCGAAAACCATATGGACAAATTGAAAACCTCGTTTTCCAAGAACCTCAAGCAATTTGTGATGCTCATCGCCCTGGTGGTGATTATCCTGTTCTTCCAGGTGATGACCAAGGGGACGCTCTTAAAGCCCATGAACGTGTTCAACCTCATCAATCAGAACGCCTATGTGGTGGTGCTGGCGGTGGGCATGCTCATCTGTATCTTGACAGGTGGTAATGTGGACCTATCCGTGGGCTCGGTGGTGGCCTTTGTGGGCGCCTGCGCTGGCACATTGATGATCACCTGGAAGTGGGACCCCTATCTTTCTGTTTTCCTCTGTCTGGGCATTGGCGTTTTGATTGGCGCTTGGCATGGCTTTTGGATTGCCTATGTGCGCATCCCGGCCTTTATTGTCACCCTGTCTGGTCAGTTGGTATTTCGGGGGCTGACGCTGATTGTCCTAAAGGGTTTAACCCTCTCGCCCTTCCCCAAGGCCTTTATGAGCTTGTCCACAGGCGCGATTGGCAACTTCCTGGGCTTTTTAAACCCGGGGCTGGAGCTGCGCAACTTCACCAGCCTCCTGCTTGGGGTTCTTTTGGCGACTGTAATCATCGCGCTGGAACTTAAAAAACGCGTGGATCGCAAGCGCAAGGGCTATTCCTTTGACGGCCTGGCCATCACCCTGTTGCGCGCTTTGGTCATCGCAGGCGCGCTTTGCTATTTCTTCTGGCTCTTGGCCAACTACATCGGCGCGCCGGTGGTGCTCATCACAGTGGGCATTGTCCTTTTGGTCTATTCCTACCTGACCTCCAAAACGGTGATGGGCCGGCATCTGTACGCCGTGGGCGGCAATGAGAAGGCCGCGCGCCTCTCTGGCGTTAAGACGGAGAAAATCAAGTTCCTGGCTTATGTGAACATGAGTTTTTTGGCAGCGCTGGCTGGCCTTATTTTCTCCGCCCGCCTGCAATCCTCCTCCCCCCAGGCTGGCCTGGGCTTTGAGTTGGATGCCATTGGCGCTGTGTTTATCGGCGGGGCTTCGGCCTATGGTGGCATTGGCACGGTGGGCGGCACGCTGATTGGCGCTTTGATCATGGGGGTGTTAAACAACGGCATGTCCATCATGGGCATCTCCATTGACCTGCAGCAGGTGGTCAAGGGCCTGGTGCTCTTGGCCGCGGTAGCCTTTGATGTGATCAGCAAGCAGAAGATCTCCCTCCCCTTCCTCACCCGGCTGTTTGCAAGCAGGAAGTCAGCTTAAATCAGCAAACCTCCGGAAAGCCGCGTGAAAAGCGCGGTTTTCTTTTCTCTGAACAGGAAAATGGGGTATACTGTGGGAGGAAAACAATAAATCAAAAAAGTGGGGATCAAAATGACAAAATTTCAAGACATGAAGTATGAGCGCCCGGATTTTGACCAGGCATTGGAACAGGGCCGTGAACTGCTTGATAAGATGGAAAACGCGCAGGACGAGGCCAGTTTTTTTGACGCGCTGATGAAGTTTGAGGTGCTGGGGCGCAAGCTTTCCACCCAGTCCACCTTGAGCAACATCCGCCACACCATCGACACCCGGGATGAGTTTTACGCAGCGGAGCGGGACGTCTGGGACGAGATGGGCCCCAGGCTCCAGGAGGTCTCCGCCAAGAAGGTGGAGATTATCTTGGCCTCCCCCTATAAGGATGCGCTGTCCAAGAAATACGGCCCCCACCTCTTAGAAAAGATGGCCGTGGCCTTAAAGGCCTTCAAGCCTGAGATTGTGGAGGACCTGATTGAGGAAAACAAGGTCACAAGCGAGTATGAAAAGCTGATGGCCTCTGCCCAGATTGAGTTTGAAGGGCAGACCTACAACCTCTCCGGCCTCACCCCCTTCACCCAGTCCACCGATCGGGATGTCAGGAAAAGGGCCAGCCAGGCGGCCTGGGGCTTTTTGGCCGAAAAGCAGGAGCAGTTGGACGAGCTTTATGACAAGTTGGTTAAAATCCGCCACACCATTGGCAAAAAGCTGGGCTATGAGAGCTTCATCCCCGTGGCCTACGCCCGCATGGGGCGCACGGACTGGGACCAGCAGGACGCCAAGGTCTACCGCCAGCAGATTGTGGACGCCGTGGTGCCCTTAACGCAGAAGCTGTATCAGGAACAGTCCAAGCGCATTGGCATTTCGCCCATGAAAAACTATGACACCACCCTGGAGTTCTTAACCGGCAACCCCAAGCCCGTGGGCGCGGAGGAGGTGCTGGTTTCGCACGCCTCCCAAATGTACAAGGAATTATCTCCCGAAACGGATGAGTTTTTCCAGGTGATGGTGGGCCAGGAGCTGATGGATTTGACCAACAAGCCTGGCAAGGCCCCCGGCGGCTACATGACCTTCCTGCCGGACTACAAGGTGCCCTTTATCTTCAGCAACTTCAACGGCACCTCCGGCGATGTGGACG
>CAYOOZ010000168.1:0-4154 GCA_964405705.1 uncultured Christensenella sp.
CATCATCCCCTCTTCCACCGGCGCTGCCAAGGCCGTGGGCGTGGTGCTGCCCGAGCTGAAGGGCAAGCTGACCGGCATGTCTTTCCGCGTGCCCACAGTCGACGTGTCCGTGGTTGACCTGACCGTCACCCTCAACACCCCCACCACCTACGAAGACATCAAGGCCACCATGAAGGCCGCCGCTGAGAGCGAAGAATACAAGGGCATCATCGGCTACACCGAGGACGCCGTGGTCTCCTCTGACTTCATCCATGATCCGCGCACCTCCGTGTTTGACGCTGATGCGGGCATCATGCTCAACGACACCTTTGTCAAGCTGGTTGCCTGGTATGACAATGAGTGGGGCTATTCCTGCAAGGTTGTTGACCTGATCCGCTACATGGCCAAGGTTGACGGCAAATAAGATCTGATAATTGAAAAGCCGCCGGATTTCTCCGGCGGTTTTTTTGTGCCATCTATTACTTTATTTCCCTACGCAGAAGGTGGAAAAGACCTCGTCCAATAAGCGCTCTGAAAAATTGTCCCCGGTGATTTCACCCAGGGCGGCCAGGGCTTCGTTTAAGTCCACGGCTGCCAGATCCAGTGGCAAGTCTTCTTTCATGGCGTTGGCGGCGCGGATAATGGCTTCTGCTGCCTTAAACGCTAACGCCATATGCCGGGCTGAGGTCAATGCGGTCTGCCCAGGCTGACCGGCAAAAGCGCGGATACGTTTGCGCAGGGTTTCCAGTCCCTCCCCTGTTAAGGCAGAAAGCCGCAATGTCTGCTCTTTGGGCAAGTCGTAGTTCTTAAAGTAATCCTCATGCAGCGAGGTCATCAAATCAGACTTGTTGAGCAGGTAGAGGTTGTCCATGCCGGCAATCAGGCGCAGGAGCTCCTCATCCTCCTTGTCCGGTTTTTGATCCACATCCATCACCATCAACCGCAGATCCGCTGACTTAATGGCTTTGAGCGCGCGCTCAACACCGATGCGTTCCACAGCGTCCTGGCTGTCCCTGATACCGGCTGTGTCCTGCAAAAACACCTTTATACCATCTAAATGGATGCTGCCGGACACCAGATCCCTTGTGGTGCCTGGAATATCGGTGACAATGGCCCTATCCTCCATCAAAAGGGCATTTAAAAGGGAGGATTTGCCGGCATTGGGCTTACCGCAGATAACCACGCGCAAGCCTTCTTCCAGGATCTGGGCGGAGCGCTCATCGCAGGCGGAGAGAAGGGTGGCCGCTAAGGACAGCAGGGCTGGAGTGATTTCCCCCACCGCTTCCTCCTGAGAAATTTCTTCTGGGTAGTCAATGGCCGCAGTGACCCCAGCCATCAGGCGCAGCAACTCTTCCTGGGCGTCCCTGATAAAGCGCAGGGTGCCGCCCTCCAATTGGCGCAAGGCCGCGTCGCGGGCCAATTTCCCAGAAGCGGAGATGAGCTGCATTACAGCTTCCGCCTGACTTAAATCAAGCCGGCCATTTTCAAAGGCGCGCCTGGTGAACTCCCCCGGCTGGGCCGGGATGGCCCCTTTGGCATAAACGGCTTTGAGAACGCTGTCCACAACTAATTCCCCGCCATGGACCTGGATTTCGCAGACATCTTCCCTTGTGTAGGAATGCGGGCCGGGCATATACACAGCCATGCACTCATCCAGGGTTCGCCCTTCATAGATGAGGTGGCCATACATCAAATAGCGCGGTAAAAAAGCCTTGCCAGCATGGGCGGGCACAAACAAGGCGCGTATAATCTCCAAGGCCTTAGGGCCGGATATACGGATAACAGCCAGACCAGCGTTTCCAGGCGGCGTGGCCAGGGCTGCAATGGTGGAAGACAGCATAAACCCTCCTTTTTGCCCATTATATCGGTGTCAGTTGTCCCGCGCAAGACAGCTTGATTGAAAGGTTGAAGGCAAACTAGTATACTAAAGGAGGTAAAGGAGGAGACTGATGGCGTTTGCGCACCTGCATTTACATACGGAATACAGCTTGTTGGACGGCGCTTGCCGCATCAAGCCCTTGGCTTTACGCTTGCATGAGTTGGGCCAGGACGCCTGCGCGGTCACCGACCATGGGGCGCTGTATGGCGCTGTTGACTTTTACAAAGAACTTAAATCCCAAGGCATTCATCCGGTGATTGGCTGTGAGGTTTATGTAGCGGCATCCAGAAAAGAAAAATCCGGCGGCAACCGGGAGGCCAGCCACCTGATCTTGCTGTGCGAAAACAACACTGGCTACAAAAACCTGATGAAATTAAGCAGTGCGGGCTTCACTGAGGGCTTTTATTACAGGCCAAGAATCGACCTGGACCTGTTAAGGGAGCATCATGAGGGCTTGATTGCGGCTTCTGCCTGCTTATCAGGCGAATTGCCCAAACTGCTCCTTGAAAACAGGTATGAGGACGCCAAAAAGCATGCCCTTTTAATGCAGGACATCATGGGCCAAGGAAATTATTTTATTGAGGTGATGGACCATCAGCTCCGGGAAGAAAAGCTGGTTCTCCCGCAGCTGGTGAAACTGTCCAGAGAAACTGGCATCCCCTTGATCGTGACAAACGATTGCCATTACCTTAAAAAAGAGGACGCGCACGCCCAGGAAGTGCTCATGTGCATTCAGACTGGTAAAACGCTGGACGATGAGCAGAGGATGCGCCAGGAGACCCAGGAACTGTATGTCAAAAGCGAGGAGGAGATGCGCGCCCTCTTCCCCCATCTGGGGGAGGCAATTGACCGTACCTATGAAATCGCCAAAAGATGCCAGGTGGAGCTGGACTTTTCAACTTACCATCTCCCCCACTACATCCCCAATGAAGACACAAAGGAAAGCAACCAGGAGCTTCTCCAGCGGCTTTGCATGGAAGGGCTGATGGAGCGTTACCCGGATGAACCAGGCGAAGCCGTCAAGAGGCTGAATTATGAGCTAAGTATCATCAACGGCATGGGCTTTGTGGACTATTTTTTGATCGTCTGGGATTTTATCCGTTATGCCAGGGAACAGGGCATCATGGTAGGCCCGGGGCGCGGCAGCGGCGCGGGCTCCATTGTAGCCTACACCTTAAACATCACCCAACTGGATCCCCTTAAGTACAAGCTGCTGTTTGAGCGATTCTTAAACCCTGAGCGCGTGTCCATGCCGGACTTGGACATTGACCTGTGCTATGAACGGCGCCAGGAGGTGATTGACTATGTGGCGGGCAAATATGGCCTTGACCACGTGGCGCAGATTATCACCTTTGGCACCATGGCCGCGCGAGGTGTGATCAGGGACGTTGGGCGCGTGCTGGGCTATACCTATCAGGAAACAGACCAGGTGGCCAAGCTGGTGCCTATGGAACTAAACATGACCCTGGAAAAAGCGCTCATCCAAAGCCCGCAGCTTAAGCAAATGCAGGAGGACAGCCCAAGGGTAAAGCGCCTGTTGGACACAGCAGGGCTTTTGGAAGGCATGCCCAGGCATGCGGCCACCCACGCGGCTGGCGTCCTCATCACTGAGGAACCACTGACGGAATTTGTGCCCTTGCAGACCAATGATGAGGTCATCACCACCCAATATGCCATGGGCAATATCGCGGAATTGGGTCTTTTGAAAACGGACTTCCTGGGCCTTCGTACCCTGACTGTCATCAGGGATAGCCTGGCCTTGATGGCGCAGTCTGGCATCATTCTCTCTTATGAGGACATCCCCATTGATGATCCCCTGGTCTATCAGATGCTGTCCCTTGGGGACACGGACGGCGTGTTCCAATTAGAAAGCGCCGGCATGAGAAGCTTCATCGCGGAATTAAAGCCGGAGGGCTTTGAGGACATCATCGCGGCCATCTCACTCTACCGTCCGGGGCCCATGGCCTCCATCCCCCGCTTTATTGAAGGGAAAAACTACCCTGACCGGATTACTTACACAACTCCTGAGCTTGCGCCCATTTTGGGCGTAACCTATGGCTGCATGGTTTATCAGGAGCAGGTCATGCAGATCGTGCGGGATTTGGCCGGGTTTAGCTATGGGCGCAGCGATGAAATCAGGCGGGCCATGAGCAAGAAGAAAAAGGATGTCATGGAGCGGGAGCGCCAGACCTTCATCTATGGCTCGGAAAAGGAAAATGTGCCTGGCTGCCTGAAAAACGGCATCTCCCTTCCTGCTGCCAACACCATTTATGACGAGATGATCGCCTTTGCCAGC
>CAYOOZ010000169.1:0-4138 GCA_964405705.1 uncultured Christensenella sp.
TGGGTTTACTTATAAGTAAATCCAGCATAAATTGGAGGCGAAAGTTATATGTTGGCGTAATAATCGTTCTCCCCGCCGGGCGCCATGAGCATCACAGCGGTGACAACCTCCATCTCGGGCACCGCGGCCTCCCAGATGGGCTTTAAATACGCATCCACAGCCTCCTGGCTGGCGCCAGGGGCCTGCATGTAGATATCAATGCGCTTATCCTGGGGCGGACGGTAGGCTGTTTGCGTATAGATGAGGCTGACCAGGGCAATGGATGCGACAACCAGCAGCACATAGACAAAGCCACTATACTGCAGGTGGTGCTTTAGTTCCTTTTTGGTTGTTTTGACTGACAGTTTCACGTTAGGCCAGGGGCTTCATGGTGGGGAAGAGCAAAACGTCCCTGATAGAAGCGCTGTCCGTCAATAACATGATCAGCCTGTCCACACCCACGCCAATGCCGCCAGTGGGCGGAAGGCCATATTCCAGGGCGTTTAGATAGTCCTCATCCACAGACGCGTTGGTGCCGCCCAGTTTGATGCGCTCCTCCACCTGGCGGATGAAGCGGGCGCGCTGGTCGATTGGGTCATTGAGCTCAGAGAAGCCATTGGCAAACTCGCGCCCGGTGATAAACAATTCAAAGCGCTCTGTCAAACGCGGGTCTTCCGGCTTGCGCTTGGCCAGAGGGGAGATTTCAACCGGGTAGTCAATGATAAAGGTGGGCTGGATCAGTTTGTCCTCCACGTACTCATCAAATAGTTCGGCCAGGCAGTCCCCCTTGGTGAAGTGGGGCTCCACGTGTACCTTGTGCTCCTTTAAGCATTTGCGGGCGTCCTCATCCGTCTCCCAGGCAAAAAAGTCGATACCGGATTCCTTTTTGACGGCCTCCGCCATGCTGACACGCGGCCAGGGAGAGGTGAAATCAACCTCCACGCCCTGGTAAGTCACCTTGTGGCTGCCATTGACCTCCATGGCCGTTTCACGGATCATGTCCTCCACCAGGTTCATGATGTCCTCATAGTCCGCATAGGCCTGGTACAGCTCAATGGAGGTGAACTCCGGGTTGTGGCTGGTGTCCATGCCCTCATTGCGGAAGATGCGGCCAATCTCATACACGCGGTCAAAGCCGCCCACCACCAGGCGCTTTAAGTAAAGCTCGGTCTCCACCCGCAGGAACATGTCAATGTCCAGCGTATTGTGGTGGGTCTTAAAGGGGCGGGCTGCCGCGCCAATTTCAAGCGTGTGCAAAATGGGGGTGTCCACCTCCAAAAAGCCGCGCTGATCGCAAAAGCGGCGGATGGCATTGATGATACGGGTGCGTTTAATAAAAGTTTCCCGCACATCCGGGTTGACCACCATGTCCAGATAGCGCTGGCGGTAACGCAGGTCCATATCCTGCAGACCATGCCATTTCTCGGGCAGGGGCTTTAGGCATTTGGCCAAAAGAACCAGGCTTTCTACATGGATGCTGACTTCCCCAGTCTTGGTGATGAAGGCCTTGCCCGAAACGCCCAGGATATCCCCCAGGTCATAGGACTTAAAAAGGGCATAGGCATCTTCACCAATATCATCCCGCTTCACATATACCTGGATGCGCCCGGCGCTGTCCTGGATGTGCGCAAAGGCGGCCTTGCCCATGATACGACGGCTCATCATGCGCCCGGCGATGCTGACCTTTTGGTCGTTAAGAGCCTCAATGCCCTTGATGACCTGGTCGCTTGTGTGGGAAAAATCAAACTGGGTTTGCAGATAGGGATTGTTCCCCTCATCCATTAACTGCTGCAGCTTTTCACGCCTGATGCTTTCCTGCTCGGAAAACTCCTGGCTTATCTTGATTTGCTCTGACATTGGGCGCTCCTTATTTCTTGTGCTGAATATCTTTGATTTTAAGGGTAATGAGGCCGCCTGGGGCCTTGACCTTGACGGTCTGGCCTTTTTTCTTGCCAAGTAGGGCGGCGCCCATGGGGCTTTCATTGGAAATCCGGTTATTCAAGGGATCTGATTCCCGCGCACCCACGATGGTGTACTCGACCTCTTCCTTGAGCTCATCGTCATACACCCGCACAGTGGTGCCAAAATTGACCCTGTCGGTAGCAACATCGCTGTCATCCACCACAAGGGCGGTTCGGATGGTGTTCTCCAGGTCAATGATTTCAGCCTCCAGGCGAGACTGCTCGTTTTTGGCCTCGTCATACTCCGCGTTTTCAGACAGGTCTCCAAAACCACGCGCGACGGCGATTTGCTCTGCTACCTCAGCCCTCCTGATGGTGGACAGGTATTGCAGCTTTTCTTCCAGTTTTTTCATTCCTTCCACGGAAACGACAGTCTTACCGCTGTGTTCGTGCAGATTACTCATAATTTCTCTCCATCTTTATCATTGAAGTTCGTTAAAATGATAGTTCGGCTGCCTGTCGGCAGCCGTCAACCGCGCCCTGTCAGGGTTACTCCTTCTTAGGGTCGCAGCGATAATTATAAGGGATTTCATTGGGTTTGGCAAGTAAACGCCAGTGAATAAACCAAGAACAATGAACAATGGCACAATGGATTATCCCGGATCTTCAATTATAACAGCCTAAGCGGCAAATAATCGCTTAGGTGCTGATGGTCACATTGAAGATATATCGATAAATGTACAGGCGATAATGGGACAGGAGCCCGGCCTTGTGGTAAAGATGTTTTAAGGCTTTGTACAAGCGGGCCTTAATTTTGATGGAATCGCCAAACTCAAACATAGTGCGCCAGGTCTGGCCGGAATAGGTACGCTTGTAGTTGTAGACCGCGTCCTTTAGGAAGGAGACGGATTGCACATAGTGATAATAGCGCATGTTAAACTCAAAATCCTCACCCCAGGCATAGGAATCGTCAAAATATAGGTTGTGTTTTCTGATGATATCCCCGGAATAAAGCTTGTTCCACAGGGCGCTGTAGTAATAGCTGCCCGGGCGGTGGGAAAGGGCATGCAAAAAATCCCTTCTGCTTAAGGTCACATTGTCCTTGATATAGCCCCGGTCATGCGACTGGTTGTTCATCAGGATATTAAAATGGGCAATCAGAAGGTCTGCCTGGTCCTTTTGAATCATGGACAGCATTTTTTGAAGTGAGCCGTCGCTTAATTGGTCATCGCTGTCCACAAAGCAGACATATTTCCCTTTAATCACCTTCATCCCGGCGTTTCTGGCGGCGCCAGGCCCAGCATTTTTCTGGGAGATGACACGGATGCGGGCATCCTCCCTGGCAAAGCTCTCACACACAGCAAGGCTGTCATCGGTGCTGCCGTCATTGATCAAAACAATCTCCATGGAATCAATGCCCTGGCGAAAGACCGACAATAAGGCGGTGGGAAGGCAGCTTTGCGCGTTGTATACCGGGATAATCACGCTGAGCAAGAGGTTGTCCAATTCAACGGCTCCTTGGTTCTTAGTTAAAAAAGTGTAGCACAATGGCAGAGCAATGTAAACGAATTGTCAAGTCCGCCATGCACAGATAGCAGATGAAAATAGTAAATCAGACCATGACTGAAGCCAGATTTATGATATAATCAAAGACAAAAGAGGTAGGAGGCAGTTATGAGCAAAGAAATCAAAATGGATATCAACCACTTAATGGCGGATATGCTTGGACATCAATACGGCATCAGCCGAGAGATGATCGAGGGCAAGTCTCACCAGGCAAGCCTGGCTTATCAGGCAGTGGACAAGGCGCGCGGCACCGGTTGGCTGGGCTGGACGGAATTGCCCTACAACCAGGATGAGATTGTTGAAGACATGCTAAAAACCGCAGAAACCGTAAGGGAGCGCTTTGAAGCCTTTGTGGTGCTGGGCATTGGTGGTAGCGCACTGGGCCCCATCGCCGTTCACCAGGCGCTCAATCACCTGCATTACAATGACTTAAAGGATGACAAGCGCGGCGGCCCCCGCTTTTATGTAGAGGACAACATTGACCCGGAACGGATGAAAGCCCTGCTTGATATCATTGATGTGAAGAAGACCTGCTTTAACATCATCACCAAGTCCGGCGGCACAGCCGAAACCATGAGCCAATACCTCATCATCTCAGAGCTTCTCAAAAAAGAAATCGGAGCAGATTGGCATGAGCACATCATTGCCACCACTGACAAGGAAAAGGGCAACCTCATCAAACTGGCCAAGAA
>CAYOOZ010000170.1:0-4117 GCA_964405705.1 uncultured Christensenella sp.
GTATCGCCATTTGGGCAGGAGTCCTTGCGTAACTCGTGTAGACACTATCTAGCATAAACACATGATGATATCACGAATGCAATTCCTGACTCATAGTGCAGCTTAATTGCTGTCTTTTAATGAACCATTGAACTATGCTCTGACTGTAGGCAGATTATCCAGTAGAAACGGAGGAAAAGATGATATCCATAGAACATGGAGGTCAGCCAGCTTCACTAAGAGAAATCAGCCATCACACTGACGTTTGTGTTGTAGGCGGAGGCTTGGCTGGTGTTTGTGCCGCTGTTGAGGCAGCCAGGCAGGGAAGTAAGGTTGTGTTGATGCATGATCGCCCAATGTTTGGCGGCAATGCCAGTAGCGAAGTGCGGATGTGGGTCTGCGGGGCGCATGGCAAAAACAACAGGGAAACCGGAATCATTGACGAACTTATGCAGGAAAACCTCTACAGAAACCCTGACAAGAACTATTCTATTTGGGATGGGATCATTTACTCTATTGTTAAAGCAGAACCCAATATCTCCGTTTTATTGAACTGCTCTTGCAATGCTTGCCATATGGAGGGCAACCGCGTTGCTTCTGTGGTAGGTTGGCAGTTAAGCACGCAAACCTATCACCGGGTGTATCCCAAGCTCTTTGTTGACAGCTCCGGGGATAGCATTCTGGCGCCCTTGAGCGGGGCGCTGTACCGCCATGGCCGCGAAGGCAAATCAGAGTTCGATGAGAGCATCGCGCCCAATGAGGCTGACCGAAAAACCATGGGTATGAGCCTGCTCTTGCAAGCCAGGCAGTTAAACAAACCTGTGGATTTTATTCCGCCATCCTGGGCGAACCACTATACTGAGGAAAAGTTGCCCAACCGCATTCCGAATCTGGATGATGTGCGCGAAAACTTCTGGTATATGGAGATCGGCGGAGACTTTGACACTATTGTTGATAGTGAATTTATCAGAGATGAGCTGTTAAAGATTGCTTATGGTGTCTGGGACTTCGTAAAGAACGATCCAAAGAATTATGAGAAAAATAGAAACTGGACCCTGGATTGGATGGGATTTCATCCGGGGAGAAGAGAGAGCAGAAGGTATGTTGGCGATCATCTGCTTAATCAAAATGACGTCCGTGCCTGGGGCAAGTTTGAAGATATTGTCGCCTATGGCGGATGGAAGATGGATGATCATGACCCCTCTGGAATAGCAACCACACGTGTACCAACGATTTTCCACGAATCGCCTTCACCCTACGGGATTCCATATAGAAGCTTATACTCCGTCAATATTGAGAATCTTTTCTGTGCAGGACGAAATATTTCGGCCACCCATACCGCCATGAGTTCCACCAGGGTGATGGCTACTTGTTCTGTTATTGGACAAGCTGTAGGTTTGGCGGCAGGAATCGCAGTCAGGGAAGGGATTTCCCCACGTCAGGTGGGAGAAAAGCACATTGACGAGCTACAGCAATCCTTGCTTGAAAACGGTTTCTTCCTGCCTGGTGTGAAACGCCGCGTACCCAAAACCAGCCTTGAAGCGGAGCTGATTTGTGAAATAGATAATGCCGACGCCTTGCGCAATGGCTGGGATCGTCCGATCGGCGAAAATGACAATGGTTGCTATTTGAGAAAAGGCCAATCTGTTATCTACCTTTTTGATACTGAGAAAGAAGTAAACAAAATTAGAGTTGTCTTTGATAATGACTTAAATTATGAAACATTGCCGGAGACTGAAACTACATTAAAACGAAACATGTATCATAACTATCCTTTGGACCGTCCCCTCAGCCACATGCCAAAAACGCAGGTTAAGTCCTTTAAACTGGAAGCCTTGCTCTCAAATGGGCAGACTGAGGAAATTTATTCGACAGATTTGCAAATCCAACGATTGTTCCGGTTATCAACGAGTATAAAATGCAAGGGGATCAGGTTAACCCCAATTGACACCTGGGGCTCTGAGAAAGTACATCTCTTTTCCTTTGACGTCACGAGCGTTGATGACCAATAGTTTAATGAAGCATCCCCACAAAATGTGGTGAATGTAATATGGTTAGGAGGACAACTTGATGAAACGGTATCTGGCAATGCTACTGGTTTTTGCGCTCTTTCTTGGCTTGCTGCCGGCTGTAACACTTGCGTCTGAACCCATTGTTTTGAAGGTTTGGGGAGGTGTGCCTGCTGAGTATGGCCCCCAACAGACAATGGACGCGTTTAATGAGGCCTACAAAGACAAGGGCATTCAAGCAGAATATGTGCGTTTTGTTAATGACGCCACCGGCAATATCAAACTGGAGACTACCTTGTTAACAGGTGGTGAAATTGATCTGTTTATGTCCTATGGCCAGGCAAACCTAGTAAAGCGCGGAGAAGCCGGTATGGCGCTTGAAATTGGGGATATGCTTCAAAAAGCAGAATTTGATATCTCTAAGGAACTGGGCAATGCGGCGACCAAGTATGTCTATGATGGCAAGGTTTGGGGCCTGCCAACTAAGGTTGAATATCACTATTTGATGGCCAATGTGGATATGTTTGAGGCGGCCGGGATCCCGTTGCCTTTGGAAGGCTGGGATTATGAAGAGTTTAGGGAAGTCAGTAAAAAGCTCACTCACGGCGAAGGACAGGACAAGGTTTACGGCATGTTCTGGGACACGGCCTCTGCAGGCTTGCTAGCTCCGGCTGCTGTTGCCCAAGCCATTCTGGGTGATAACTGGATGTATAAAGAGGATGGCTCATCCAATTATGACAATGAGTATATTGTCCGCGCCTTTGAGTTGGCGGAAGCCATGATGAATGAGGATGGATCCTGCATTACTCATACTGATTCAGTCACCCAAAACATGAGCATCTACTCCACCTTCGTTGAAGGCAAGGCGGCCATGTCCATGGGCGTTTGGGCTGTCCGTAATCTGAAGGACTTGGAAAACTATCCTCATGATTTTGTGACTGCGTTCATTCCTGCACCTGTGGCAGACAAGGAAAAGGCGATTTATGAGCCCGGTGACTCGGCCATTGGTGACATTCTTTCCATCAGTGGCAATACCAAGTACCCTGAAGAAGCTTTGGAGTTCATGCTTTGGTATATCCGCGGCGGCATGCTGCCAATGTTGCCCTATGGACGAATCCCCCTTTATACCGGCATTCCGAATGAACAGACCACAAAAGGCTTTATGCAGGGGGCGGAAGGCATCTTGCATGAAGAATCCATTTCCCGTTACTTGGAAGTTAAGGAGTTGTCCTTGAGCACCAAGACCACAAAACGCGCTGAGATGGACAAAATCTTAAGCGAAGAAGTTGAAGCCTTGTTTAGTGGCCGAAAGGACGCAAAGACAGCGATGGCAGATGCCAAAGCAAGGGCGGACGCGATTCTCGCCGAATAATATTTTCTTGGAAGCAGCAGGGTCAAACGATCCTGCTGCTCCTCTATTAGGTTAGAAACGAGCTAAAAATCATGAAAAAACTAAGCAAACAGATAAAAACAGACATGGTCGGTTACTCGTTTATACTTCCAAATATTATAGGCACAACTTTATTTGTTATACTCCCCTTAATCTTTACTTTGGTTATTAGCTTTACAAACTGGGATTTTATCTCAGGTTTTAAAAATGTGAAATTTTTTGGCTTGACCAATTATATTGAACAGTGGGGGGATGAATGGTTTGTTTCCTCGTTTACAAACACTATCCTCTATGCGGTAGTTGTTGTCCCGGTCACCGTTTTTGTTTCGTTAATCCTTGCAGTGCAGCTTGAGAAATACGCATACGCGAAACCCATTATCAAGCTTGCTGTATTTATGCCATATATATCAAATATTGTTGCGATTTCAATAGTATGGAAGATGATGTATGCCCCTTGGGGCCCATTTACCCAGTTGGTCAAATTATTAGGCTGGAGCAATCCTCCTGCCTGGCTAGGAAGCTATACTTGGGCTTTGCCTGCCTTAATGCTGGTGGGGATTTGGGGAGGAGTGGGATATTGCATCATGATATATTCTTCTGCGATTCAGGCGCTTCCAATGGATGTTTATGAAGCGGCTGAAGTGGATGGCGCAACCCAATTTCAACAGCTTTTCAAGATTACGATTCCTAGATAGTGTGGACACGAGATAAATTTTCTGAGATAATGGTCATACCAACT
>CAYOOZ010000171.1:0-4088 GCA_964405705.1 uncultured Christensenella sp.
CACCCATTTTTATGTTTTTTACCAACAAGTTTCAAAAAGATGCTATAATCCTCTCAGCAACAAGACGCTGTGGAGGTTCTCTTTATGTCAGACCGCACCAATGAAATCATCCGCCTGCAGACCCAGTTAATCCAGGAGATGACCAAGAACAACTTAAAGCGCATCGGGGATGACCTCTGGGGCAAGCCCCTTGAGCCCTTGGAGTCAAACGAAGAATTGACCCCGCCGCCTGGCTATCCCCCGGTGCCTGACATCGGATTGGACACTGCCAAAACCGAGAAAGCTGAACAAAAAGCGGAGCCTGCCACAAAGCCCAAGGAGGACATGGAGGTCTTAAAGGCTGAGCTCAACAGCTACATTGGCCTTGAAGTGGTCAAAGCCGAGGTGGAGAGCCTGATCAACCTGGTCAAGGTCAACACCCTGCGCAAGCAGCATGACCTGCCCACAGAGGAGCTTTCTTTGCATATGGTTTTCTCCGGCAACCCCGGCACGGGCAAGACCATGATCGCCCGATTGATGAGCCGCATCTATCACAGCCTGGGCATCCTCTCAAAAGGTCACCTCATTGAGGTGGACCGATCCGGCCTGGTCGCTGGCTATGTCGGCCAGACCGCCATCAAAACCAAGGAGGTCATTGACAAGGCCAAGGGCGGCGTCCTATTCATTGACGAAGCCTATGCCCTGACCACCCGCGGGCCCCAGGACTATGGCCAGGAGGCGGTTGAAACCCTCTTAAAGAACATGGAAGATCTGCGCGATGACTTGGTCGTCATTGTCGCTGGCTATGTGGACCTGATGAATGATTTTGTGCGCAGCAACCCCGGCCTTGAAAGCCGCTTTAACCGCTTCCTCTATTTCCCGGACTACACGGTGGACGAGATGGCGGACATCTTTAAAATGCGCTGTGACAAGGCAGGTTATATCTTAGACCCTAAGGCCCTGGACCGGCTTAAGGAAATCCTTCTGGAGGAAAGCCAGGATAACATTGGCTTTGGCAACGCCCGCGGCGTGCGCAACCTCTTTGAACAGGCCATCTCCCGCCAGGCCAACCGTTTGGCCAAGCAGGACATTATTACAAGGGATGAGCTGATGACCTTGAAGGCGGAGGACTTGGAAGCGCCTTTGGTGGAATAAACAGGGGACGACCGGACGAAAGAACGCTTCTTTTCTTTGAAAGAAAAGAAGCAAAAGAACATATATCCTATAGTTTTTGTGCCGCTTTTTCCAAAAAGCGGTCTTTCGTTTTCCCTACTCCGGCATAGGCGGTGTGGGTGTCACAAAATTCGGATCATAAGGTTTAGCGGCAGTGCTGTCCAGGGCTTCCAGGGTCTTGGCGCCAGCCAGGCCGTCCGCGTCCAGGCCGTTTTGTAGCTGGAAAGTTTTGACCGCGGCTTGGGTGCCATCATAGTATTTGCCGTCCGCCTCGCCGGAATAATAGCCCAATTGGGTCAAGCGCTGCTGGAGCTTGATGACCTCAGGCCCCACAGAGCCGGAGCGCAAAAGGAGGGCCTGCTCACGGTAGGCCAGGGACGGCGGGGCCAAAGAGGGCACAGGCGTGGTATTTAATAGCGCCTGGTATTGGGAGTTGACCTTACCGGACTGATTAAAGATGAGAAGTAAGGCCACGAGTAAACCCAGGACCACCAGGGCCTTTAAGAGAATGGGGCGCCTCGCCGGCTTTTGCATACAACCTCCAGGGATATAATCCTTCTTAGTATAAAAGCAGCCGGATGGCCTGTCAAACGCACAGCTGTCTTGCTTCAAAAGGAGGGACTTTGTATAATGGATTGCGGAGGATGAAGATGAAAAATTTTGTAGTATTTGACCTGGACGGCACGCTGCTGGACACCATACCGGACATTGCAGGCGCGATGAACCGCGCGCTGGCTGCCTTTGACCTGCCCACCCACCCAAATGATGCCTACAAGGTGTTCACAGGGAACGGGGCCCTGAACCTGACCCGAAGGGCAATTGGTGATAATGAAGAGCTGCTGACAAAGGTGTATGAGACCTATTCAGCAGATTACGCCAAAAACAACCAGGTGGACACCGCCCCCTACCCCGGAATCATGGATCTGTTGAAACACTTGAATGAGACAGACATTGGCGTCATCGTTTACAGCAACAAGGGAGACGCGGACACAAAAGAGGTGATCAAGCACTTCTTCCCCGGCATCCGGTTTGAAGCTGTCCAGGGCGCAAGGGAGGATTTGCCCTTGAAGCCCGACCCCACCACGCTGACAGGGCTGATGCGGCAACTGGACTTAAGCCCGCAAAACGGGCTTTATCTGGGAGACACAGTGATGGACCTGCAATGTGCCAAGGCCTGCGGGCTTCATGCTGTGGCCGCGCTCTGGGGTTTTCAGCCCCGGGAAAAACTGCTGGATGAGAACCCTGAGTACCAGGCTGAAACGCCCAAGGATATGCTGGCGCTGGTGAAAGAGCGCTTCTGATCAACTACATAAAATGAGGCCCGGGAGCGCAATGGCTTCCGGGCTTAATCTTATTCTTTGGGCACTGGGCAGGCCAGTTGATACTTTTGCAAATAGCTTTCATACAAGGTCTGGTACTCGCTGCCGGCCTGGCTGTTGTGGACTTCCCGCATGTGCTCATGGCTGCCCGGAATCCCCCGCAGCTCCATTTCAACCACATTGGCCGCGATATTGGAGCAGTGGTCGGACACGCGCTCTAAGTTGGTGAGCAGGTCGTTTAGGACAAAACCCAGCTCGATGGTGCAGGCCCCTGTCCTCAGACGCTCGACATGATTGGCCTTGATCAGCGTGCGCAGGCTGTCCACCACCTCCTCCAGGGGCTCAACCTTTTGCGCCAGGGCAATGTCGTTCTTGTCAAACACGGTGACAGCCAGGCCTACGATTTCGCTGACGGCAGCGCGCATGGTGCCAGTTTCATCCAGGGCTTCGCTTGAAAAACTGATGCCCTTGCTGTGCAGCTCAAAGGCGACCTCGCTGATGTTGACGGCGTGGTCGGATATCCGCTCAAAGTCCCCAATGCAGCGCAGGAGCCTGGACACATCCCGGCTCTCCTGCCAGGACATGTTCTGCGCAGAAACACGCACCAGGTATTCCCCCAGCCTGTCCTCATAAAGGTCAATCTTCTGCTCGATGTCCTCCACCTTCTTTGTGACCTTTTCCTCATATTTATCAAGAAGGGTCAAAGAGAGGGTAAAGGCCTCCCTGGCGTCATGGGCCATTTCCTGGGTCAGTTTGACACACTGGGCGATGGCAATGGACGGGGTCGCAAGCAGGCGGGTGTCCAGAAGCTCCACCTTTTCGTCCTTCTTGCTGTCCGGCACAGTCTTGTGCGCCAGCCACTCCAATTGCTTGATAAAAGGAAAGAGCACCAGGGTGACTGAGATATTAAACAAGGTATGGACGATGGCAATTTCAAAGGCGCCCAGGGTATTGTCCGTGAATGAAAAGCCTATGATCCAATCCAAGAGGTAGAACAAGCTTAAAAAGAGAACGGTGCCAATGATGTTGAAGGACAGGTGAACGGCGGCCACCCTTTTGGCATTGCGGTTGGTGCCGATGGCTGAAATGACCGAGGTGATGCAGGTACCGATATTTTGCCCCATGATGATGGGCAGGGCTGCGCCATAGGTCAAGGCGCCGGTGTTGGAGATGGCCTGCAAAATGCCCACGGAAGCTGAGGAGCTTTGAATGATGGCGGTGACCAGGGTGCCCACCAGCACGCCAAAGATGGGGTTTGAAAAGAGGAGGAGCATATCCCGGAACGCGGGCATATGCGCTAGGCCGGAAACCGCGTCTGACATCTGCTCCATGCCGAACATCAATACCGCAAAGCCCAGCATGATGGAGGCTGTATCCCGTTTTTTGGGGAAGAACATGAGCAAAATGATACCGGCAAAGGCGATGAGGGGGGAGAAGGTGGCCGGCTTTAGAAGGGTCAGCAGGAAGGTGTTTGCCTGGATGCCGGTTAAGGACAAGATCCAGGGGGTGATGGTGGTGCCGATGTTGGCGCCCATGACCACCGGGATGGCCTGGCGCAGCAGCATGATGCCGGAGTTGACAAAGCCCACAATCATGACCGTGGTAGCAGAGGAGGAC
>CAYOOZ010000172.1:0-4076 GCA_964405705.1 uncultured Christensenella sp.
CTCCATGCTGCTGGGCTTCTCCTTTGGCGCCAGCTCCCTGGCCCTGTTTGCCAAGGCGGGCGGCGGCATCTTCACCAAGACCGCGGACGTGTCCGCTGACCTGGCCGGCAAGGTTGAGCTGGGCATCCCGGAGGATGACCCCCGCAACCCCGCCGTTATCGCTGACAATGTGGGCGACAACGTGGGCGACGTGGCTGGCATGGGCGCTGACCTGTTTGACTCCAACATCGCTTCCATGACGGCTGCCCTGGTCATGGCTACCGCCATTGACGGCAAGATCCTGGGCATCCGCTCCATCATGGTCATCGTCTACTCCGCCCTGGGCCTCCTGTCCTCCCTGATTGGCATTTTCACAGCCAAAATTGGCGAGCACGGCAGCCCCACCAAGGCGCTGAACAACTCCACCTATGTGACCACCGCTGTCTTCCTGGTGCTGACGGCTGCTGCCACCTTCCTGGTGGATGGCTTCTCCTGGCGCGTCTGGGGCGCCTCCGCGGTTGGTCTCTTTGTGGGCGTCATCATCGGCCTGGCCACCAACTACTTCACCGATGACAATGCCCCCATCGTTAAGAAGGTGGCCCACGCGTCCAAGTCTGGCCCCGCGTTTACCATCCTCTCTGGCGTCTCCTATGGCTTTATGTCCGTCCTGCCCGCCATGGTGGGCATCGCGGTGTCTGCCCTGGCCGCTTACAAGCTCTGTGAGCCCATGGGCGAGGGCTATGCGATGTACGGCATCTCCATGGCCGCTGTTGGTATGCTGTCCATCGTGGGCATGATTATCTCCAATGACGCCTATGGCCCCATCGTGGACAATGCCCGAGGTCTGGCCGAAATGGGCGGCCTGGGCGAGGAAGCCATCCGCGTCGCGGACGAGCTGGATTCCGCCGGCAACACCGTCAAGGCTGTCACCAAGGGCTTCGCCATCTCCGCCGCCGGATTAACCGTCATCGCGCTGTTGGGCGCCTTTATGAGCGAGGTCAACACCGTCCTTATCGAAATGGGCCGCGCTGCTGAGGTGCTCAAGGGCTTTGACCTGATGAACCCGACCGTCTTCTTTGGCATCATGATTGGCGCGGCCATCCCGGCCGTCTTCTCCGCCATGCTGATTTTGGGCGTGGACAAAAACGCCCAGCGCATGATGGCTGAAATCCACCGCCAGTTCAAGGAAATCATCGGCCTGGCCGAGGGCAAGCCCGGGGTTGAGCCGGATTACAACCGCTGCATCGACATCGCCACCTCCGGCGCGCTCAAGGAATTAATCCCCGCTGGCCTCTTTGCCATCATCGCCACCCTGGTGGTGGGCCTTATTGGCGGCGTAAACGCCATTGGCGGCTTCCTGCTGGGCAACATCATCTCTGGCCTTCTCTTGGCCCTCTTCATGTCCAATGCCGGCGGTCTGTGGGACAACGGCAAGAAGTACGTGGAAGCCGGAAACGAGGGCGGCAAGGGGTCTGAGGCGCACAAGGCTGCCGTCATCGGCGATACTGTGGGCGACCCCTTTAAGGACACGGCTGGCCCCTCCATCAACACCCAGATTACTGTGGTGTCCCTGGTCGCCTCCCTGGTCGCCTCCCTCTTCATCAACTTCCACCTGTTCTAATCCTGAGCTTTCATTCTCGCCCCGGCCTTGTGCCGGGGCTTTTTGTTTGCACAGCGGTTCTTTTTACTAAATGTTCATCTGGCGCAACTTGACCTAAATGCCCTGCTTTGATAGCATCAATTTGTTCTCCTAAATGGAGGACAATGAACAGAAAGCGGTAATCTGCCTATGAAATTAATGGCCAGAAAAGCTCTGTTAGCCGTCCTCGCGGGCCTGTTGCTCCTGGCCCTCCTGCCCTCACCTGCCCTGGGCGAGGTCAATGCCAGGGAGCTGGAATATGCCTATGTGGACGCGGATGCCTCCTTTTTAATCCGCGGGGAGAAGGTCACCCTGACCGCTGTGGTGCCGGACACCACCGGCCTCACCTTCCAGTTCACCCTCTTCCGCACGGAGGACCGCGCGGCCAAACTGGGCTTTGAGTTTGTGGAGGAGCAAAAGCAGTCCAAGAAAAACACCTTTGAGTTCACCCCCAAGGAGCTGGGGCAATACATCGTTGAGGTGTGGATTTATGATGAGAACTACCGCTCCAAGAAAATCACCAGCGAGGTGTTCTACACCTATGAGCCGCAGGACCGGGAGGATAAAAGCAAGCTGCCGGGCAAGGTGCTCTCCATTGTGGAGGAAGCCAAGGCTTTGAATCTGCCAAGTGAATATGAGTCCGCCCTCTGGCTGCATGACTGGCTCACGCACAACGCGTATTATGATGAGCCCATGACCATTCACACCCCCGAGGGCGTCCTTTTGCAGGGCACCGGCGTGTGCGAAAGCTATGCCCTGGCCTACCAGATGCTGCTGCACGAGTATGGCCTGGACAGCATTTATGCCACCGGCTACAGCCGTGGGGAGCTCCACGCCTGGGTGTTGGTCAATATCGACGGGGAATGGACCTATGTGGACCCCACCTGGAATGACCCCATTGGCGGGGAAGAAGGCTATGACTATTTCGGCATGACCGATACCCTCTTGGGCCGCGATCATGACTGGTCCTATGGCAATGTCAATGTCCCGCCCAAGGCCACCACGCTTGAATACAACTACCTGCTGCGCAATGGCGCCAAGCCCTTCACCTCTGAGGAGGAAATGTACCAGCTCTTAAGTGATGAATTGACCAACCAGGTGCCCACCATCAGCTACCCCTACCATGGGGATGACAAGTATTACGATGTCAGCTACTTGATTCAGCGCTGGATGAAAGCCAACTCCCACAAGTTCTTTGTGGAATCCTACCAGTATGGCGGATCCAAGTTCTCCGGCGAAATGGAAGTCACCTACAAGCCCATGGACGGCTATGGCACCTTTGCGGATGAGGCGGAGTTCACCAAAAAGGTGGACGAGATGGTCAAGGACAAGCCGGCTGTCATCAAGATGGCCTATGTGGGGGATGACGCCTATTTTGACTGCGGCAGCTTTGCCCGCAAATGGCTGGAGGCCAATTACAGGCGGCTATTCATGTCAAGCTACAGCTATACCTTCTACCCCACCAGCGTTGAAATCACGCCCGAATACAAGGATGTGACCGGCTATACCTTGTTTGCCAATGATGAGGAATTGGCAACCGCGCTGAAAGAAATCGCGGACACCAAGGCCACCACGCTCAAGCTGTATTACACCGGCAGCGATGATTTTTACAAGCTCAACTGGAAGATTGACGACTGGGTGAAGGAGAACCGTGGCCTTCTGCGCAATGTGGGCGGCAAAGGTTATACCGGCACGGACGCGGATTTGACCCTGGAGTGGAATTAACAGGCGGGCGATGACAAGAGCAGCTTTCCTGGCCTTTTGCGAGGGCCTGCCCGGGGCCAGCCTGGACAGGCCCTTTGCGCAGGACGCAATGACCACCGTCGCCCGGCATGAGAAAAACAAGCGCTGGTTTGCCATCCTCATGCAAAAGGACGGCCTGGACTTTGTGAACCTGAAGTGTTCGCCCCCGGAGGCGGCCTTGCTGCGCGCCAGCTTTGAAGGCATCCAGCCTGGCTATCATATGAACAAGGACCACTGGATATCCGTCTATCTGAAAAGCGATGTCCCGTCAGATATCATAAAAAAGCTGGTGATGGACAGCAACGCGCTGACCGCGCCCAAAATCAGGCGGGTCAAGACCAGGAATTAGGCGAGGCATAAAAGGAGCTGTATCAGATGATTTGCTACAGTCTTTTAATGCTTGAGATTAAGAAGAGACAAAGTAATCCATCTCGTGTTTTCCTGTTGACAAGGCTTTGCTAAAAAAATAAACTATTCATGGTTAATGGTATTCGATAAAATATGAAGGAGCAAGATAAAGTTTATCAAATGTACAAACTCAATCATGTTTAGTAGTGGAAGATTTCAACCCAGGAGATTCTCTATTAGTTCTGCGATATCCGCCATGAGATAAATAGATTTTTACTGCTTTTATCGGAGGATAAATTTTACTTCAATATTTCACTAGATAGTGTGGACACGAGATAAATTTTCTGAGATAATGGTCATACCAACT
>CAYOOZ010000173.1:0-3900 GCA_964405705.1 uncultured Christensenella sp.
TCAGGGGGAAGGTGTGGGCGATGGGCGTCATGGCGCAGGAGATGGAGGTGACGCAGGCTGTGCCCACCATCAAAGCGCGCGCCAGGGCGCTGCCCGGCTTTACATCCAAGGCCGTCACCACCTCCTTATGCAGGGCAAAAAAGAGGAGGAAGGTGACAGTGGGCGCGATGAAGCTGCCCAGGGCCAGGACGGCCAGGAGGAACATGAGGATAAAAGCCCATTCCCCCCGCCTGGCCAGCCTGGAGTTTAAAAAGGCCAGGGCCAGACGGCGCAGAAAGCCGGTTTCGCTCAAGGTAAAGGTGATTAAGAAGGAAAAGACCAAAAACCAGATGGTCGCGTTGCCAAAGGAGGCCGACAGCACGGCGTTGGTGGTCACCCCGGGCACCAGGGAAAGGGCCATCAACGCCAAAACGCTGGGCCAGGTGATGTCCACAAAGAGCCAGAGGATTACAGCGCCCAGGAAGATGCCCAGCACCTGCATGCCCTCCACCGACAGGCCAAAAAGGGAGGGCAGGGAGCGGGAAAACACCATGAGGAAGAGACCCAACAAAAGGGCCGGCAGGCGCTTCATGGCTTTTGTCATAGGCAAAAATGCATCATACGCAGCACTTCGTACCAATTGCTGGCTTCAAAGCGCAAGGTGTGGCTGTCAAGGCGGGTGACGCCCGGGTAAAAGCCGGAGGAATAGGCCTTTTTGTGCTCAATATAGCGCACATCCAGGGTGAAGCTGTCTGGCAGCGTCAGGAGGGCCTCCTCCTGCTCCATCAGGCAGGACTTTTTGACGGCCTCCTTGATCTGTGCCTGCGCCACCTCCGGGTGGACGCTGGTCACCAGGTTGCCAATGCCCATGTTCACAGGCACGGTGAGGCAATTGGGCAGCAGGGTTTTCATCCGGGAGCAGATGCCAGCGTCGCCGGAGACCATGATGACCGGCACTTTGAGGTAGGCCGCGGTATAAGCGTTGATCTTGCCCTCAGACAGGGTTTCCCCGTTGATGGTCAGCCAGACCAGGCCCATGTCCATGGTGTGGGACAAGGGACTTGACCCCGTGCCCGCCGCGTCATGATAGCCTGTGAACACAGCGCCCAGGAAGGTTTCATCCAAGCCGGACATCATGGACAAAGGGTCCTGCCCCCAGCCGCGGATTAACTGGGCCTCACGGGGCAGCAAGGAGGCATCCAGATTGCGGGCGGAATCATGCGCGTCCCGGACCACAATCTGCTCCACCCCGGCCTGAAGCGCGCCTTCGCAGGCCGCCTTGACCTCCATGGTCATCCGGTGGGCGAAAACCGCGTAATCCGGATGCTTTTTGTCCGTTTCACTCCAGGAGGCGATGCCGCAGGTGCCCTCAATGTCCGCGGAAATAAACAGCTTTTTCTTCATACAACCGGGCTCCTTTTTGTGATTGTTGTTTCAAGCACCACTTCCTCATCAAAGAGGGTCAGGGTCAGGGGCTCGCCTGACAAGAGGGTCAGGGTGGCCCCCTCCGGGCTCATTTCAAAGCGCACCCTACGAGCGCGGTAATCAAAATTGAAGGCATACCCCTCCCAGGCGGCGGGCAAAAAGGGCCAGAAGGACAAGCCAGCGGCAGTGCGCATGCCCGCAAAACCCTGGGCGATGGTCAGCCAGGAGCCGGACATGCTGGTGATGTGCAGGCCGTCTTGTGTGTCGTTGTTGATGTTGTCCAAATCCAGCCGCGCTGTCCTGTAATACAGCTCCACCGCCTTGTTCTCATACCCGATTTCGGCGGCCAGGATGGCGTGCACGCAGGGTGAGAGGGAGGACTCATGGACGGTCAAGGGCTCATAAAAATCAAAATTGCGCTTTTTGGTATCCCTGTCATACAGGTGGCCCAAGAAGTACAAGCCCTGGAGGACATCGGCCTGCTTGATGAAGCAGGAGCGCAGGATTTTGTCCCAGGACCAGTGCTGGTTTAGGGGGCGTTCATCCTGCGGCAGGAGGGCGGCTGGGTAGATGTCCTTGTCCAAGAAGGTGTCATGCTGGACAAAGATGCCAAGCTCCTCATCCAAAGGGTAGTACATGCGGCTGACGATATCGTCCATTTTTTGCAGCTCTTTGCTTGTGACCTTAAGCTGCGCTTGGCGCACAGCAGGCGCCTTTTCATAGGCCTCCATAAAGTATTCCAGGCACCAGGCTGCGATGCGGTTGGTGTACCAATTGTTGTTGACATTGTTTTCATATTCATTGGGGCCGGTGACGCCGTGGATCATATACTGCCTAAGCCGCTCATGATAATGCACCCGGCTTTGCCAGAAGCGGGCGATGCCCAAGAGCACATCCAGCCCCTCGCCCAACAAATAGCTCTCATCCCCTGTGTAGCTTGTATAGTCAAAGATGGCGTGGGCGATGGCGCCGTTTCTGTGGATCTCCATGAAGGTGATTTCCCACTCATTGTGGCACTCAATCCCGTTGAAGGTGACCATGGGGTACAAGGCGCCAGACAAGCCCTGCTGAGCCGCGTTGTGGTAGGCGCCGGGCAACTGCTGGTGGCGGTAGAGCAAGAGCTGCCTGGCGATGTGTTCCCCGGCGGTTGCCATGTAGACCGGGAAGCAATAGGCCTCCGTGTCCCAATAGGTAGCGCCGCCATATTTTTCCCCGGTGAAGCCCTTGGGCCCGATGTTGAGCCTGGCGTCATCCCCGGTGTAGGTGCACAGGAGGTGGAAGAGGTTAAAGCGGATGCCCTGCTGGGCTTCCTCATCGCCCAGGATGCTCACGTCCGCCGTCTCCCACTTTTTCTCCCAGGCCTGGGCATGCAGGTATTTAAGCCCCTCATAGCCCAGCTTGCTGGCATAGTGGTTTAGGCGCTTGGCCACCTCGCTTGGGGTGTCCTCCTCATAGTCCCGGTCGGTGGCGATGTTGATGATTTTGTCTACACTGGCCTTTTCCCCGGGCATGACGTCCTGATGAAAGGTGAGGGAGACAAAGCCCAGGCGGGCCTCATCCTCCACATAGTCCATCTCCGTTAAAGCGCGGAAGGCGGCGGCAACGGTAAACCGCGGGGTATCAAAGGGGTTTTCCTTTGTACGGCTGACCAGGTAGCCACCCTGGGCAAACTCCACCACGCCAGCGTCCGTTTGGTCCCAGAAGGTTTCCTCGTAGTTGCTGTCCTCGTTTTTGACCTCGCCATCCATAAAGGCAGTGATGACCACCTTGGCCTCATAATCCGGGGTGACCTCATAGCGCAAGGCCAGGCAGGAGGAATCCGCCATGGAGACAAAGCGCTCCGCGAAGATTTTGACCAGGCCCTGGCTGGTTTTGACCAGAGCCTCCCGGCGCAAAATGCCGGTGAACATATCCAGTTCCCGATAAAAGTGCACCACTTCCAGGGCATTGAGGTCAATCACTTCCCCATTGACTTTGACCACAAGGCCAATGAGGTTCATGGCGTTGATGACCTTGCCAAAATAACGGGGATAGCCGTTCTTCCACCAGCCCACGCGCGTCTTGTCCGGGAACCAGACGCCGCCAATATAGGTGCCCTGCAAGCTATCCCCGGAATAGGTTTCCTCAAAATTGCCACGCAGGCCCAGGCTGCCATTGCCCAGGGACATCAGGCTCTCACTGAAGCGCTGGTCTTTGGGGTCAAACGCGGTTTGGATGACCTTCCAGGGATTAACGACAAAATTGGATTTCATGCCGGGCCTCCTTAGCTTTCGCGGTTTGAAAAATGGAAGATGGACAGGGGCAAACAAAGCAGGCTCAAAACAAAGGCATACAGTGAAAGAAGGAGCCCCTTGCCCCCGAAAATCAACAGGGGGCCATCAAATAAGGACCAGAAGGTGAGGTTTTTAAGCAAGCCGGTCACCCCTTGCAAGCGGGACAGCAGCAAAAAGAGCAGCATTAAAAAAAGCAAAAAGCGGGATACCTTTTGATACCCCT
>CAYOOZ010000174.1:0-3894 GCA_964405705.1 uncultured Christensenella sp.
TGCCGGCGTTGGAGCGGATGCGCTTGTAGTGGTTGTAAACCGCCACGCATAGGGCGCGCTTCACGCCTTCCTGGCCGATTACGTACTCATCCAGCACCTTTTTAATGTCTGCTGGCGGCATCAGGGTGGGCTCCTTAAAGGTGGGAGCCGCCTTCCTGGGCAGGTTGTCCTCAATGACTTCCCCGCACAGGGCCACGCACTCATCGCAGATGAAGGCGTTGGGCCCGGCAATCAGCTGGCTGACCTCGTTTTGGGTTTTGCCGCAGAAACTGCAGCGGGGCGTCTTGCCCCTATCCCCTGTGTCTTTAGGCATTATCGCCCTCCGAGGTGCGGGGCTTGAAAATCTCGTCGATGATGCCGTAGTTTTTGGCGTCCTCCGCGGACATGAAATAATCGCGCTCCACATCGTTGGCGACTTTCTCCAGCGGCTGGCCGGTCATCTCAGACATCATGCGGTTCATCTTGTGCTTGGTTTTCAATAGCCACTCAGCGCGGATGGTGACGTCAGTCGCCTGGCCTTCAGCGCCGCCGGAGGGCTGGTGAATCATGATTTCGCTGTTGGGCAGCGCCATGCGCTTGCCCTTTTCGCCTGCCATCAGTAAAAACGCACCCATGCTGGCTGCCATGCCCACGCAGACTGTGCGAACAGGGGCCTTGATATATTGCATGGTGTCATAAATGGCCATGCCTGCGGTGACAGAGCCGCCGGGGCTGTTGATGTAGAGGTTGATTTCAGCGTTGGGGTTGTCCATGTCCAAAAACAGCAACTGAGCGACAATCGCGTTGGCCATGCCGTCATGCACGGGACCGGACAGAAAAATAATGCGGTCCTTGAGCAGACGGGAATAGATATCATAGGAGCGCTCGGCGTTGCCGGACCGCTCGATTACATAAGGGATAAGATACTCAGCCATGATTCCTCCGTTTAGACTTCCTCGGAATTCTCCTCAGTCTTCTTTTTTCTTGTTTTCTTGGCAGGCGCTTTTACTTCCTGCGCTTCTTCGCTATCAAGCGCTTCCGTTACGCTCTCCAGCACTTCCTGCATATCCACCGGGTCATCATGCTCGCCCTCATGCAGGGAGATTTCGGCGTTCTTGACCAGCAGGTCCACCACCTTGCGGGAGGTGGCAATGTCCTTGAAGCTTTCCTTCTGGTTGTCCGTCAGGCCAGCCTTGTAAGCTTCCAATTCCTTGTTGGCTTCTTTGGCATAGCGCTCAACCTGCTTTTCAACCTCTTCCTCATTGGCTTCCAGCTTCTCCACCTTGGCGATTTCATCAATCACCAGCTCGGTTTTGACGCTGTTCTTGGCATCCTCGCGGACATTGTCCCTGAGGTCTTCTTCGGTGGTGTTGGTGTAGCGCAGGTAGTCTTCCATGCGCAGGCCCTGGTAGGCCATCTGCATTTTCATGTTCATCATCTGGCGGTCAATCTGGCGCTCCACCATGGCATCGGGGATGTCACAGTCAGCCGCGTCAACAGCCTTTTGTACCAGCTCATTTTCCAGGTTGACTTCCGCCTGCTGGTCGCGGCGCTCCTCCAGCTCTTTCACAATGGCGGCGCGGTAATCAGCAAAGGTCTTGTGCTCAGAGACATCCTGGGCAAAATCATCGTCCAGTTCCGGCTTAACCTCATAGGTGGCGGAATTGACCTTGACCGCAAACTGCGCCTCCTTGCCGGAGAGGGCCTCTGAATGATATTCCGTAGGGAAGGTGACGGTGATGACCTTCTCCTCACCCACATTCATGCCAATGACCTGGTCTTCAAAGCCAGGGATGAAGGAATTGGAGCCCAGCACCAGGTTGTGGCCGTCGGCCTGGCCGCCCTCAAAGGGGACGCCGTCCACGCTGCCTAAATAGTTGATGTTGGCGTTGTCGCCGCTTTCAAGCGCACGGCCTTCCACCTCCTGGGTGGTGGTCATCTTACGGGTGTCATGGGAAATGCGGTGCTCAATCTCTTCCTCAGACACGGGATGCAGATGGCGGGTGCCTTTTAAGCCCTTGTAGTCCCCCAGGGTCACGTCGGGTTTGACATACACGGTGGCGGTGAACAGGAGATCCTGGCCGGAGCCAATCTGATCCACGGACACATTGGGCTGATCCACCGGGAAGAGGTCCTCCGCCTTCACGGCTTCCTCATACAGGTCCGGGAAAATCAGATCAAAGGCGTCATCATAAAAGATGGTTTCGCCATACATATTTTCAATCAGTCTGCGGGGGGCCTTGCCCTTCCTAAAGCCCGGCACATTGATGCGGCCGCGGTTTTTTTGGAAAGATTGCTCCATCGCGGCGTCAAAGTCCGCCTGTGGCACCTCAAAAGAAATCTTGTACTGGTTGCCGCTGATTTTTTCTGCCTTGAAACTCATGAACGTCCTCCTAAGTTGTGTGACGCGTGTATTGTGGAAAAGCGCCATCTAATAAAATACCATTTCTTACATCTAAATGCAAGCGTCCCACAGGTACAAGGGATTTTACCCAGAAAACCAGTTCTTATCACATATTTTACAGATTCAAAACCAGGAATTGAAGCGGCTTTCTTTTCATTCCGGATTTGAAGTGTTATACTTCAAGCCAATCAAAGGGGGTGAGGAATTGACAGCGAGTTTGCTTTTAAAGATTGAAAGCTTGCTTTCCGGGCTGAAGCAGCCTGTTTTCCTGCTGGACAAGCAGGGACGTTGCCTGGTGCCCCAGAACCCTGATACCTTCCTCTTGCCCTCCAACCTGAAGGAAAATGTGCTGGTGTCCCAATCGGGCTACCTGTTTTATACCTTGCCGGGCTTTATTACCCACACCCTGGCCACCAAGGAGAAGAAGGAGGCCGGAGACATCCTCATTCTCTGCGCCAAGCTTATCCAAAGCTTCCAAAAGGAGGAAGGCAACACGGGTGAGGTCAGCAATGCCTTAAAACGCCTGGTCAACCAAGAGTTAAGCGCTCAGGAGCTGGAAGCCTTGAGCAATGAGCACCACATTCCCTCCCAGCAAAAAAGGGCCGCCCTCTTACTCCGCTTCTCGCGCGCGTTTTCACAGTACACCCAGGACACCGATCTGTCGGACTTGATCCCCACCTCAAAGGGCGACCTGATTATCCCCATGGATAGCCGCAATGTCCTTTTGCTGGTCAACTTGACAGAGCAAAAGCGCGGGGACATGGGTGAGTATGCCTTGGCTCTTTTGGACTCCATCCAGATGGAATTGGGGCTATCTGCCGTCATTGGCATTGGGGATGAGGTCGCAAGCCTGTTGGATACTGCGCAGTCCTATACCAAGGCTTGGCAGGCCATTCAAATTGGCAGCATCTTCCGCCCGAAGCTATCGGTGTTTGATTATGAGGACCTGCTGCTGGAGCGGTTCATGATGGACTGTATGCCGCAGGAATCCAGGCAGTACATTTGGCACCTGTTCAACAAGAAAACGGCCCGCCTCTTCAGCGATGAAATATTGGAAACCATTGAGGTTTTCTTAAAGAACGACTTAAACTTAACGGACGCGGCGCGCGAATTGTATATACACCGCAACACCCTGGTTTACCGCCTGGACAAGATCCAAAAGGGTTCCGGCCTTGATTTGCGGCATTTCAGGGACGCGATGCTGTTTAAGCTGCTCAATGACTTAAGGCGACGGGAAGCCGTCCATGAATTTAAGGATTTGCCCACACCATGAAAGGGAAAAAACACATGATGAACCAGTCCCCAAAAACGACGCGCATAGCAGCCCTGTTGCTTGTCCTCTTCCTCCTCTCCCCCGTGTTTGCGCAGGCAGCGAGGAACGAAACCGTTACCATCCCCAAGGATGAGTATGAGCGCTTAAAGCGCTATGAGCTCATAGAAGAAGTGCGCCAGTATGTGGATGCCTTCTTCTACATGGAGCCCGATGAGCAAAAGATGATGGACGGCGCCAT
>CAYOOZ010000175.1:0-3857 GCA_964405705.1 uncultured Christensenella sp.
CAGGATGGCCTTTTCAGTGGGCCGGCCTTCGCGCTTGATGAAACCACCGGGGATTTTGCCGACAGAATAGTGTTTTTCTTCGTAGTCAACGCTCAGCGGGAAAAAATCCACGCCATCGCGCGGCTTTTCAGATACGGTGGCGCTGACCATCAGCGCGGTATCGCCATAGCGCACCAGGGCGGAGCCGGAAGCCTGTTCGGCATATCTGCCAAACTCAAAGCTGAGCGTGCGCCCGGCAAATTCCATTGAGTAGATTTTGTGTTCCATGTGTTCTCTTTACTCCTTCTTCCTTGGGCGCAAGGTTTTACAGCGCCCCTTCCATCAAAAAGGCCGAAACCCGCTTGCCGGGTTTCGACCGCTTGTGCGACTTACTTGCGCAGTTCCAATTCGGCAATCAGGCTGCGGTAGCGTTCGATATCAGTGCGCATGAGGTAGTCCAGCAGGCCCCTGCGCTGACCGACCATGAGCAGCAGACCTCTGCGGCTGTGGTGGTCCTTCTTGTTGATCTTGAGGTGTTCGTTTAAGTGGTTGATGCGGTGGGTCAAGAGGGCAACCTGCACCTCGGGTGAGCCAGTGTCGCCTTCGTGGCGGGCAAACTTGGTCATAATCTGGGATTTGAGTTCCTTGTCCATGGGTTCCTCCTTTAATATGCGGGTGGCACCGCTTGTTATCCCCGTTTACACAGCATAGCGTTGGAGAATCGCAGACCCGTGTGAACGGATAAAGCCACTGATAGCATGATACCACAGGGATTCCCCCTTGTAAACACCTTGATTTTCTTTCCTTTTCTTGTGTGTTGAGGACAGATATGGTATCATTTAGTCAGTTTTAACCGCAGCCGGCTCGATGCCGGCTGCAAATCTGCAAGGAGACAATGATGGAGCAAAACTACACATCTGGATCCATCCAGGTGCTGGAGGAACTGGACGCGGTCCGCCTCAGGCCTGGCATGTATATCGGCTCAACCGGCAGCCGCGGGCTGCACCACCTGCTATGGGAAATTGTGGACAACGCGATTGACGAAGCCTCCAACAATTTCGCGACGGAGGTCGCGGTCACCCTGCATCAGGATGGCTCAGCCAGCGTGTGGGACAACGGGCGCGGCGTGCCGGTGGACCCCCACCCGGTCTTAAAGATTTCCGGCATTGAGGTGATTTATACAAAGTTACACGCCGGGGGCAAGTTTGACCACAAAAACTATAATTATTCTGGCGGCCTGCATGGCGTAGGCGCTTCAGTTGTCAACGCGCTGTCCTCCTATATGACGGTGGAATCCTTCCGCGACTGGACGCACTGGCGCATCCGCTTTGAGACCAAGACCGACCCCAAGACCAAGAAAGTGCTGCCCGGGCGCCCGGTGACCCCGCTTGAGCGCGTTGGCAACACCAGGAAGCGCGGCACCCTGGTGCGGTTTTTGCCGGATGCCAGCATCTTTGAGGAAACCAGCTTCAATGGCGATCAGGTGGCCAGGCGTTTGCGCGAATTGGCCTATTTAAACAAGGGGCTCTTGATTCATTTTACGGATGAACGGGCCAGCGCACCCAACAACCAGACCAAGAGCTTTCAATATGAGGGCGGGATTGCTGACTATGTCAAGTTCCTCAACGCGGAAAAGACCTCGTTAAATGACAGCGTGATTCTGCTGGAAGGCATCAGGGACAACACCTTGACCCAGGTCGCCATTCAGTTTACTGATTCCTATACGGAATCCCTCTTTTCCTATGTTAACAATATCCCAACCGGCGAAGGCGGCTCCCATGAAATCGGCTTTCGTACCGCGCTGACCAAGGCGTTCAACGATTATGCCCGGAAAATCGGCGCGCTCAAGGAAAAGGACGCCAACCTGGCCGGCGAGGATTTCAGGGAAGGGATGACTGCTGTTTTAACGGTCAAGGTTTCCAACCCTCAGTTTGAAGGTCAGACCAAGGGCCGCCTTGGCAACACCGAGGTCAAGGGCACGGTGGAAGCCATCATCAGCCAGAAGCTGATCGAATACCTGGAGGACCTGCGCAACGCGGCTGTTGCCCAGAGCATTATTGAAAAATCCATCAAATCCGCCAAGGTGCGCGAAGCCGCGCGCAAGGCCCGGGATGTGGCCCGCGCGCGCAATGAGCTGGAGGCGGCGCCGTTGGTGGGCAAGCTGTCCAGCTGCACCGGGCGCAATGCCAAGGAAAACGAATTATTCATTGTGGAGGGCGATTCGGCCGGCGGGAGCGCCAAACAGGGGCGTGACCGCAAATTCCAGGCCATCCTTCCCCTGCGTGGGAAACCCTTGAACGTTGAGAAAAAGCGCCTGGACCAAGTCTTGGCCAATGAGGAGTTCCGCTCCATCATCACGGCCCTTGGCACCAACATTGACCGCGACTTTAACATCAACGCGCTGAAGTACGACAAGGTCATCATTCTGTCTGACGCGGACCAGGACGGCGCGCATATCAGGGCTATCCTGCTCACCTTCTTTTTCCGTTACATGCGCGAATTGATTACAGAAGGACATGTCTATATCGGCATGCCACCCTTATATCTCATCAAGACTGGCAACAAAGAGATTTACGCCTACAACGACCGTGAACTCAAAACCCTGATCCCCAAGGGCAAGGCCTATACCCTGCAGCGCTACAAGGGATTGGGCGAGATGAACCCAGAGCAGCTCTGGTCCACCACCATGGACCCAGAGACCAGGAAACTCACCCAGGTCACGATTGAGGACGGAGCGGAATCAGACCGGTTGATTACGATCTTAATGGGCGACAAGGTGGAGCCGCGCAGGATTTATATCAGCGAAAACGCCAATTTTAACAAGCCTGACTTGTTCTTAGAAGAGCACGTGAAGGAGAACCATGGCTAAGAAACCATTTATAGAACGCCTCCATGAGGTGATTCAGCTGCCGCTGGAGGAAGTGCTCTCCGGCTCCATGATGCCCTATGCGGAGCATGTGATTTTGGAGCGCGCCCTGCCCCGGGTGGAGGACGGTTTAAAGCCCGTGCAGCGCAGAATCCTCTTTACCATGCAGGAATTGGGCCTCTCCCCGGACAAGCCGCACCGCAAGTGCGCGCGCATTGTCGGAGACTGCCTGGGCAAATACCACCCCCATGGCGAATCCTCCGTTTATGATGCCTTGGTCCGCATGGCCCAGCCCTTTTCTATGCGCGGCATGCTGGTGGATGGCCATGGCAACTTTGGCTCCATGGACGGGGATTCCGCAGCCGCCATGCGATATACCGAAGCGCGCATGTCCCCCCTGGCGCTGGAAATGCTGCGGGATTTACAAAAAGAAACCGTGCCCTTCCGACTAAACTTTGATGACACCTTAAAGGAGCCAGACCTCTTGCCAGCGCGCTACCCCAACATGCTGGTCAACGGCGCATCCGGCATCGCGGTGGGCCTGGCCACCAACATTCCCCCGCACAACCTGGTGGAAACCATCAAGGCGACCATTCTCTTAATGGAAAAACCGGACGCGAGCCTGGAAGAGGTCATGGCCGTTATGCCCGCGCCTGATTTCCCAACCGGGGGCATCCTCCTTGACACTGAGGAGATTAAGTCTGCCTATGAAACTGGGCGCGGCAAACTCACCCTGCGCGCCAAGGTGGATATTGAGGAAGGCAAAAGCGGGCGCCACCTCCTGGCCATCTCCGAAGTGCCCTATCAGGTCAACAAAGCCCAGATGCTGGAGAGAATCCTGCGCCTGTCGGAGGACAAAAAGGCTGCCCTGGGCAGCATCTATGACATCCGGGATGAATCCGACCGCACCGGCCTTCGGGCAGTGATTGAGCTAAAAAAGGAAGCGGACCCCCAGGCCGTTTTAGCCTTCCTGTTCAAATATTCGGATATGCAGGTCACCTTCGGCTTTAAC
>CAYOOZ010000176.1:0-3839 GCA_964405705.1 uncultured Christensenella sp.
AAGAAGCCCTGTCCAACTACCTGGGCTGGGATGTCTACCACCACCAGGCGTAAGCATACTTGCAAAACCTGCACCTATTATGTATTGAATGAAAGAATATTGAAATTTTATTCTGGTTGTAGTGGAAATACTGGCATAAAGCGGGTATACTTCCCACAATTCCCGGTTAATTTGATGGAATCTGGTCGTTTTCCCAGGTAAATAGATGTCAGGCTGAAGATGCAATTGATCTAAAGCCGCATCAATAAGGAGGTGTTATTGCCAAAAAGGCTCTTGGACTCACTTTAATTTATTTTAGGAGGATTACTACATGAAGGTTAAGGCACTCAGTTTACTCCTGGTTCTTACCCTGGCTTTTTCCCTGGTCGGTTTCGCGGCTGAGGATACGGCAGACTACTGGGCCAAGTATGACCCGCCCATCACCATCAAATTTGGTGCGCCCCACGACCCCAATGACCAGGAATGGCTGAAGCTGGAAAGCATGACAGGCGAAACGATCCAGGATCACCGCTGGACCCGCCTGTTTGAGGAAGAGATTGGCATCAAGACGGAATATGAGCTGGTTCAGGCCTATGCTGAGTATCAGCAGAGCATCCGCCTGGCCATGACCACGGGCGAACTGCCCGACATCTTCCGCGTCAACGAGTTCTCTGACCTGGCCATTTTGATTGACGCAGGCGTGATTGAAGACCTCACCGATGTCTACAATGAGTACGCAAGCCCCCTGCTGCGCGGCACCATTGAGAGCGAAGGTCTGGATGTGTACAACCCGGTGAGCGTTGATGGCCGGATGTATGGCATCCCCTCCAAGATGCCCTCCACCAACGGCTACCGCTTTCTGTGGATCCGCCAGGATTGGCTGGACAAATTGAACCTTGAACACCCCAAGACCATGGATGACCTGTTCGCGATCGCCAAGGCCTTTGCTGAGAACGACTTGGGCGGCCAGGACGCCGTGGGCCTGCTGTTTAACAACCAGATCCCCGGTGAGGCGCTGGGCTTCTTCTGGGGCTATCACGCCTATCCCAACCACTGGCTCAAGGGCGAGGATGGCAAGGTCGTCTTTGGCTCCGTTCAGCCTGAGATGAAGGATGCCTTAAAGGGCATCAAAAAGATGTACGATGAGGGCTTGATTGAGAAAGAATTCAGCGTCAAGGACCTCTGGAAATCCCTGGAATTGGCCGTTTCTGGCCAGGCCGGCATGCTGTACGGCTATCACTGGCTCTCCTTCTCCCTGGTGGAGACCTTAAAGGAAGACCCGGAAGCCAGGTGGGTGTCTGTCACCCTGCCCACAGTGGACGGCAGCCCCATTAAGATCCCGCTGACCAACGCTGTTGAAGGCGCTTTTGTGGTCCGCAAGGGCTATGAGCATCCCGAAGCGCTGATCAAGATGATGAACCTGCACCAGGAAAAAATCTTTGGAGAAACCGGTGACTTTAACACCTGGTTTGGCGGCAACGACATTGAGCAGCAGTGGAACAGGGGCCCGGTCCAGCTGCTGGATCCGACCTTGGACATCCTGGCCCACCAGGAGATCAAAAAGGCCGTCGCTGAGGGCACGACCGACCAATTGGAAGGCACCTCCAAGGGCTTTTATAACTCCATTCAAAACGGCATGATCGCCATTGACATGATGTTTGGCGCCAGCCAGGACGCGGCCTTTGCCTTTGTGGATGATACCTACCCGGACCAGGTGATCTGGAACGGCTACTTTGGACCGCCCACCCCCACCATGGTGGAGCGCTGGTCCAGTATGGAAGAACTGCTGGTGACCACCTTTACCCAGATGGTGTTGGGCGAGGTGGACATCGACTCCGGCTTTGACAAGCTGGTGGCCGACTGGAACAACATGGGAGGCGAGCAGGTGACCAAGGAAGTCAACGAAAGCCTGAGCAACTAATTCACCCGCGGCCTGCAGGTTTTATGGCCTGCAGGCCGCTCTTTTCTTTGGAGCGTATATGAGAAAAGCCCGAAAGCTGAAGCGGCAGATTCCCCTGCACCTGATGATGGTGCCCGGCGTTGTGCTGCTGCTAATTTTTGCCTACCTGCCCATGGGGGGCTGACCATCGCCTTTCAAAAATTTAACCCAGCCAAGGGTTTTTTTGGTAATCAGACCTGGGTGGGCCTGGACAACTTCAAGTTCATCCTGAGCATGCCCAACATCTGGCGCGTGGTCTGGAACACCTTTTATATCTCCAGCTTAAAAATTATCATGGGGATGGTGGTGCCCATCATCTTTGCGCTGATGCTCAATGAGATCCGCAACCGAACCTTTAAAAGGTCGGTCCAGACCATTGTCTACTTCCCCAACTTCCTGTCCTGGATTATCTTGGGCGGCATCATGATCGACATCCTCTCCCCCTCCTCGGGCATCCTCAACCAGTTTTTAGGGTGGTTTGGGGTGCAGCCCATCTTCTTTTTGGGGGACAAGTCCTGGTTTCCCATCACCATGGTGCTCTCGGACACCTGGAAGAGCTTTGGCTTTGGTACGGTCATTTACCTGGCCTCCATCACCAGCATTGACCTGGAGCTTTATCAGGCGGCTGCGATTGACGGCGCTGGGAGGTGGAAGCAGACGCTGCATATCACCCTGCCTGGGATGCGCATGATAGTGGTTCTCCTGATGGTCTTAAACCTGGGCAATGTTTTAAATGCCGGCTTTGACCAGATATTTAACCTCTATTCCCCTGCGGTTTTTGAAACCGGTGACATCATTGATACCCTTGTGTACCGCCTGGGTCTCCAGCAGGTGCAGTATGGCCCCTCCACTGCCGTTGGTCTGCTCAAATCCGGTGTTTCCTTTGTGCTGATCGGCTCCTCCTACTATGTGGCGGATCGATTCTTCGGTTATTCCATTTTTTAGGAGGCAGATATGTACACACTGGATACCAGAGGAATGAAGGCTTTCCGCGTTTTCAACGTTTTGTTCTTAATCTTTGGCGCGCTCATCTGCTTAATCCCTTTTGTGCAGATGATTGCCCTGTCCTTTAGCTCCAATGCCGCCATCATGGCTGGCAGGGTCACCCTTTTCCCAGCGGACTTCACCACTGAGGCCTACCGCTATGTGATTGAGCGGGCTCCCTTCTGGCGCGCCTTTGGCGTCTCCCTGCAAAGGGTGCTGTTTGGCGGGCTGATCAATATGTTTTTGGTGGTTTTACTGGCTTACCCCCTGTCCAAGCCTGGGCATAAGTTCAGCTTCCGCAAGACCTATGTCTGGTTTTTCTTTATCACCATGATGTTCAACGGCGGCCTGATCCCCAACTACATCCTCATCAACCAGCTAAAGATGCGCAATACCTTGTTCGCCTTGATATTGCCTGGCGCGGTCAATGTATACAACATCATTTTGATGCTCAACTTTTTCCGTCAGATTCCAGAGGAGATGGAGGACGCGGCTTATGTGGACGGCGCCAGCCACTGGCGCACCCTTTGGCAGATTTATCTGCCCGTTTCCCTGCCGGCCCTTGCCACCATCGCGCTGTTTACCATCGTTGGGCACTGGAACTCCTGGTTTGACGGGCTGATTTACATGAAGGTGGAGAACTACCCGCTGTCCAGCTATCTGCAGACGGTGGTCATCAACTTAAACCTGCAAAAGTTGTCTGTGACGGAGATGGAGCGCCTGTCCAAGATCAACGACCGCTCCATCAGGGCCGCTCAGGTGGTTGTGGCGACCATCCCCATTTTAATGGTCTACCCCTTCCTGCAAAAATACTTTGTCTCAGGCCTGGTTTTAGGCAGCGTCAAGGGCTAAACGGAAAAGGAGCAAGAAATCGTGCAAAAGGCGTCTTTGTATCAACCGGTGGAGCTGGTGTTGACCTGCCCCCCGATCCTTGTGC
>CAYOOZ010000177.1:0-3835 GCA_964405705.1 uncultured Christensenella sp.
AACAACCTTCTCAAATCAGCCCAGCCGCCCAAATCATGCCCGGTAACCTTTAAGAATCCTTTAATATCATCATCCTTTGGATTAATAATAAGACACCGGGCATAACGCCCGGCATCATTTAATGCTTTTGTAGTTTTGCCTGACCCAGTGGCCGGGGAAATCATGCGGGTAGAGGTAGCCCGTGCCATTGCCCAGGCGGCTGGCGCCTTGGTAGTGGGTATTACGCAGGTGGATGGGCACCTCGCCCAATTGGCCGCGTTCGGCATCCACCGCAGCCGCGCCCATGGCGCTGACCACGGTATCGGACTTGGGCGCCATGCAGATGTAGATGATGGCCTGGGAGATGGGCAGCCTGGCCTCCGGCAGGCCGACAAACTCCAGCGCCTGGGCCGCGGCCACCGCCTGCAGCATGGCGCCTGGATCCGCCATGCCCACGTCCTCACTGGCGTGGGCGATAAGCCGGCGCACAATCAAGCGCGGGTCACAGCCCGCGTACAGCAAGCGGGATGACCACAAGAGGGCCGCGTCCGGGTCCGAGCCGCGCAGGCTCTTACAAAAGGCGGAGAGCATGTCGTAATACAAGGTCTCATCCACCCTGATCATGGGCTTTTGAATGCTGTCCTCGGCAATCTGCCTGGTGATGTGAATGCCGTTCTCATCCGTTGGTGTGCTCAATGCCGCCAGTTCCAGGGCGTTGAGGGCCGTGCGGACGTCGCCCCCGGCCACCTGCACCCAGTGGGTGAGGGCTTCCTTCTCCGCTGTCACCTGGAGCTTGCCAAGGCCGCGCTCCTCATCTTTGATGGCCTGGTGCAGGGCCTTTAAGACGTCCTCATCGCCCAAGCGATAAAACTGGAACACCCGGCATCGGCTGACGATGGCTGGGGTCATGGCAATCATGGGGTTTTCAGTGGTGGAGCCGATGAAGCGGATGGCCCCCTCCTCAATGGCGGGGAGGATGGAGTCGGACTGCGCCTTGCTCCAGCGATGGCACTCATCCAAGAGCAGGTAGGTGTGCTGGTTATACATCTGCTTGCGGTCCCTGGCGGCTTTGATGACCTCGCGCACCTCAGCCACCCCGCTGGTGACGGCGTTTAGGCGCTCAAAGGCGCCCTTGGTGGTCTGTGAGATGACATAGGCCAGGGTGGTCTTCCCGCAGCCGGGCGGGCCGTAAAATATGCTACTGGTCAATTGGTCCGCCTCAATGGCGCGGCGCAGCAGACGCCCCTTGCCCACCAGGTGCTCCTGCCCCAAAAACTCGCTGAGGTTTCTAGGGCGCATCCGGTCGGCCAGGGGCCTTGTATCGTTTTGTATCAGGTCAAACAGGCTCATGTGGATCCTTCATGTTGATAAGGCAGGTTTTCTGGTCGCCAGCCAATCTAAAGGTACAGTCCTCCCCGGCTACCGCGCACAAAAGGTGGGTGAGGGCGATGCCGGTGTCAATGCTGTTTAACTTATTGCCGGTGAAGCTCAAAGTATTGCCGGTGAAGCTCATCTTCCAGGGCTGGCGGTTCATGGCGCTGGGCGCGCTCCTGACGGCCTCGGCCGCGCGGTAGGCCCAGTAAGGCCAAAGGGTGGGGTCATCCTTGGAGAAGGCCGTCAAGATCTTGCGCTTCATCAGGCTGGCCCCTTCCTTGTCCTTGGGCTGGCCAAAGGGCATGACGGCCATGACCAACTCATTTTCCTTCACCTGCTCAAGGGCGGTCATCTTTCGGTAGTTGCCAGTCATAAAGCAGCCCTGCAAGCCCATGCCAGCCATCTCCAGCGCAAAGGCCTCCCCGCACAGCCCGGCCTTTAAGGCGGCCAATTCCAGGCCTTCCTTGGCCAGGATAACGGCGTACTGGGAAAGCCCGGTGAAACGGGGGAAAAGGGGCAGGGGCACGACCAGGTCATTGGCCCCTTGCTTGACAATCGCGATGCGAATGCCCTCAAGGCATAAACGCTGGGCAGCGTAATGCAGGGCGGACAACTGGGATAAGCCAGCAGGCGCTAAAAAGGCCCGGCAGCTGAAGCGGCGCGGGATGGCGTTCATCCAGCGCGACAATTGCGGGCTTGAAAAAAAGCCTTCAAAAAATTCGGCCAAGGGAAACCTCCTTTTTACAGCCTTAGTTTACCACAAGCCAAAGGGCCGTTCAATGAAGCGCTGGGCAGACAAAAACCGCCCCGGAAAACCCGGAGCGGTCTGAACAGATCGTTTTTTATCCGATGACGGCCTTCCCGCCCATGTACATCTGCAGCGCCTTGGGGATGAGTACCGTGCCATCCTCCTGTAAGTTGTTTTCAAGGAAGGCAATGAGCATGCGGGGCGGGGCCACGACGGTGTTATTGAGGGTGTGGGGCAAAAAGCGCTTGCCGTCCTTGTCCCTAGCCCTGATTTGAAGCCGCCTGGCCTGGGCGTCGCCCAGGTTGGAGCAGCTGCCCACCTCAAAGTATTTCTGCTGCCTGGGCGACCAGGCTTCCACATCACAGGAGATGACCTTTAAATCAGCCAGGTCGCCGGTGCAGCAGGCCAGGGTGCGCACGGGGATGTCCAGGGTGCGGAAGAAGTCCACCGTGTTTTGCCAAAGCTTGTTGTACCAGTCCATGCTGTCCTCAGGCTTGCACACCACCACCATCTCCTGCTTTTCAAACTGGTGGATGCGGTACACCCCGCGCTCCTCAATGCCGTGCGCGCCTACCTCCTTGCGGAAGCAGGGGGAATAGCTGGTCAAGGCCTGGGGCAATTGCTCATCCGGTAAAATGGTGTCAATGTATTTGCCAATCATGGAGTGCTCACTGGTACCAATGAGGTAAAGATCCTCGCCCTCGATCTTGTACATCATGTTTTCCATCTCCGCAAAAGACATGACGCCAGTGACGACCTCCGAGCGGATCATGAAGGGCGGGATCACATAGGTAAACCCGCGGTCGATCATAAAGTCCCGCGCATAGGTGAGGATGGCGGAATGCAGGCGCGCTACATCGCCCAAGAGGTAGTAAAACCCGGTGCCGCTGGTCTTCCTCGCGCTGTCCAGGTCAATGCCGTTTAAACGCTCCATAATGTCCACATGGTAGGGAACCTCGTATTTGGGCACAACCGGCTCCCCAAAGCGCTGCATCTCCACATTTTCCTGGTCATTGCGGCCAATGGGCACAGAGGGGTCCACGATCTGCGGGATCTGCATCATCAAGTCCTTGATTTGCGAGGCGTATTCATCTTCTTTGACTTCAAGGGCGGCCAGGTCATCCTGCAGGGCCTTGACCTGCTGTTTGATGTTTTCGGCCTCTTCCTTTTGCCCCTTTTGCATCAGCCCGCCAATCTGCTTGGACAGGGTATTTCGGGAGGCGCGCAGGTTGTCCGCGCTCAAGATGGCTTCGCGATTGAGCTTGTCCAATTGCGCCACCTGGTCCACCAGGGGCAATTTGTGCTCCTGAAATTTCCGGCGCATGTTCTCCCGGACGATTTCCGGGTTCTCCCTGATCAAGGCGATGTCAATCATTCATTCTTCCTCCATGTTCATAAAAAGAAAAGCCCCGCTCCACATAGGGACGGAGTTCTCCGCGGTGCCACCCAATTTGCCGGTTGCCCGGCCACTTGTGCGCGCTGTAGGGGGCGCGCCCCGGCCGCTCCTCGCGGCCCGCTCCCGGGTGGAAGGCTGATTCCCGCTGCCGCCTTGCACCATCTGGCGGCTCTCTTGAAGCGTTGTTTCAGCAGTTTCCCGTTCAATGCATCGGGATGATTATACACAATGCACCCAAGATTGACAAGCGATCAGAACTCTGCCCGGCTGTAAATCTTCCGGGCCCGGATTGAAACCCCAAGTGCAACATAGATGAGTTAAAAGGAATGGCTCATAGT
>CAYOOZ010000178.1:0-3802 GCA_964405705.1 uncultured Christensenella sp.
TCTTTGACTCCCGCTTTAAACATTTGGATGAAATGCGCAAAATGGGCGCCAAGGCAACCATCAACGGCAAAATCGCTTACATCGAGGGTGTCCCGGAGCTGCATGGCGCGCCCCTGGTTGCCCCGGATTTGCGCGGCGGCGCGGCCCTGGTGATTGCAGGGCTGATGGCCAATGGGGTCACCGAAATCTATAACCCGGAAACCATCGCCAGGGGCTATGAGCACCTGGAGAGCAAACTCAACGCTCTGGGCGGCAGCATCCGCCGGGAAAACATCAAGACCGGCAGCGTGATTCATGCAAACAGCCTTTGAGATCCTGGGCGTGTCCCCGGACGCGGATGAGCAGACCATCCGCGGGGCCTACCATCAGTTGGCCAAGACCTGCCACCCGGACAAGTTTTTGGACCCGGATGAGCAGCAATTGGGCCAGGCCCGCCTGGTGAGCATCAATTTGGCCTATGAACAGGCCATGAAAATCGCGGCCAACCGGCAGACCACCGCGGCCAGCCTGCCCCTGCCCCAGGCCAAGGCCTGGGCAGAGAAGCTCATTGAGCGAAAGCAATACGAGCTGGCCCTTTTGCAATTGAGCAAGGCGGAGGACAAGGACGCGCAGTGGTACGCCCTACAGGCCAAGACCCTCCTGGGCTTAAAACAATACTTAAGCGCGCACCAGGCCTGGCGCGCGGCTGTGCGGATGGACCCGGACAACTTAAGCTACCGCCGGGAAGCCTTGAGCGCTGAAATGCTGCTTAGAAAATCGGGCACCCTGCCCTTTAAAGCGATGGCGGGTCTAAAAAACCTGTTTACAAAAAAGGATTGAGATGAGCCAGGATGGATCCCCTGTGGGCATCCCCTACCGTTTGGTCAGAAGCCAGCGAAAGACACTGGCCATTGTGGTGCGCCCCGGGCAGGAAGTGCTCGTGCGGGCGCCCTTTTTTGTCAGCCAGAAGGAAATTGACCGCTTTGTTGACAGCCGCGCGGACTGGGTGAAAAAGCACTACCAGGCCAAGAAGGAGCGCATCCCGGAATACACCAAGGCGCAGGAGAAGGCGCTAAGGGAGCAGGCGGCCCAAACCCTGCCTGGCCTGGTGGCGCGCTTTGCGGCCATCCTCAAGGTTCACCCGCAGAAAATCAGCGTCAATGGCGCGCGCACGCGCTTTGGCTCCTGCAGCGTGAAGGGCAATCTCAATTTTTCCTTCAGGCTCATGGCTTATCCCACACCCTGCGTTGAATATGTCGCCTTGCACGAGGTGGCTCACCTCCTGCACATGAACCATTCCCCTGCTTTTTACCAAACCATATTTGCTGTCATGCCCGATTACAAGGAACGCGCAAAGCGGTTGAAACAAAACCCCTGACAAAACGGAGGTCACACCATGTATCAAATCGTCGCCAAAACCCGGCTGTTTGGCAAGGCCGCGAGGATGGAGATCCTATCCCCGCTGGTAGCAAAAAAGGCCAAGCCCGGGCAATTTATCATCCTGCGCGCCAAGGCTGATTCCGAGCGCATCCCCTTGACCATCCATGACGTCAACCGGGAAACGGGCACGGTGAGCGTGGTCTACCAGGTGGTGGGCGCTGGCACCATGGAATTGGACAGCCTGCTCTCCGGTGAGAGCCTGCATGATTTTGTAGGCCCCCTGGGGATGCCCACCAAGACCGAGGGGCTCAAAAAGGTCTGCGTGGTGGGCGGGGGTGTGGGCTGCGCCATTGCCTACCCTGTGGCCCACAGGCTGCATTTGCAGGGCAGCGAGGTGCATGCCATCATCGGCTTTCGCAACAAGGACTATGTGTTTTTGGAAAAGGAGTTTTCCAAGGTCTCCAATATCTTAAAGGTGATGACGGATGACGGCAGCTATGGCACCCACGGCCTGGTCACAGACGCCTTAAAAGGTCTATTGGACGCAGGTCACCGCTATGATGAGGTGATTGCCATTGGCCCTCTGGTCATGATGAAGTTTGTGAGCAAGCTCACAGAGCAATACGGGCAAAAGACCCTGGTCTCCATGAACCCCATCATGGTGGACGGCACGGGGATGTGCGGCGGCTGCCGGCTGACCGTGGGCGGGCAGATCAAGTTTGCCTGCGTGGACGGGCCTGATTTTGACGGCCACCAGGTGGATTTTGACGAGGTGATTGGCCGCAACCGCATGTATGAGGACTTTGAGAAAAGGGAACGGGAAGAGAACTGCCGGCTGTTTGAGCAGGAGGTGCGATAATGGCCCGCAATTTATCCAACGCCAAGGTTTTAATGCCCATTCAGGACGCCAAGGAGCGCGCGGCAAATTTTTCTGAGGTGGCCTTGGGCTATGATGAAAAGATGGCGATGGAGGAGGCGCAGCGCTGCCTCAACTGCCGCCACAAGCCCTGCGTGGATGGCTGCCCGGTGCGCATTGACATCCCGGCTTTCATCCAAAAAATTGCAAACGGCACGTTTGAAGAGGCCTTCCTGATCATAAACCAGGACAGCGCCCTGCCCGCGGTTTGCGGCCGCGTCTGCCCCCAGGAGACCCAGTGCGAGCAAAAATGCGTGCGCGCCTTGAAGGGTGAGAGCGTGGGCATCGGCCGGCTGGAGCGCTTTGCCGCGGACTGGCATCGGGAGAACGCCTGCGCGGTGCCAGAGAAACCAGTAAAGAACGGACACAAGGTGGCCGTGGTGGGCGCGGGCCCCGGCGGCTTGACCGCGGCGGGTGAACTGGCACGCCTGGGCTATGCGGTCACGGTGTTTGAGGCCCTGCACCTCCCCGGCGGCGTTTTGAGCTATGGCATCCCTGAATTCCGCCTGCCCAAGCGCATTGTGTTGGCCGAGGTGGAAGCGCTAAAAAACCTGGGCGTTGAACTTTTGATGAACACCGTCATTGGCAAGACGCTGACCATTGATGAACTGCTGGAGATGGGCTTTGAGGCTGTCTTCATTGCCTCTGGCGCGGGCCTCCCGCGCTTTATGGGCATCCCAGGTGAGACGCTCAAGGGCGTGTACTCCGCCAATGAATATTTAACCCGTATCAACCTGATGAAGGCCTATGAGAAGGAATCCTACACACCCATTATGCACGGCAAAAACGTGGCCGTGGTGGGCGGGGGCAATGTGGCCATGGACGCCGCGCGTTGCGCCAAGCGCTTGGGCGCAAAGGAGGTTTCCATCATCTACCGGCGAGGAATGAAAGAACTGCCCGCGCGGCAGGAGGAAGTGCACCACGCGCAGGAGGAGGGCATCACCTTCCGCATGCTGACCAACCCCATTCAGGTTTTGGGCGATGAGAACAACTGGGTCCGCGGCCTGGAATGCATCCGCATGACCCTGGGCGAGATGGATGCCTCCGGCCGCAGGCGGCCCATTGAGGAGGCGGGAAGCAACTATGTCCTGGAAGCGGACGTGGTTATCATCGCCATTGGCACCTCTTCCAACCCCTTGATCCGCATCAGCACACCCGGCCTTGAAACTGATCAATGGGGCGGCATTAAGACACAGGGCGCAAGCGGGCAGACCAGCCGGGAGAAGGTTTTTGCCGGCGGGGACGCGGTGACCGGTTCCGCCACGGTCATTCTGGCCATGGGCGCTGGCAAGGACGCGGCCCGGGCGATCCATGAAATGATCATGGGCAAGGAACAATAAAATAAGCACTTCCAAAGAGGGATGATCCCCCTTTGGAAGCTCTTAGAACGATTTTTGTCTAAACCTTTACTGTACGACCTCAAACGGCCAGTTGATGATGCCACCCAGGTCATAGAGGTTGGTATAGCCCTCCTTGACCAGTTGCATGGCGCCGGTGCGGCTGCGCGCGCCGGAGCGGCAATACAGG
>CAYOOZ010000179.1:0-3731 GCA_964405705.1 uncultured Christensenella sp.
GTGATGGGCATGTCCAATATCTCCATGCTGCGCATGACCACGGCCTACACCTTTGTGTCGGGTCTTTTTGGCGTCTCCAAGACCTTGGCTGTGATGATTTTGGGCGGGGTGATGGCCTTATTGCTGGTGGTCTTCCTGTATTGGTTTTTTGGCACGGAGATTGGCAGCGCTATTCGGGCCACCGGCAACAATCCGCACATGGTGCGCGCCCAGGGCATCAACACGGACACCACGGTAATCGCGGGATTGATGCTGGCCAATGGCCTGGTCGCCCTGTCCGGCGGGCTCATCGCCCAGTCACAGAACTACGCGGACGTGCAGATGGGCACGGGATCCATCGTCATCGGCCTGGCCTCCCTCATCATCGGCGAGGTGCTCTTTGGCAAGCGCAGCTTCTTTTCAAGGCTGCTGTCCATGCTCTTTGGCGCCATCACCTACCGCATCATCATTGCCCTGGTGCTGCGCATGGGCATGGCGGCGGACGACTTAAAGCTCTTCACCGCCATCACCGTGGCCTTTGCCCTCTCCCTCCCGCGGTTTAAGGATTTGCGGGATGTGCTCAAGGTGTCCATGAAGGGGAGGAAGAGCCATGCTTAAAATCACCAATTTGACCAAGGTGTTTAACCCTGGCACCATCAATGAGAAAACAGCCCTGGACGATGTCAGTCTCCACCTGCTGCCCGGGGATTTTGTTACCGTGATTGGCGGCAACGGCGCTGGCAAGTCCACCTTGCTCAACTGCGTAGCCGGTGTCTACCGCCAGGAGCGAGGCAGCATTGTCCTGGACGGCCAGAAGCTCGACCGCCTGGCGGAGCACAAAAGGGCCAAACACCTGGGCCGCGTCTTTCAGGATCCCTTGATGGGCACGGCAACTGACATGGAAATCCAGGAAAATCTGGCGCTGGCCAAGCGCCGCGGGCAAAAGCGCGGCCTTTTATGGAACGTCACCGCCAAGGAAAAGGTGGAGTTTCATGAGCGCTTGTCCTCCCTGGGTCTGGGGCTGGAGGAGCGAATGTCCGTCAAGGTGCGATTGCTCTCTGGCGGACAGCGCCAGGCGCTCACCCTCTTAATGGCCATCCTCAACACGCCAAAATTGCTCCTGTTGGATGAGCATACCGCGGCGCTGGACCCCAAGACCGCGCGCAAGGTGCTGGAGTTGTCTGAGCATTTTATTGCCGATATGGACTTAACTTGCATGATGGTCACCCACAACATGAAGGATGCCATTCAGGTGGGCAACCGCCTCATCATGATGAGCCAGGGGCGCATCATCCTGGATGTGCGCGGCGAGGAAAAAAAGCAGCTCACGGTGGACCACCTGGTTCATCTATTCTCCAGCCGCTCAGGCGAAGAAATCATCAACGACCGGATGCTGCTGGGGTGATGATAACCTCCCAAAAAAGCCCCTTGGGGCTTTTTTTTAGTTAGGATAAGTTTTTTAGCTCTTCTGTGTCAGGCACCATGAAAACCGTTTCTGGCGGCGCGGTGAAGGCCATTCTCTCCCCAGTCTTTGGGTGATCAAAGGCCAGGGACCAGGCGTGCAGCATCAGCCGGGGTGCTGACGGCATGGCCTTGTTGCCGTAGAGCGCATCCCCCAAAACAGGGTGGTGGTCATTTGAAAAATGCACGCGGATTTGATGGGTGCGCCCGGTGATGAGGCGGATCATGACCAGGGCGCTTTTCTCCCGCTGCTCAACCAATCGCCACAGGGTCAGGGCCTCCCGCCCGCCTTGCGCCACAGCCATTTTCTTCCTGTCCTTTTGGCTGCGGCCGATGGGGCCATCATAGCGGCCCTGGTCATTCTTCAATCGGCCCGCGACGACGGCCAGGTAATGCTTTTCTATTTTGCGCTCAGCCAGCGCGCGGGAGAGGGCCAGGTGCGCCTGGTCGTTCTTGGCCACCATCAAAAGGCCGGAGGTATCCTTGTCCAGGCGGTGGACGATGCCAGGGCGCTTTTCCCCGCCAATGCCGGATAATCCGTCCAAGTGGTAGAGCAGGGCGTTCACCAGCGTCCCTTTGTCCTGCCCAGCGCCTGGATGGACCACCAGGCCAGCAGGCTTTGAAATGACGGCCAGGGCCTCGTCCTCATACACCACAGAAATGGGGATGTCCTCCGCTTCAAGGGGAGATTCGGCCGATTCTGCCAGGGATAACACCACTTCATCCCCAAAATTGGCGATAAAAGAAGGCTTGATCACCACAATCCCGTTCACCTGTGCCTGGCCTTCCTTGATTAGCCGGGCAGCCTGGGAGCGGGAGAGGCTTTCATCTGCCAGCAGCGTATCCAGCCGTTCGCCATTGGCGGTTTTGATGATTTGCTTCATAAAAGGCTCCCTTTTTTTGAAAAAAGCCAGTAAACCAACAGCAGGCTGGCCCCTGTGACCAGCGCGATATCGGCCAGATTAAAAACTGGAAACGCAAACAGCAGGATTTCCAAATAATCGCTGATCGCGCCATGGAGGACCCGGTCCACCAGGTTGCCCAGCGCCCCGCCCAACATCAGCCCCAGGCAGACCTCCTCAAGCCGGGTGAAGTGCAAAACGCGCAGAAAAACGCCCAAAAGCAGGATGATCAGCGCTGTGCAAATCAGCGTTACAAAAGGCTGCGCTGCAAAAAGCCCAAAGGCCACCCCGGTGTTTTGGGTTTTTGTAAAGGCCAGAAAGCTCGGGATGAGCACCTGGTCCTGGACCTTGTGCATCAGCTTAAACCCCAGGTCCAAGGCGGCCGTGACAAGCGCGGTGAGTGCGAGCAAATGGTTCATAAACCCTCCTCCCCTGATTATAGCCGACCTTGAACTTGCTTGCATAGCCTTGCTTAAAGAGGAAGCCCCGGGGTAAAATGTGGACAGGAATCAAAAGGAGGTGCCCATGCGCTTATCCCCAGTTTTACTTGTCGCCCTGGCCCTTGTTGCCGTACTTGCTGTCTCCTATTTTGCTATCCAGCAAAGGAGCGCCCCCGCCGCAGCCGAGGAGGAAAAGGTGGTCTATTTTGCCGGCGGCTGCTTTTGGGGCGTTGAGCACATGATGGAGTTGGTGCCCGGTGTGAAGGAAGCCCGCTCCGGCTATGCCAATGGCACCCTGGACAACCCGGATTATAAGACCGTGGTGCAAGGCCAGACCGGCCATCGGGAAACGGTGGAGGTCACCTATAATCCCAGCCTGGTCAGCCTTCAAGAGCTTGTGGAGCTGTATTTCTCCGCCATCGACCCCACGGTGCAAAACCGCCAGGGCAATGACGTAGGCACCCAGTACCAGACTGGAATTTATTACACCAATGAGACGGACGGGGCGTTGATCGCCTCCCTGGCTGAAAAGGAAAAGGCCAAGCACAGCGCCTTTCATGTTGAAATCGCCCCGCTCACCAAGTTTTTCTTGGCGGAGGATTATCATCAGGATTATCTGATTAAAAACCCGGGAGGATATTGTCATTTGAGCTTTGCAGATTTTGAGCGCGCCAAGTTAACCGGCAAACCCCAGTTGAAAATCGCGGAATACCGCGCCATCCACCCCCGCGACGCCAAGGATGAAATGGACAAAGGCACCAAGATCATCATCGTGGACGTGCGCGAGCCCTTTGAGTTCAAGGCTGGCCACATCAAGGACGCCATCAACCTGCCCCTGGGCGACCTGGTCAATCTGGCCAAGGAGCATTTGCCGGATAAGGACGCGCTGATCTACCTGTATTGCCGCTCCGGCGCGCGCAGCCGCACCGGCGCCATGCAACTGGTCAAG
>CAYOOZ010000180.1:0-2571 GCA_964405705.1 uncultured Christensenella sp.
TCGACCCTGAAAATCTCTGCTTAACAAACTGTCCGAAAAAGTGTTGACGAGCCGGAGAATACATCGTCGGCCAGCACATCCCCGCTGGAGAATACAGTGCCTCAACTTCAGCAACCACTGTCAATTTTTCAACCTACCGAAATGGCAGCCTTCGGGTAAATGAAGTGTTGACGCCAAGTAATTCAATGGGCCGAACTGTTCTCAAAGACGGGGACGAGGTTTTGATCAGCGGGGGCAGCGTGACCTTTACTCCGCTTAAGTAATGAAAACCCACCATTCTGTCATCTTACCGCGTTGTTTATATGTAAAATGGATGAATAATTCCGTTAAATGTTGATAAATGAAGTGAAATCGTGGCAGATGGGATGAGGAATAATTTACACGAAATGTTGCATTTTTGCGTCCTGGTGGGTATACTAATTGTGACAGTGCCCCCCAGGCCTAGACTCCGGTAACGGAGAATGCCAAAATCGGGGGGACTTTTATTTTGCAGAATCAGCCATTAGCTAAGCCTTTGAAACAGCCTTTGCCATATTTAGGTCAAATAGAGAAGTTGCGCACAAAGCATAAACTGATTGTTTCGGATGAAAACGAAGCAATATCCCTTTTAAAGACGAGTATCACAGCGCCTGTATTCCAGGTAGCCCAGGGGGAAGAAGATGAAGAAGAAACGTTCAGACCAGAATAACGACAGCGCCATGAACGCCGTCATCTATGCCCGATATTCATCCCAGGCACAGAACGAGCAGTCCATTGAAGGCCAATTGAAGGATTGCTACGCTTTTGCCGAGCGTGAGGGATACACCGTCATTGAGGAATATATTGATCGAGCCCGGACGGGGCGCTCAGATGACCGGCCGGAATTCCAGCGCATGATCAAGGACGCGGAGAAACGGAAGTTTCAGTACATCATTGTTTGGAAGCTGGATCGTTTCGCACGTAACCGCTATGATAGTGCGATTTACAAAGCCAAGCTCAAGAAATTCGGCGTCATTGTCCTGTCTGTGATGGAGCGCATTACCGACAGCCCAGAGGGAATCATCCTGGAAGGCCTCCTGGAGAGCATGGCGGAGTTCTATTCCGCCAACCTGTCCCAAAATGTGAAGCGCGGGCAGCGGGAGACCATGTCTAAGGGCAAGTGGTGCGGCGGCAGCATCCCATACGGGTACAAGCCGGTCGACGGCCGACTGGTTCCGGACGAGCGAACCGCGCCGACCATCAAGTATATTTTTGAGCAGTATGCCGCCGGCGTCCGCAAAAGAGACATCATTGATGAACTGAACCGCCGCGGCGTGAAAAGCCCCAATGGCAAGCGTCTGGGCTATTCCAGTTTCCAGAGCGCGCTTTCCAGCACCACCTATATCGGCCAGTACACCTGGGGCGGCCAGGTGATTGAGGGCTGCGCTGACCGCCTCGTTGACGATAAAACCTTTTACAAAGTCCAGGAGCGCCTCAAGGAGGTCTCCCGCGCGCCGGCAGCTGCCAAGGCGAAGGTGGAGTACCAGCTGCAGGGCAAAATCTTCTGTGGCGCGTGCGGCGCCAGGATGATCGGGGAGTCAGGCTATGGCATGAACGGCACCCGCTACTCCTACTACACCTGCGCCACCCGGAAGAGGCATAAGACCTGCCAGAAGAAAAACGAGAAGCAGGGCTTTATCGAGTGGTATGTCGTTGAGCAGACGCAGGAGTATGTTCTCTCCCCGGACCGCATTGGCATCATCGCCCAGGCCGTGGTGGATGAGTACGACCGCCTGTTCAATAACGCCGAGGTGGAGGCGCTGGAGCGCCAGCTGGACCAGCTCGAGACCGACCTCAATAAGCTGGTTGACAGCCTCATCGCCCTGCCCAAGAGCGCCCAGCCGCGCATCATCGAGCGGATGGAGGGCCTGGAGACGCAGAAAGCCGAGCTGACAGTTGACCTCAAGAAGATGAAAATCGCCAATGGCATCCGCTACACTGTGGAGCAAGTGGAGGCCTGGATGAGATTTATCTGTAAGGGCGACCCGCTGGACCCGGAATTCCGTAAACGCATCATCGACACTTTCATCAATTCCATTTATCTGTACGATGACAAGGTCGTCATCTTCTATAACCTGAAAGACGGCAAGCAAGTCTCCTTCATCGAGGTCAGCGACGCCATGGAGAACCTGCAGCCGGATGACAGCCCTCCCAGTTCGGTTTTAAACAACCTTGGTGAGCCAGTCGTCGGAGCAAAGTTCGCTCCACTCAAAACCGGGGAACCCTTTCAGGGAACCCCGGTTTTTCGTACCGCTTCCTTGCTCCTCCTCTCCGCAAAAAGTCTGCGACATTTTTGCGGGCGAACGGGGTGATGTGCCAGGTGTGTCTTTGATATTTCTTGCTCTGTTATTATGCTTTTAGGCACAAATGATGCTTCCAAGTAGTTTTTAGCGGCTTTTTCATTTCATTTAAAAGCCCTCTCTCACAGCACGTCGGAATAAAGTTCACTCCACTCAAAACCGGGGGACCCTTTCAGGGAACCCCAGTTTTTCGTACCTCTTCCTTGCTCCTCCTCTCCGCAAAAAGTCTGCGACATTTTTGCGGGCGAACGGG
>CAYOOZ010000180.1:2671-3689 GCA_964405705.1 uncultured Christensenella sp.
GTGATGGGCCAGTTTAATTATGATTTCAGATTGCAATTTATGATTAATTATCAAAGCCAGCTCCATTAGACCGGGGGACCCTTTCAGGGAACCCCGGTTTTTCGTACCGCTTCCTTGCTCCTCCTCTCCGTAAAAAGTCTGCGACATTTTTGCGGGCGAACGGGGTGATGTGCCAGCTGTGTCTTTGACATTTCTTGCTTTGTTATTTTTCTTTTAGGCAAATGTGATGCTTCCAAGTAGTTTTTAGCGGCATTTTCTTTTCCGCCGGTCTAGTCCCATGTGAAATTGGAACGGGCATGGATACAGATTCTGGGATACGACCGAATTCTGCATTTTGCGCTGCTTGCCGGCTGGGTATAATCAGCGTGTAGCCGATGATAAGCGGTATTAAACCTACGAAAAGGAGCACTCTACCATGAAAAAGCGCGTGTTGACGGCCCTTTTGGCCTTGGTACTGATGGCAACCTCGATTCCGGCATTCGCAATTACCTTTGATCCAAGCTCTCTGGGCTTGTTGCCAAGCGGCGATCCGGCTGAGTTTGAATTAAAGGAAGATAACTTCTTTGTACATGAAGGGTTCCTGGGCGTTACACCCCAGTATACGGCCGTGTTGGTCAACAAATCTGGGAAGAAAGCCATGCTCAGCACCGGGGAACTTGAGCTGCTGGATAAGAATGGCGCCAGCATCACCACAGTGAAGATGTATGGATCCTTCCCCAGCTATGTCGCCCCTGATGGCCTCGCGGTCTTGGAAGGCAATTACCTCAACTTAACACCGGAGCAGGTAGAGCAGGTTGCTTCCTGGAAATTGACAGTCTCTGGCTTCGTGGTTGCCGCTGATGAGCCCGGGAACTCCATTGAACTGAAAGCTGAAGCCAGCTATGAACAGGTCACGGCCTTGGGCATGAGCCTGACAGAAGAGCCAATCGGGCGGCTGGTGACCACCATCACGAATGAGACCCAGGATACATTGTTTGATGTCCGCAGCGTCGTGCTGCTGCGCGATTCCGAGGGTAAG
>CAYOOZ010000181.1:0-3602 GCA_964405705.1 uncultured Christensenella sp.
AAGGAACGACCATAGCGCGAATCACTTTTTTCAGCAGGCCCTAATTAGACAAGACAATTCTCATCATTCCGCCTCACTGTTCATAAATCATATATACAGTATAATCAATAAACCTTGCTTGTCAAGTATTTGTAAGTACCTTTTCATTTCTTACAGCAATCCTCTGTCAAAGGAATTAGCCTGTATCCGCTTCGTCTGTAAGGTTGCTTACATAAGGGATGTCGCCCCTTAAAACCCCTTCATAAAAGGCCTGTTTTTGGTCAATATAGCTTATGGCTTCGTTGATTTTACTTACACGCTGTTGTAGCTGTTCCCGCTTTTCTTCCAACATCTGCTGGCGCATCTTGATGGTGTCAGGGCCCATTTGGCAAAGCCTCATGTAGTCCTTCATATCCTTGATGCTAAACCCGCAATCCCGCAGGCTCATCAGCCCAGAAAGCCAGGACAGGTCCCGCTCATCAAACCTTCTGTGGTCCCTTTCATCTCGCTTCAAACGCGGCACCAGGCCCTCCTTGCAGTAAAACTTTAACCCCTCATACGTTAGGCCAATGGCCAAGCCCGCCTCCTTCATGGAGTAAAGACCATCCTTCTTCATGACGCCCCCTTGACCGGTAGTTGCTACCGGATGCTATGCTATGACTATAGCACATAAATAAAAGGGGGGTAACAACCATGATGCAAACCACGCTCAATAACGGAGTTTTAATGCCCATGCTGGGCTATGGTGTTTTTCAGATTTCAAATGAGGAAACAAAGCGCTGTGTGCTGGATGTCATTTCTCAAGGCTACCGGCTCATCGACACAGCCCAGGCTTACGGAAACGAAGAGGGCGTGGGCCAAGCCATCGCAGCGTGCGGCCTCCCCCGGGAGGACTTATTTATCACCAGCAAGATATGGATCAGCCGGGCTGGCTATGACAAGGCCAAGGCCTCCATTGAGGAGTCCTTGCGCAAGTTGAACACCAGCTACATCGACCTGATGCTCATTCACCAGCCCTTTTCTGATTATTATGGCAGCTATCGCGCGATGGAGGAAGCATATGATGCAGGCAAGCTGCGCGCCATCGGCGTCTCCAATTTTTACCCGGACCGGCTCATTGACCTGTGTGAATTTGTCCGCATTCCTCCTGCTGTCAACCAGGTAGAAACCCATGTCTTCCACCAGCAAAAGGCCGCGCATGCGTACATGAGCCAGTATGGCGTTGCGCACCAGGCCTGGGCGCCGTTTGCGGAGGGCAAAAACGACATGTTCAACAACCCGGTTTTGCTGTCAATCGCACAAAAACATGGCAAGACAGCAGCCCAGGTGGCACTGCGGTTTTTACTGCAGGAAGGAGTCAGTGTGATTCCAAAGACTGTTAAAGTCGAGCGGATGCGTGAGAACATGGAGGTGTTTGATTTTGCCCTTGATGAAAAGGACCTAAACGATCTTCGCGCCCTGGACACGGGGGAGAGCCTGTTCTTCTCCCACCAGGATCCGCAGACCGCTATGCGGCTCATCAGCTATGGAAAAAGCAAATAAAGCGTTTTTCTTTGAGTTTGCAACATTCTTTCCGTGAATTGACTAAATATGCTGTATTTCTGATACAATGAGGCCAAGTTCAATAGAAAGCGGCGGCTTGGCCCGCTGGTGGTGGCTTTGATGGTCAGCACGCGTGTTCAGACAAAACAAAACCTCTTCTTTTGCCTTTTGATGTCTTTTTTGGGGCTTGTCTACAATGTCCTGCATACCTTGGCGGACAAGGTGGCCCTGGGCATTGGCCTTCAGGCGGAGGAAGCGGGCATCTTTATCTCCATCTTTGCCGCTGGCTCCCTCTTAAGCCTGCTTTTGTCCTCCTCCTGGGCGGACAGGGTGGGCAAGCGGCAGGTTATCGCGATGGCTCTATTGATGATGGTAGCGGGCTTTGTGCTCCTGTACCTGCCCATAGGGCGCTATCTGGTGTTCCTGGGTGTCTTTCTGTTTGGCTTTGGTTTTGCGCCGGCGGAAGCGCTCTCCAGCGCCGTCTTAGGGGATGAGAATGGGCAGGAGGGCAGCAGGTGGATGAACATCGCCCACGCGGGCTTTGGCGTGGGCTCGATTTTGGGCCCGGCCCTGGTGGTGGGCTGGCTGTTGATGAACCTTGGTTATCAGAGCCTCTTCCTGGTATTGGGCATCGTCAGCCTTCTTTTGTTCCTGTATTTAAAGTCCAGCCAGAGAAAGCTGGAAAAGCCTCCTGTCAGCCCGCATACCTCCCTCAACCTGTTTGAACTACTCAAGAGCCGTCAGTTTACCTACCTGGCCTTGGGCATGCTTTTGTACATGGGCTTTGAAACGGTTGCGCCGGTGTACATCAAGCAACTTTTCCTTCAAAAAGGCGAGAGTGAGGCCCTGTCCTCCTTGATGATTTCCCTGTTTTGGGGGCTGATTATCCTGGGCCGCCTGGTAGGCGCGGCCCTCTCCGGGCGGGAGGTGCTCAGCGTCCGCGCTTTCACGGCCGTGGCGCTTTTGGGCCTAGTGCTTCTGGTGATCTCCAAGTCGCTCTGGCTTTTGATGCTGGCGGTTGTTTTATATGGCTTTGGCTGCGGACCCACCTGGCCCACCTTGGTCGGCCTGGCCACAAGGCTCTATCCTGAGCGTTCCGGCGCCGCGGTTGGCCTGATGATGGTCTTTTCCATGTCCGGGATGCTGATTTTCCCCTCCCTGATTGGCACCCTGCCTGGTGATCCCATCATCACCTTTTTCATCTGCATTGGCCTGACTGCTTTGCTCATCGCCCTCACCTTCCTGATGAAGCCTGAAAACAAGGGCTGATAGAACTGATTAAAAGAGCGCCTGCCCGGTTTGGACAGGCGCATTGTCGTGTCAGGATGGATCAGCCGCCGTACTTTTTCAGCATTTCCTCGGCGTTCTCAGGGGTGATGACCTCGGTGCCCAGGGTGACGTGCTTTTCAAGCTCCTCGCCCAACACCAGCAGCTTGTAGGCGTTCTCAATGGCTTCCTTGCCGCCTGTGGGATAAATCATGCTCAGGCTCAGGCGGCCTTCCATGACGCTGCGGATGCCGCCATCCGGGGTGGGCAGGCCGTCAACGCCCACAAACAGGATGTCCTTCTCGCGCCCTGCGTTCTTGGCCGCGATGTAGGCGCCTTCCGCCATGGGGTCATTCAGGCAGAAGAACAGGTCGATGTCATCGTGCATTTGCAGCATTTCTTCCGCCACGGTGATGGCCTTTTCCCTCAGCCAGTCCGCGTTGTTGGCGACCACGATCTCCACCTTGGGGTTCTTGGCGATGCCCTGGCGGAAGCCGTTGTCACGGTCCACGCCGCCGGATGTGCCTTCCAGGCCCTTGATCTCAGCCACTTTGCCGCCATCGGGCAGCAGGACATCGGCCACGTACTCGCCGCAGACCTTGCCGATAAACACGTTGTCAGCGCCAATAAACTGAGTGTAGGACTCTTCCAGGATGTTGCGGTCCAAAAGAATCACGGGGATGCCCTGCTCATAGGCGCGGCGGATGACGTCGGTTAAGGGGGCAGCTTCATTGGGGGAGGTGATGATCAGGTCCACGCCCATTTGCATGAAGTTTTCGATGTCGGCAATCTGCTTGGAGTTGTCCTGGGCAGCA
>CAYOOZ010000182.1:0-3400 GCA_964405705.1 uncultured Christensenella sp.
CAGTACCGCCCGGTGACCCCGCCCACCCAGGGACAGGCACCCAATCAGGGCGTGAGCCAGGGCACCCAGCAGTTCCGCCCGGTGACCCCGCCCAATCAGGGACAGGCACCCAATCAGGGCGTGAGCCAGGGCACAACACAGTACCGCCCGGTGACCCCGCCCACCCAGGGACAGGCACCCAATCAGGGCGTGAACCAGGGCACGACACAGTATCGCCCGGTGACCCCGCCCAATCAGGGACAGGCGCCCAATCAGGGCACAAGCCCCGCCACCGCGCCTTATCGCCCGCAAAACCCGCAAAATAAGGGCCAGGCTCCTGCCCAGGGGCAGACCCCCGGCCAGGCAACCGGCAACAGCCAAAGCCAGCCCCAGGAAACCCCGGAGCAGCGCCGCCGCCGCTCTGACCGGCACGGCAACAGCTAAGCCACAGGGCGCGGGGAAGCCCGCGCCCTCCCCTTGCCCCCCATGCTGGCAGGTGATTCCTGCCAGCGCGTTTTGTTCACAAAGGCAACAATATCGCGTCCAAGAGCAAGTCTCCCCCCAAAAAGCCCGGAATTTTGTGCATGCCTGCATGAAATGGAAAAGGACACTCGTTACATGATTGACAGCCAGGAAAATCAAGCGCAAGGCCCCGTGACCGATGAGCAGATTGAGCAGCTGTACCAACAATACGGCAATGATGTCCTGCGCGTCTCTTACTACTACCTCAACAACCGCGAGCAGGCGGAGGATGTAACCCAGGATGTCTTTGTCAGGCTCATGGACAACCGCCCGGTGCTCATCCCGGGTAGCGAAAAATCCTGGCTGTTGAAGGTGGCCTTAAACCGCTGCCGCGACCTGTGGCGCTCCTCCTGGCACAAACGGGTGCTCCTGGGCAGCAAGAAGCTGGACCTGATACCGGATGATGACAAGATGGACCAAAGGCTTGAAAAAGAAGCCCTGCTGCAGGCGGTCAACGCCCTGCCAGCGCCGGAGAAGGAAGTCTTCCTCCTGTTTTACTACCAGGGCCTATCCACACAGGAGACCGCGGCGCTGCTATCAGTGCCGGAGGGAACGGTCTCCAGCCGCCTGTCCAGGGGACGGCAAAAACTACGAGTATTCCTTGATGGAGGGGATGAGGGACAATGAAACCCGAACAATTCAGACAAATTACAGACGAGGCCCTGGGCGGCCTGGTCGCGGGCCCTGCCCTGTTTCACCGCGCCAAAATGCGCGCGGCCGGGCAGGACAAGGCTGTCAGGCAGTTGCCCACGCGGCGGGCTTTGGCCCTGGCCATGAGCCTGGTTTTATTGTTGGGCAGCGCTGCCCTGATTTTGCCCAGGCTTCAAGAGGACAGGATTCCTGTCATCGGCACCTTGACCGCGGGCAACGAGGCAGACAACCTCACAGAAAAGGCCAACCTGCCCCGCGGCAGCCTGCAGCTCTCCCGCACCACAGCGCCGTCCCAGGGCATCTGGGAGGGCAGCGGGCATAGCAATTTTCCACTGCTGCGCATGGATGGCCGCTATTACAGGATGCTGACCAACCCAACGGACGCAAGCGCCCTGGTGGACGCCAATATGGGGCGTGTTGCCGTTTTCGCGGCGGAGCCGGCCCTTGACAACAGCCAGGACATCCTGTCCAACATCGCGCCCCAGGGCGCCACGGTGTATTCCTTCTCCGGCATGGGCCGCGCCGCCCTGGCCGCACAGGTAGACGGGCAGACCAGGCTTTTCCAGCGCGTCTCCTTTGCCGGCAATGCCCTTCTTGGCAGCGAAACCTTAAGGGACACCTTGCCCCGGGGCGCAGTGGCCCTGCAAATCACAGGCCTCGGCACCATCACTGACCAGGAGACTGTGGATTTACTGATGGATACCTTGTATCAGTCCGCCGAATTCCAGGGCAATGAAACCATCTCAGGCGAAAAAGCCCTGCTGATTGATTACGGCAACGGCCTGGTGCTGCAGATGAACGTCAAGGGCGACAGCTTCTCCGCCTGCGGTACCTGGTATTGCCCGGAGTTTATGGAAGGGTTTCAAAAAGCGGTAAATTAAGCCAATAATCCACTGAGTATTAAAAGGCAGCTTCATATCTTGGAGGCTGCCTTTAAAATGAGACCAAAATAAGCTATACTTGGGTCAACAAAACGGATGGGAGAAAGCAAATGATTGCACTGGCTTGTGACCACGCAGGGCTGCCCTTAAAGGAAGACATCCGCCTTCACCTTCAGGAGCGGGGCCTTGAATATAAGGATTATGGCGTGTATCAGAATGAGCGAGCGGACTACCCGGTTTATGGCCACAAGGCCGCTTTGGCCGTGGCCACCGGGGAATGTGACCTGGGCCTGATTTTTTGCGGGACGGGCATTGGCATCTCGATCTCTGCCAACAAGGTGCCGGGCATCCGCTGCGCGGTTTGCTCAGAGGGCTATTCCGCCGCCCTCTCCCGCCAGCATAACAACGCCAACATGCTGGCCATGGGCGCAAGGGTGGTCGGCCCCGGCCTGGCGCGGATGATTGTGGATCAGTTTTTGGAAGCGCAGTTTGAAGGCGGCCGGCACGCGGAGCGGGTTGCCCTCATCCATGGGATTGAAAAGGATTATCATGACAGCCTGCCATCCCAAGAGAACGAAGGCGTTTTATAAGGAAAATCTAAAAGCATCTGCCTGGCCCCAATGGCCGGGCAGTTTTTCTACCGGCAGATCCGTCCAGGCATCCTTGGCAGCTATCCAACACTCAAAAGGCGTTTTGTCCAACCCTATTTCCGCATCAATATAGCACTGGAGAGGAATTTTCGTCCATTGGACTTTGAGGGATACGGGCGGCAGCGCTGTACAAACGTGCAAATTTTCTTGAAAGATGGGCACGTTCGGTGGTATACTGTCAATACTTAGAAACACCGTTTCTATCCAATATTTTAGGAGGTATGACTCATGAGGAAACTTCTGGCTATCGTGCTGATGCTGGCGCTGATGCTGCCCCTGGTCTCCCTGGCAGGCGAGACCTTTGAAATCGCCATGATCACCGACATTGGCACCATTGACGACAAAAGCTTCAACCAGGGCACCTGGGAGGGCGTGGAGGCCTTTGCCAAGGCCAATGGCAAGACCTACAACTACTACCAGCCCACCGCCCAGTCCACTTAAATCTACCTGACCATGATTGAGCAGGCTGTCAATGCCGGCGCCAAGGTCATTGTGACCCCCGGCTTCCTGTTTGAAGAGCCCATCTTCATCGCCCAGGACATGTATCCGGACACGAGCTTTGTGCTCATCGACGGCAACCCCCACAACGCGGATTATTCCGAGTTCCGCACCGAAAAGAACGCCGTTGGCATCGTCTTTGCTGAGGAGCAGGCGGGCTTCCTGGCCGGCTATGCCGCTGTCAAGGACGGCTACACCAAGTTGGGCTTCATGGGCGGC
>CAYOOZ010000183.1:0-3359 GCA_964405705.1 uncultured Christensenella sp.
CATATCTCTGTGGGCAAATGTGCTTGCATAAACTCGTGTCCACGCTATCTAGTAATTGGCAGCGTAAAGCTCGTTCCACTTCTTGAGGATGTCCTCGCGGTTTTGGGTCAGCCAGTCCATGTCCCGCTTGACCCATTTGATGTCCTCGCTCTTGGGCAGGTAGGGGGTCTCATACTTGGCGTTGACATTGGTAAAGCGCAGGGTGCCAAGCCGTGTGCCCAGGTCGCTTTGGCCTTCTGCGCTCATCAGGTAATTGACCAGGGCCTTCGCGGCCGCTTCGTTTTTGGCCCCTTCAATCACAGCCACGCCAAAGGCGAAGGCGGAAGCGCCGTTTTCCGGGTACTGGATGCGCACTTCGTCAGAACCAGCCTTGAGCAAGGTGGCTGCGCCATCCTCATAGGTGAGGCCAACAACATATTCGCCGTCATTGACGCCCTTAAACGCCACGGAGGAGGAGGTGCCAATGACCATCTTGTTCTTCATCAGGCCTTCCACAATGGCCCAGGCTTCGGGGCTGTCATTGCCATAGACGGCAAAGATATTGGACAGGTTGTTCCAGGCGGAGGAGGAGGAATTGGGGTCTGCGACATAGATTTTACCGGACAGCTTGGGGTCCAAAAGGTCCTCATAGGTTTTGATGTCAAGGCCCAATTCGGCTTCCAATTCCTTGTTGACGCAGAAAACCACGGTGGACAGGTGGTCCAGGTTGTAAAACCCGTTGCCGGATTTATAATCCTCCATCACCTCGTCCTCATAATCGCTCAGCCAGTGCATAAACAGCTCGCTGTTTGTGTCGCCGTCTGAATTGGACAGGGCGCCCCACATGACATCGCCTTGGGGATTCTCTTTTTCAGCGCGGATGCGGGCCAAGAGCTCACCGCCAGAGCCGTTGACGATTTCAATCTCTACATCGGGATAAAGCTCTAAAAAGCTGTCAATGAGGTTGTTGAGGTCGTTGTCCGTCATGGAGCTGTACAGCACCAGGCGACCGGATACCTCCTCACCAAAGGCCAGGGAGACGCTGCCTAAGACCAGGGACAGCAGGAGCAGGATGGACAGGAACTTTTTCATCAGGTTGCCTCCAAACATAATTTTTCAAGGCGGAAGACCGCCAAAGAACCAGAACGTGATTTATAGCTTGATGTCCTCGGACTTGGACAGGAAGAGGTAAATGAGCAGGGAAACGGTGGTGAGCGCGGTCAAGATGGTGGAGAAGGCCGCGGCCAGGCCGTAATTGCCCCTGGAGATGGCCACATAGGCGGACATGGTCAGGGTGATGTTGCGGTTGTTGTAGAGAATGATGGCGCTGGACAGCTCCGTGACGATGGCGACCCAGCTTAGGACGGCGCCGGCCATGATGCCGTTTGACATCATGGGCGTGGTGATGGTTAAGAAGGTCTTGGCCTTGGACGCGCCCAGGGAGATGGCGGCCTCCTCAGTGGAAATGGGGATGTTTTGCAAGGTGGCTGTGACAGAGCGGATGGTGTAGGGCATGCGCCTGATCACCAGGGCCATGATCATGATGAGCATGGTGCCAGTCAGGGCAAATGGCTGGCGGCCAAAGGCAATGACCAGGGCGATGCCAATGACAGAGCCGGGCATGATATAGGGAATCATGGAGACGGTATCAATGGCGTTGTTGAGCAGGCTGCGCCTTCGGACCACCAGGTAGGCGATGAGGATGGAGAAGAGGATGATGAGGGCCAGGGACAGGGCGCCAAAAAGCAGGGTGTTGTTCATGGAGCGGCCCAAGAGGCGCTTGCTGGCGGAGATGAAGTTTCCAAAGGAGTAGCCATCCTTGATGACGCCGCCGTCCATGTTGCGGAAGGAGAGGTAGACGATGTACATTTGCGGCAGGAAGGCCAGGGCAATCAAGCCATAGCAGTACAGGTGCATCAGAAAGCCGGGCAGGCCACGGGCCTTTTTCTTGGGGATGGGGTTCATGGCGTTGATGGGGAAGTTGTAGCGGGCGGTCAGCCCCTTTTGCAGGAAGAAAATGAGGGCGGTAACCAGGATGGCGATGACCGAGATGGCCGAGGCAAAGCTGTAGTTGGTGCCGGTCTCGCCCAAGTACTGGTTGTAGATTTCAACCGGGAAGGTGCGGTACCCTTCCCCAATGAGCAGCGGGGTGCCAAAGTCCGCAAACGCGCGCATAAAGACCAAAAGGGCTGCTGCCAGGATGGTGGGCATGGACAGCTGCATGATGATTTTGAAAAAGCGCTTAAGCCCCGTGCAGCCCAGGTTGTCTGAGGCCTCCAAAAGGGAGTTGTCAATGTTTTTGAATACGCCGTTCATGTAGATGAACACCAGGGGGAAGAGCTTTAAGGACTGGACCAGGAGGATGCCGTTGAAGCCATAGATGCTGCCCAAGCGGATGCCCAGGGCATCCTTGAAAAACTTGGTGATAAGGCCGCTGCGCCCCAGCAGCATGATCCAGGAATACGCGCCGATGAAGGGGGCGGACATGGTGCATAAAATGGCGATGATGAACAGGAACTTAGCGCCTTTTAAGCGGTAGAAGAAATAAAAGTACGCAAAGGGTATGCCGATGACCAGCGTGACCAAGGTGATGGCCACGGTGATGACCAGGCTGTTGTAGATGGTGCGGAAATAATAAGGCTCTGAGAAGAACTTTTGAAACTCTTTTAAGGTGAACTGCCCGTTTTGGTCCATGACCGCCTGGCGCAGCACGCCCAGGAGGGGATAAATCAGTATTAAGGAAAACAACAGCACAAAAAACAGGCTGACCATCTTCCACAGATCAAAGCGGGCTTTTTTCATGGGGTCTCCTCCCAGCCGCTTTGAAGGCCATCATCTACACCTTTGAGGAGATTCTGGCTGCCATCCTCATTAAAAATGTTGATTTTGCGGGTGTTGAGGCGCAGGCGCAGCTGGCCGCCCACCTGGTAGGGGCTGTCTAAGGGGGATTCATTGACCAGGATGGCCTCGCTGCCGTCTTCCAATTGAATGAAATACTGGGTGGAGGAGCCCAGGAAAACGATGTCCGTGACGGTGGCGGTGAGCGCATTGTCCTCCTCGCCCTCAATGATCACAAACTCCTCCGGGCGCACGGACAGCATCACGGCCTGCCCGGTTTTCGCCTTGTCCTCATCCAAATGGTCAATTTCCTGGGTCAGGCTGCCGGTCTGAAGCTGCCAGCGGCTGCCTGCCTTGTGAATCCGGCCTGTCAGCAGGTTGCTGCGCCCGATGAAGGTGGCGACAAAGACATTGGCCGGGCGCTGGTAGATGCCCTGGGGGGTGCCGATGTGCTGGATGACCCCGCTGTGCATGACCGCGATGCGGTCGGAGATGGCCATGGCTTCCTCCTGATCGTGGGTGACATAGATGGTGGTGATGCC
>CAYOOZ010000184.1:0-3312 GCA_964405705.1 uncultured Christensenella sp.
CTTTGTGCTGATTTCCCCGGAGGAGCTGAAGGTGCCCAGCTATGTGAAAATCCCCTTAAAGGAAGGCCAGGTGCCCTACACCCAGACCACGGACCTCATGAGCGTGATGCCGGAATTGGATATCCTGTACATGACAAGGGTGCAGCGGGAGCGCTTCTTTAACGAGGCGGACTACATTCGCTTAAAGGACAGCTATATTCTAACGCCAGAAAAGCTGCAAACCGCCAAGGCTGACCTGCGCATCCTCCATCCCCTGCCCCGGGTCAATGAGATTTCAACCGCCATTGACCAGGACGAGCGGGCCGTGTATTTCAAACAGGCGCTGTATGGGAAGTTCATCCGCATGGCGCTGATCCTGATGCTCCTGGAGGTGAAGGCATGAACATTGATTCCATCAACAACGGCATCGTCATTGACCACATCAAGGCCGGACAAGCCATGAAAATCTATGACTTTCTGGAACTGGAAAAGCTGGACTGCCCGGTGGCCATCATCAAAAACGCGAGCAGCAACAAGCAGCAAAAAAAGGACATCATCAAAATTGACTCCCAATTGGATGTGGACTTAAATGCCCTGGGCTATATCGACCCCAACATCACCATCAACATCATCGTCGACGGGGTGCGCGTTAAAAAATACCACCCGGAGTTGCCCCTGACCATCACCAACATCCTGCGCTGCAAAAACCCCCGCTGCATCACCAGCACCGAGCAGGAATTGCCCCATGTGTTCAATCTGACCAACAGGGAAAAAGACGAGTACCGCTGCGTCTACTGCGAGAGCCGGGCGAACATTTAAATCAGACAATACCCTCCCAAACTGTTGTAAAACACGAAAACTGGCGCGAAAACAAAGTTTAAACATTTTTCCCGGCGGAATTCCGGCCAGAAATGACAAGCGCGGCTTGGCAAGCCCGCTTAGACTATGATACCGTGTGCGTAATTCAAGTCTGCGGAGGAAGAATGCGAACCGTTTTCTCGTCTAACCTGCTCCTAAACAGCCTGCTGGGCGTACGAATTATCGTCGCCGGCAGGCTTTTGCGTATACATGGGAGCAGAATTGTGGCTTGACAGGTATTTAGCCAACCATCCGTCCTACTGTATACAGAAGGACGGATTTTTTATTAGGGGGAGGGTTTTATGGTTTTAACAGGTGCCGGCATCCTCATTGAGGTCCTAAAAGAGCAGGGCGTCACCCAGGTCTTTGGCTACCCGGGCGGGTCCGTGTTGAACATCTATGACGAATTGTACAAGGCCAGCGACAAGATTGCCCACGTGACCACCTGCCATGAGCAGGGGGCCTGCCACGCGGCGGACGGCTATGCCAGGGTGAGCGGCAAGCCCGGCGTGGTCATCGCCACCTCCGGCCCCGGGGCCACCAACCTGGTCACCGGCATCGCAAACGCCTATTTGGACTCCGTCCCCTTGGTTGCCATCACGGGCAATGTGGCGCGCGCGCTGATTGGGCGGGACAGCTTTCAGGAGGTGGACATCTTTGGCGTGACCATGCCCATCACCAAGCACAACTACATGGTCAAGGATGTCGCCGACCTGGCGGACACTTTGCGCGCCGCCTTCAAGCTGGCCATTTCCGGCCGCCCGGGCCCTGTCCTGGTGGACCTGCCCAAGGACATTCAGACCGCCACCTGCGAATATACAAAAAAGCCCCAGGTGGAGCGCGGGAACGGCCTTTTGGCCGATGAGGGCAGCCTGCAATCCGCCCTGGACCTGATCGCCCAGTCCCAAAGGCCCTATATTTACAGCGGCGGCGGGGTGGTCATCGCGGACGCGCAAGAGGAGCTTTTGGCCCTGTCCGCCTTCCTGGATTGCCCCATTGGCACCAGCATGATGGGCCTGTCCGCCATCCCCCATGACCACCCGATGAACCTGGGCATGACCGGCATGCACGGGCGATATGAGGCCAGCAAGGTGCTGTCCATGTCCGACCTGATCATCGCTGTGGGCACCCGGTTTTCAGACCGCGCCACCGGCAATAAGCAGGCCTATTCCCTGGGCCGCAAAATCCTTCACATTGATATTGACCCGGCGGAAATCGGCAAGAACATCCAGGCGGACGCGTTTTTGCTGGGCGATGTGAAGCTGATTTTGCGCCAGCTATTGGAGAAAAAGGTCAACAGGGCGCCCTCTGACTGGTCCACCCAGGTCAAAAAGGTGATCTCCGAGCCGGACACGAGGCTTAATATGCCCAAGGACCAACTAAACCCGCAAAACGCGATTGAGGCTGTCAACGTGCGCTTGCTGCCAGAGGACGTGGTGGCGACAGACGTGGGCCAGCACCAGATGTGGACCGCCCAATACTATCACTTCCGCCGCCCCCGCACCTTTGTCACCTCCGGCGGCCTGGGCACCATGGGCTATGGGATGGGGGCCGCCATTGGCGCCTGCTTAGCCCGGGGCAAAAGGCGCACGGTGCTGTTTACCTCAGACGGCTCCTTTCATATGAACTTAAACGAAATGGCGACCGCTGTTTCTGGCCAGCTGCCCTTATTGGTGGTGCTGCTCAACAACCAGGCCCTGGGCATGGTGCGCCAGTGGCAGACCCTGTTTTATGAGGAGCGCTACTCCAACACCTCCCTTGAGAGAAAAACCGACTACGCCAAGCTGGCAGATGCCTTCGCGGCCCGGGGCTATACGGCCTATGACCTGAACTCCTTAAACAAGGCGCTGGATGAGGCGCTCTCCTATGACGGCCCCGCCCTTATTGACGTGAAGATTGACAGCGACGTCAAGGTGCTGCCCATGATTCCGCCTGGGGGCACCATCAACGACATCATCTTAAAGGGGTGAAATTATGAGCGAACGATTTACCCTCTCCGTGCTGGTGAGCAACGAAGCCGGGGTGTTGACCCGGGTCTCCGGGATGTTTGGCCGGCGCGGCTATAACATTGACAGCTTGACCGTGGGGGAAACGGACAACCCGGCCTTCTCTCGCATGACCATCCTCTCCCGCGGGGACAGCGTGACAAGAGACCAGATTATCAACCAGCTCAAAAAGCTGGTGGATGTGAAGGCGGTCTGGCTCATGGACAGGGAGAGCACGGTGTCCCGGGAATTGATGCTGGTGAAGGTCAACTCCGAACTAGCCACCCAGGCGCAGATTCACCAGGTGGTGGATGTTTTCCGCGCCAAGGTGGTGGACCTGCACCCCACCAACATCACCATTGAAATCACGGGCGAAAAAAGCAAGCTGGACGCCTTCGCCAACAACCTGGTTCCCTACGGGATTCTGGAGCTTTGCCGCACCGGGGTCACCGCGATTGGAAGAGACTCCACCATATTTACCCACAATGAA
>CAYOOZ010000185.1:0-3283 GCA_964405705.1 uncultured Christensenella sp.
TCAACGATGTGGAGCCCAAGGACAGGGACATCGCCATGGTCTTCCAGAACTACGCCCTTTACCCCCACATCACGGTGTATGAAAACCTGGCCTTCTCCCTGCGCATCCGCAAAATCAAGCAGGAGGAGGTTCACCGCCGGGTGGTCCAGGCCGCGCACATCCTGGGCATCACGGAGTATTTGGACAGAAAACCCCGCGCCCTCTCAGGCGGCCAGCGCCAAAGGGTGGCCATTGGCCGCGCCATTGTGCGCGAGCCCCAGGTCTTTTTGATGGATGAGCCACTCTCCAACCTGGACGCCAAACTGCGCAACCAGATGCGCTCTGAAATCATCCTGCTGCGCCAGCGGCTGGACACCACCTTTGTCTATGTCACCCATGACCAGACCGAGGCCATGACCCTGGGCGACCGCATTGTCATCATGAAGGACGGCTTCATCCAGCAGGTGGGCACCCCCCAGGAGGTCTTTGAAAAGCCCAGGAACCTCTTTGTCGCCGGCTTCATCGGCAGCCCGCAGATGAACATTTTTGAAGCATGGCTTGAAAAATCCGGCAGCGATTATTTTATCCGCTTAAAGGACATGAAGGTACCCCTGGACCGCGAAAAATCAGCAGCCTTAGCAGAGCGCGGCGTTTCCAGCATGGAGGTTAAATTGGGTGTCCGCCCTGAGCATGTGAACATCCACTTTGAGCCTACCCCCAACACCGTTGAAACCACCCTGGCCGTCAATGAAATGATGGGCAGTGAATTGCACCTGCACGTTTTGATGAAGCAGGAAGGGGAGGACACCCTCCTAAACGGCAAAACCGTTATCCTGCGCACACCCACCCTGGACTTAAAGGACGAGCAGCGCGCCCACCTCAAATCCGGCAACATCCTGTACTTTGATTTTGACAGCAAGGTGGTCCAGCTCTTTGACCCCAAGACGGAGGAGAGCTTGCTGCACTAAGAGCAAAATGACGCCTGCTTTATGGCCCCGGTTGAAAAACCGGGGTTTTTTAGTTGAATGCTTGCTTTTTTTGCTTTCTCACTGGATACTTGTTTTTATTATCAAAGCCCAATTCACTGACTTTTGTGTTCAAGATATGGACATGGTGAGGTGAACATGAGAAAGCAATCCATCGGCAGGCTGCTGATCCAACTGGTCGTTTTTATTGCTGTGCCTTTGATCATTATTTCACAGATCAGCCTTTGGCAGTCCTTTGTTCATAGCAACGAGCTCTTGGCCCGAAGCAATCAACTTTTATTGGGCAGCTGGGTAGAAAAGGTGGACCAGCGGCTTAGTATTATCAACAATCAACTGTTTTCGTTCAGCTTTGGTAGCCAGGAATTAGCCGATTTTTCCGCGCAAGAGGAGGGAATTGGGTACACCTTGTCCCTTGTGGCTTTAAACAATCGCCTGGATTTGTTGCTCAACAACCTGCCGGAAGTGGAAGCCGTCTTAATTCAGCACCAATCAACAGGTCAAAACGCGGAACGCTTTAGAGAAACCAGCTATTCCACCTATTCAAAGCGCCAGGCCATACGGCGGTTTGTAAATGAATACCCATCCAATGCCCAGGAAAACGCACCAGCCTTTTTACTTGATACCATTGCAGGTGAGCCTTACTTGGTGCGGGTTTTTGAGCGAAGGGGCACCAGGCTCTTGAGTTTTATCCGTTTGGACAGCCTGCAGCTCAAACAGCAGGACTTATATGATACCAGTTTTGTCACGCCAGACGGTCAGGCCTTGACCAATACAACCCTGGTGCTGGAGCACCGTCTCACCCCGCCCAAAGCTGACCAAGCCTATGCCATCTCTGAACGGTTTATGGTGCTATGGAAAAGCCTTGAACAGGCTCCTATTAAAATTCTGCTGTTTGCTGCCAATTCATCCTTCTGGGACAGGCTGACTCCTTTTCAGATCATCCTGCTGATTTTATCCTGGTTTTTGTTGTTCTGGCCGTTTCTGGGTCACAGGCTGCTCAAGCGCTATATCCTAAACCCTCTCTCCTCCTTGTCCCTGGCCATGGCACACACGGAGGAAGATGGCCCGCCCAGCCAGGTAACCCAGAGCTATGAGGTCATTGAACTGGACAATTTAAGGATTAAGTACAATGACATGACCCAGAGAATCGCCAACCTAAAGATTCAATCCTATGAAAAAGAACTGGAACGCCAGCAGATTGAGCTATCATACCTGCATATGCAGATCAAGCCTCATTTTTACCTCAACTGCCTCAAGGGAATTTCTGCCAGCCTGCAGGGCGGCTATCTCAAGGAAGCCTTGGATATGACCCTGGCCATTTCCAGGCATATCAGGTTCATGTTTTCCAAAAGCACCAAGCCTGTCAGCTTGAGGGATGAGCTGGCACACACCAGAAACTATATCAACATCCGCCAGATGAACATGGATCAACCCATGAAAGTGACAGAAAACATTGATAAAGGGATGGAAGAAGTCAGCCTTCCCCCATTTTCCATTCAAACTTTCGTTGAAAACGCGGTCAAGCATCGTTATATTGAAGGCCAGCAGCTGGTGCTGAGCATTCAGGCAAAGCAGCTCCACACCCAGGAAGGGGTTTTTGCAAATGTCATCGTGCGGAACAACGGCGGCGGGTTTTCCGCCCAAACCCTGATGGTTGTGAACAGTCCCGAAATTGATATTTACGATACCTCTCATGTTGGACTGAATAACATCAGGGCCAGGCTGCGCTTGATGTATGGCCAAGATGCGATGCTGGCCTTTTATAACGAGGGCGATGACGCGGTTGTCGACATGTTGTGGCCTTTTCAGCTCATGAACCTGGAGGGATAGTAAATGACGGTCTTATTGGTAGATGATATTCCCCGCGTTGTTCAAAGTGTTCAGGACGGCATCAACTGGGGCAGAATTGGTGTCACTCAAGTCTTTAGCGTTTATTCTGCCCGGCAAGCCAAGGAAATTTTAACCAAAGAACAGGTGGATATTCTCCTGTGCGATATTGAAATGCCCTATCAAAACGGGTTTGACTTGTTAAAGTGGTGCCGGGAGCAGGATATGGATTTGGAGTGCATTTTCCTTACAGCCCACGCAGACTTTGAATATGCCAGGCAAGCTTTGGCTCTGGACAGTTTTGATTACATTCTACAACCAGCCCCGCTTGAGGACATTGCAAAAGCTGTTGAAAACGCCATGCAGCGCCTTGGGGAAAAGCGCTTGAAAAACCAGGCGGCTCAACAGGGAAACTTCTGGGAATCCAGAAAATATCTGCTATTTAGGGCCTGCTGAAAATCCCTAAACCCATTGAAAACACTGGATAAATC
>CAYOOZ010000186.1:0-3243 GCA_964405705.1 uncultured Christensenella sp.
TCCGGCGTGTCGCTGGTCACCCGGGCTGCGCCGCGCACCTCAGAGAGCGCCTTTAAAAAACTGGGCTCATTCAGGGCAAAGCGCTCCAAGAGCTGCTTTGTGCTGGCGTCCGGCTTTCGCAGCAGGCCCAAGAACAGGTGCTCCACTGAGATAAACTCGTCCTTCATGCCCTCTGCGGCTTCATTGGCCGCGCGCAAGGCGCGGTCCGTGTCCTGGGAGACATAGGTCTTGCCCTCTTCCCGGACGCTGCCTGATACCCGGGGCAGGCGCTCAATAATAGAAATCAGGTTGTCCCGTACAGCGCCCGGGTCCTTGCCCATGCGGGTGATGAGCTGGCTGATCAAGCCCTGGGGGTCTTCCAAAAGGGCTGCCATCAGGTGGGCCTGCTCCAGGGTCTGGTTTAGGTACTCCCCGGCTAAGTGCTGGGCGGCCTGGATGGCCTCCATGCTTTTTTGTGTGTATTTTAATTGGCTCATAAACTTCCCTCGCCTCGTTTTCTTCAAATTTGATGGGTTGAAGATGTTTGACCATCTTTGACCATAATGTAATTATAAGGCATTTACGCCATCTGTCAAGGAAAATCTATGAAGTTTTATTTTGTTTACCGTCTTTTGAAAATTGGTCGCGCAGACGGCTTGAAACCTTGTTGTGCCTTGCCAGTTTCAGGGGATATTGATATACTGCCAATAGTTAAATGGGGGAAAGGGGAGTCAGGGTGCAAAGCAACAGAAAGCTCTGGCTGAAATCCGCGATTGGCGTGATGCTGTTCGCCTTTTTCCTCTACCATTTTAATGCCATCCTGGCCCTTTTGATGAAGTTCATGGCCATCATTTCCCCCTTCATCCTGGGCATTTTTTTGGCGCTGATGATCAACCTGCCCATGCGGCATTTGGATTTTTGGCTCAACAAAGTCCTGCGCAAAAACGCGCTCTTCCCGCTGCGCCGGGCAATCAGCCTAACCCTCTCCCTCTTGATCGTGCTGGCCATTGTCACCATCCTGCTGGTGGTCATCATCCCTGAAATCATTGTCGCGGTGGAACGGCTCATCCGCGTGATTCCAGGGCTCCTAAAGGATTTGGAAACTTGGCTGGATGAGCAAAACACCAACCTGCGCGCCCTCTTTGGACTAACGCAAACCAACGAAGGGGAGGTGCGCAGCCTCTTCCAGCGCGCATCTGAGTTTTTAATGGGCGGGCTGAGCTATTCCTCCACCGTGGTCATCTCGGCCGCCTCCTACCTCCTAAACATCATCGTGGGCCTGGTCTTTGCCATCTACCTGCTCTTTAGCAAGGAAAAGGTCAAAAGCCAGCTCAACCGCTTCTTGTCAGCAGCCCTGCCGGAGAAGTCCAGCGAGCATGCCCGTGTCTTGGTCGCCCGCCTAATCCGCTCCTATTCCAACTTCCTGGCCGGCCAATTGCTTCAGTCCTTTATCTCCTCGCTCATGACCGTGCTGGTCATGTTCATTTTTGGCTTTCCCTATGCTGTTTTAATCGGTCTCATCACCTTTGTGGCCGCCTTCATCCCGGTCTTTGGCCCCTTTATCTCTGGCTTTTTGGGGCTTTTGCTGGTGCTGACCTCCACCCCCGGGATGACGCTGTGGTTCCTTTTGGCCTTCTTTGTGGTTCAGCAAGTGGCGGGCTCCGTCATCTACCCGCGCATCATGTCTGACGCCATTGATATCCCCTCCATCTGGGTCTTGGTCGCGGTCACGGTGGGCGGCGGCATCATGGGCATCCCGGGCATGCTGCTGTTTATCCCGCTGGCGGCTGTGGCCTTCCGCTACCTGGCTGAATATGTGCAAAGCAAGGAGCAGCGCCTTGATACAATGTGAGGGCTTAACGCGCGCGTATTTAGAGGATGGTGTGTTTGACATCACCTTTTTGGTCAACAAGGGGGAAGCCCTGGGCCTTTTGGGCCCGGCTGGCGCGGGCAAATCCGTCCTGCTGCGTGTTTTATCCGGGCAATTGCAAAAGGACGCGGGATTAGCCCGCATTCTGGGGATGGACTGCTGGCAGCAGCGGCCATCCATCTTTAAAAACGCGGTATTTTCCCCGGCTGTGCCAGCGCTGGAGATGGAGATGACGGGGGAGGAGTACCTGCGCTTCACGGCCGATGTTTTCGGCGGCTTCAACCCGCAAAAGGCGCGGGCGCTGACAGAAAAAATGGACATCACCTTAACCGGCCTTTGTCGCAAGCTGTCCCCTGAGTCCAAAAAGAAGCTCTCCCTCCTGTGCGCCCTCTCCCAGGACAAGGATGTTTTTCTTTTGGATGAGCCATTTGGCGGGCTGGGCGCTGGCGCCAGAAACGTGCTGACAGACACCCTGCGTGAAATGCGGCAAAACGGCGCCGCCATTCTCCTCACCTCCCATGTCTTGGAGGAGGTGCGCCGCTCCTGCTCTCACGTGTCCATCATCAGAAAGGGCCGCCAGGTGGTGACCCAGCCGGTGGAATCCTTAAGCCTCACCCGCCAGAAGGTCTACCACATCACCTTTGCAACCACCAAGGAGGCGGCAGCCTTCGCCGCTGAGTGGGAGGCCGGGGTGGAGCTTTTTGGCGCGCGCGCCATGGTGGCCATCCCTGCCAGCCCCAAAACCCTGCTGTCCACCCTCACCCGCTATGAGGTGGTGGATTTTGTGGGCGGCCGGGAGGAGGCGGAGGAAGGCTTCCTGCGCTATTACGGAGACGACATCGTATGATTCCTGCCCTGTTTTTCGCCCGCTTTTCCTTCAGGCGTTTTCTGCCCCGGGCCCTTCTGGGCCTTGTTTTAGGCGCGCTCTCCATTGTTGCTTACCTGCCAGAGCCCTCGGAGCAGATTCGCTTTGTCCGGGGCGAATTGCCGGAGGTCTTCACCTTCTTGGGCTTCATGGGCGATTCCAGCCTGCCCTTTTTTGCCCTGAGCATTTTATACGGTTTTTTGCTCCTCCTCATCGAGAGCGTTTTATCCGCTTCCACCGCGCGCGATATGGCGGTGGAGCCGCTTTATGATGGGCGCATGGCGCACCTCTTGTCCTCCAGCCACAAGAAGGCTTCCCTGGTGTTCACCACCTATTTGGCGGTTCAAAGCGCCACCTTCCTTTTTGTGGTATCCCTGCTTTTGGGACAGGTGATCCCGGCCCTGCTGCTTTTCCCATCGGCCAATCTGCCCGCCCTCCTGCGCTTGAACCTGGGCTTCTTGGCGGTCAGCCTATTGGCTTCCTCCCTGTGCGTCCTCCTGGCTTTCTTCACCAAGTCGCAAAAGGGGTA
>CAYOOZ010000187.1:0-3171 GCA_964405705.1 uncultured Christensenella sp.
CTCACACCTTTCCCTTGATGGCCCTGGGCTTTCACCAGACGGCGACGGGGGAGGTGATCAGCTATGCCAGTTACCTCAAAATCGGTCTGCCGGTGGGCGTTGTCCTCTTTGTGCTGACCTATGCCCTCCTCTACCTGGGGCTTCAAAACAAGGTCAGGGCAGAGGGCATTGACATTGCGAAGCTCGATCTAAAAAAGCCCGGGCCGCTTTCCATGGGCGAGGTCTTTTCCGCCCTGGTTTTTGTGCTGGTCATCATCACCTGGCTTTTAACCGGCCTATTTCCCAAGGGGCTAAAGGCCGTCAACGCCCTGGGCACGGCCTGGCCGGCCATGGCGGGCGTGGTGCTGTTGGCGGCTGTGCCCATCAAAAATAAGCCGGTCTTGGACATCAAAAAGGGCTTTGAAAAAGGGGTCAGCTGGGCCAGCATCCTGCTGTGCGCCGCCGCCCTGGCCCTGGGCAAATATGTGAGCGAAGAGGGCTATGGCATCACGGCCCTGATTGGGCAGGGGCTTTCGCCCCTCGCAACGCGCCTGGGCATTTCGGGTACACTGCTGATTGTTATCGCGGCCACCATCCTTATGACCAACTTCATGTCCAACATCGTCACCACCACGGTCATGTACAATGTGTCCGCCGCCATCCTGGCCACCCTGGCCTTAAGCCTGCCGGGCGTCCCCTTTCAGACCAGCGCCATCCTGGTGGGCTTGTGCGCCTCCCTGGCCTTTGCCACCCCGCCGGCCATCGCCCACATCGCCCTGGCTGCGGGCTCTGACTGGGCCAGCCCCAAGGACATGCTGGCCTATGGCGGGCTCCTGGCCGTCATTTCTATTCCCGTGGTCTATCTCTTTACGATGATTTAACAAAAGGAGGAATCTTTCATGAAATCTTTCCCCATCGGTGTCATCCTGGAATCCTTCCGCCTGCCCTACATGGAGGCCCTTAACAAGGCCCGTGATCTTGGTGTTCAGGGCATTCAGGTCTACGCGACCCGTGGCGAACTGGCCCCGCAGAACTTGGATCAAAAGGCCAGGCGCGAATTTTTACAGCAGGTCAAGGACCGCGGCCTGGTCATCTCCGCCGTCGTGGGCGATTTGGGACAGGGCTTTGGCAACGCGGAAAAGAACCCGGAATTGGTGGAGGCTTCAAAGCGCATCCTGGATTTATCCAATGACTGGGATTGCTCGATCGTGACCACCCACATCGGCGTAGTGCCCGAGGACAAGGCCCACCCCCGCTACAAGGTCATGCAGGACGCCTGCTATGCCCTGGCCCAGTACGCGGACAGCGTGAAGGCCAAGTTTGCAGTGGAAACCGGCCCAGAAACAGCCGCAACCTTAAAGGGTTTCCTGGATTCCCTCAATTCCTCCGGCGTGTCCGTTAACTTGGACCCCGCCAACCTGGTCATGGTCACCGGGGATGACCCGGTGCAAGCTGTGTACACCTTAAAGGACTACATCGTCCACACCCACGCCAAGGACGGCCGCCGCCTGTATTACAGGGAGCCAGAAAAGGTTTATGGCATCGCCTTTGAAGAATCCCTGGAGAGCCCCTCCTTCTTAGAGGAGCCCCTGGGCCAGGGTGAGGTGGATTTTGTGGCCTACTTAAACGCCCTGCGCGAGATTGGCTACAAGGGCTTTTTGACCATTGAGCGCGAGGTGGGGGAGACGCCCTTTGAAGACATCCGCCTGGCCGTCAACTTCCTGCGCGAGCACTTCGTCTAACCCGGCCTTTCCTGGACTTCGTATGTAAGCGCAACACGTCAAACATCGGCTTTTGGCGCTTGCTGGCTTGATGATATCCTTCAGTTTCTTCCGCTGTTGAAAACGCTGGCCCCCCCTTTTGTGATGCGCTTGGGGTTTTATTCCAGGCGCAAAAAAGAATGGAGATTGTAATGATGTTCGCGCCCTCCCCTTTCACATACAAAGGTAAACCATTTTTTTCGCTTGGAGCTCAAGCGCACAATTCCTCAGGATACACGATGCAAGAGCTTGAAACTGCCTGGAAAGCGTTTGAGCTTTTAGGGGTCAACACTTGCGCGATTGCGGTTTCATGGGAGCGTTTTGAGGCCAATGAAGGAACCTTTGACCACTTGCTCATTAAAAACCTAATTGATGGATGTAGAAGCAGAGGGTTAAGGCTGGTTATATTGTGGTTTGGCGCTTGGAAAAATGGCCACATGAAATACACCCCCAGATGGGTGAAAGAAGACCGCGTTCGATTTCCTCGTGTTTTGACACATGATGGATATGAAATCGCCAATTTGTCCGCGTTTTACGAGGAGACCCGTGAATCTGATTTGCGGGCTTTTCTTGAGCTCATGAAGGCGATTAAAGAGGCGGATGATGATGAAACGGTGCTTGCCGTCCAGATTCAAAATGAAATGGGCATCGTTGGCAGAGCGGTTCGTGATCATAGTGAAGCGGCAAATCAAGTGTATAACAGCCAAGTGCCAAGTTTTTTAGTTCGCAAATTGAAAGATGCTTCAGAAAATGAATACATCGTTCAGGTATGGAAGTCTTGCGGCGCTCGGGAAAAGGGAAATTGGCCAGAATTGTTCGGTGAGTATGCAGATGAGGCTGTTCAAGCTTATGCGATGGCATGCTACAATCAAAAACTTGCCGAAGAGGGCAAAAAAATCGTAAATAAAACGATGTATACGAACGCTTGGCTTGATGGAAATGGATTTGATATTCCTGGCATCAACTATCCATCTGGCGGCATTGTGATGAAAAATATTGCTCTTTGGAAATGGGCCGCGCCAGCCATAGATATGCTATGTCCAGACTTGTATATGGGTTGCCATAGCGAGTATGTAAAAGTCGCGAAAACATACACGCGTGATGACAATGCGCTGTATGTTCCGGAAACAGGGTGTGGCATGAGCTCAGCCCTGGGGGTCTTTCATGCGATAGCGGAATGTGGCTTGATTGGCGTTCATGTTTTTGGGGCAGAAAACGTAGTGGATCAAAATGGTCAAATTGATGAGCAGGCTTTGCCCATGTTTGAAAATTTCCAGTCGATCAACGCGATTCTTCCATTGTTAACCCGGTATCGTGGCACTGGCCGCATTCACGCGGTCTATCAAGAAGAATATTTGGTTTCTCAAGTGATTGAGTTAGAGGGTTTCAGAGCAGTCGTGGATTTTGGTGAGTTCCCAAGAAATGGTGATTT
>CAYOOZ010000188.1:0-3167 GCA_964405705.1 uncultured Christensenella sp.
CTGGAAACTTAAAGGGCGAGGCTGTGGATAAAACCACCCGGGGGTTGCTGCCCTTTTGCCCCTGACTGGCCAACCAGGCGGTGGCGGTGTGGGGGTCAATGAGGTAGCGATGGCTGTCCCAAACCTCCCTGATGGCCTTTAATACCTCTTCATCTGAAAAGGTATCAGCGTCAAAATCCGCCCTTATCCTGGCCATCATGCCCTCATCGGCCTGATAGACCCCCTGCTCCTTGTGCGTTTGCATCATCTGGGCTACCTTGTCTGTATCCCTGGAGGAGGCATAGTACAGCAGGCGCTCTAAATTGCTGGACACCAGGATGTCCATGGAGGGGGAGAGGGTTTGATGCAGCTCCCGCCGGCTGTCATACACCCCGGTCTTGATAAAGTCATAGAGCACCTGGTTGCGGTTGGTGGCGCAGATGAGCTGCCCAATCGGCCATCCCATTTGCTTGGCTAGGAACCCAGCCATGATGTCCCCGAAGTTGCCGCTGGGCACCACAAAGTCCGCCTTTTGGCCAGGGGCCAGCACGCCTTTTTTGAACAGGTGTCGGCAGGCGGAAAGATAGTACACCGTCTGCGGCAGCAGGCGGCCGATGTTAATGGAATTGGCGCTGGTAAGCTTTAAGCGTGGCGGCAGTTCCTCGGGCAAAAGGGCGAAAGCGGCCTTTACAGCGGCCTGGGCGTCATCAAAATTGCCTTTGATGGCAATGGCCTTAACATTGTCCCCGGGCATGCGGGTCATCTGCGCTTCCTGTACGGCGCTGACCCCGTCCCTGGGGTAGTACACCAAAACATGAAAACCGGGCAGGTCCGCAAAGCCGCGCATGGCCGCGCTCCCGGTGTCACCACTGGTGGCGGTCAAGAGCAGGTAGCGGGTCTTTTCATCCAGTTGATCCCTGGCCAGGGACAATAATTGGGGCAGCGCCTGCAGCGCCAGATCCTTAAAGGCGGCGGTTGGCCCATGGAACAGCTCCAGCACATGAACATCCCCCACCTGTCTCATGGGAGCGATGCCCTTGTCATCAAAATTGGGCCCATAGGCCGCCTGCGCGGCCAAATCAAGCGCCTGCAGTGAAAACTCCGGGAAAAAGGCCGCGAAGATTTCACTGGCCATGCCTTGATAGGACAGGTCCATCTCCATCAAGTGGGATAGATCAGGCAGGCTGTCCGGCACAAAGAGCCCGCCGTCTTTCGCGGCGCCCAGGAGGAGGGCATCTGCCGCCAAGACGTCGGGGGTAAGCCCCCTTGTGCTGTGATAGCGCATGAAATCCCCCCTCCGCTTCGTTTGCTTCAGTATACGGTTTGCAATCAGGCCGGTCAATTGGATAGGCGGCTTGCCGCCTTAGGTTTGGGTAAAATCGCTTCAAGGAGGATGCATGTTCAAGCGCGTTTTAGAATTGTTTCAAGGGAAAGGCAGAGGTGTTTTGGCCTTCTTTCTGGCCATCATCCTGGCCTTCCTTGTTTTTCCGCCCATTGCGGGCTTTGCCAATCAGGACCTGAGGGTCACGGGGCCTGCTCCTTTTTTAAGCTACCCGGCCCTGGACAGCGAGGGCTTTTTGTCCCCTGACTGGGCGGAGGCGGAGTTTGTCCATACCGACAAGGAAGGTGGGCGCTATATCTATTTATCCCCCAAGCTGAGGGTGGAAATTGAGCGCTTTTCTGGCACCCACCGCCGTAAAAAGATTGTCTATTACATCTCCCACATCCGTTTTCGGGAAGGGGAGTTCTTCCGCGCCTTTTTAGCCAAGCCGGGCAGCCCCAAGTACCAGTTGCGCCCCGCCCAGATCGCTAAGCAAAACCAGGTGGTCTATGCCCAAAACGGCGACCTCTTCTCCTGGCGCGTCTACAAAAAGGAAAGAACCGGCCTGATCATCAGGGACGGCAAGCTTTTGTACAAGGATACCTACAAAAAGCCGGTTGCCGCCATCCCACCGCTGGATGAACTGGCGCTTTTCCCCGATGGCCATATTGAGATGAACACGCCCGGCACCTATGAGGCCGCCTCCTATCTGCAAAGGGGCGCGGTGGATGTGATGGCGTTTGGCCCTATCCTTTTTAGGGACCGCGTCAAGGACAACCGCCTTGATAAATCCTTCACCCACTTGGAGCCGCGCAGCGCGCTGGGTGTTGTAGCGCCCGGGCATTTTGTAGGCATCCTGGTGGAGGGCCGCAATGAGCGCAGCGTGGGCGCCAATTTGCAGTTTGTGGCGGACAGGTTATTGGAGGAAGGCTGTTTTGAGGCCTTCACCCTGGATGGCGGCCAGACCGCGGCCATGGTTTTCATGGGGCAGGAGGTCATGTCCCCTGGCATTTACTCTGGCTACCAGCAGGCGCGCAAGCAGCAGGACATCATCGGCATCGGGTACTCACAAAGCGTGCCAAAGAAATAACCAAGGAAACAATACGAGCAACAAAAAACCGGGAGCGGCATTTGCCACTCCCGGTTTTGCTAAGCGTTTAAATTATTTTGCGTTCTCAGCGGCCTTCTTCAGGGAAGCGAGGTAATCGCCCACGGTCACGGTGACGCTGGCTTTCAGCTCTTCCACTTCGGGCACTTCCTTGTGGTTGGCATCGCGCTCGTACACGGGGATGCTCAGGACTTCTTCAACGGTTTTGCCGGTGACATACTCGCCAAAGGCGGCAATCTGCTCAAACCATTCCTTGCCGATTTCGGAGGCTTTGCGCATGCCATAGGCTTCGCCCTTTTCCAGTTTGGTCAGGGGAGCTTCGGGCAGGTCCACGGGCTTGCCTTCCAGGGAGAACTGGATTTTGGTCTGCTGGACGTCCCAAATCACGGAGACAATCTTGCCTTCCGCGTCTAAAACGACGGAGCACACGGTGGTGTTAACCTGGGCGGCGCCGGCTTTTTCGGCGGTCGCGTCAGCGATGGAACCAATCTTGGTCACCATGCCAAGGCCGTGCTTGTTGCCTTCGGCAGACGCGATGGCGAACACAGACAGGACAAGAACCAGGGCCAGGGTCAGGGAAAGAAGCTTCTTCATGGGGGTCCCTCCTACAAAATTTGTTCTGTACCCATCATAATGGATTGGCTACACTAAATCGGACAGAAAAGATAAGGAGGTGGTATAGTCCGGGAGGACGAAATGAAGGAGGAGACCATGTCAGAAAGACGGGGACGGCGGACCTACAATGAGGAGTTCAAAAGG
>CAYOOZ010000189.1:0-3140 GCA_964405705.1 uncultured Christensenella sp.
CGGGCATTGCCAACGGTGGAGTTGCCGGTCCAGTCGATGAACACGCCGTACACCTCGGTCTCTTCCAGGCCCTTGGCGTAGTAGCGCTTGGAATCCTGGGTGTAGGCTTCAGGGTCAATCAGCCCCGCGTCCCACAGGCCGCGGATGTACTTGGCAGCATTGATGTAGCGCTCATCCTGCACGGCGTAAAAGGCTTTGCCTTCCTGGACGTTTAATTGGTTGGCCATGCCGATGATGCCAAAGGGAGCGTACAGGAGGGCTGAGGGCGTCTCGGCCCAGCCGCCGTAGACAAAGGACAGCGGGATTTCATCCGCCTGGCCGTTGCCATTGGGGTCCTGCTCTTTAAACGCGGCCAGGACAGCCTGGAGTTCCTCCGTGGTGGTGGGCATCTCAAGGCCCAGTTTGTCCAGCCAGGTTTTGTTGATGAAGGCGGTGGACTTGGCATATACGCCGTTGCCCGGCCAGACGGAGTAGGTGTTGATTTGCGGCAGGCCGTAGATCTTGCCATCGGGCATGGTGACCGCTGTCTTCACCGCGGGCATGCTCTCCAAGATGGCAGAGAAATTGGGCATGAACTCCAGATAATCAGAGATAGGCAAGAGCGCGCCGGCCAGGCCATAGGTCAAGACCTGGGAGTTGTCCAGGGTGTTGACAAAGATGTCCGGCAGTTCGCCAGAGGCAAAGGTGGTGGCGATGCGTTCGGCCTTGGAGGTGGCTGGAACCACCGTCCAGTCAAAGTGAACGTTGGTGGCCGCCTCGCGCTCCAGATAGAGGGTCTTGGTGTTGGCGTCGCCGGTGTCCAGGGCGTGCTGAACCACCATGGCTGTAAAGGTGACAGGGGTTTCGACCAAGGGCAGCTGGGGCTCTGTAATCACGGGTTCTGCGTGAACCGAGAACACAGAAACAAGCAGCAGCAAACTTAGCAGAAGGGTCGTCAGTCTTTTCATAAGATACCTCCAATGTGTATTAACAATCAGCCCTTCACAGAGCCAATCATCACGCCTTTAACAAAGTATTTTTCAACGAAGGGGAAGATAATCAGGAGCGGCAGTGTGCCCGCGATGACCACGATGTACTTGACCGATTCAGAGATTCGCAGCAGCTCCACCACGGCGGTCGCGCTGTCGATGTTCTCCCCGGTTTGCGCGCTCTGCATGGCGACCTCGGCCTTTAGCAGGATGTCGCGCAGGACCAGCTGCAGGGGGTACATGTTTTCCCGGGTGATATAGAGCATGGCATTCCAATAGGACAGCCAGTGCCCCACCGCGTAGAACAGCCCGATGACCGCGATGATGGCGGTGGAGTTGGGCAGGACGATGCGCAGGAAAAAGCCGATGTTGTTGCAGCCGTCAATCTGGGCGGCCTCCTGCAATTCGTCCGGGATAGAGGTGGTCAAAAAGGTGCGGGTGATAATGAGGTTCCAGGTGGAGATGGCGCCAGGCAGCACCAGGGCGCCGATGGTGTTTAAAAGGTTTAGGTTTTTAACCAGAAGGTAGGTCGGGATCATGCCGCCGCCAAAGAACATGGTCACCAGTACCATCCAGTTGAGGGGCTTCCTCAGGGCGAAGGTCTTGCGGGAGAGGACAAAAGCGCCGGTGAGCGTTAAGGACAGGTTGATGAGGGTGCCCACCACGGTGTACAAGGCTGTGTTGGCATAGCCACGCCAGAGGGCCTGGTTATCCATCACGCGGCGAAAGCCCTCGTAGTTGGAGCCTTTGGGCCACAGCAACACCCGGCCGGAGAACACCTCAGCAGGTGAGGAGATGGCCGAGATGACGACCAAGTACATCGGATAGAAGAAAACCAGCGTCAAGATTAGCAGAAACAGCATGTTGAACAGGTCAAAGCGCAAATCCCCCTGAACTTGGGACTGCTTGATCCATGAGTTTTTCTTATTTTTATCCATTTCCACGCCCCCTTACAGAATGCCCGAGCCGCTGACGCGCCTGGAGAGGGAGTTGGCAATCAGCAGCAGGACAAAATTGACCACGGAATTGAACATCCCAATGGCAGAGGAATAGGAATACTGCCCGGAAAGCAGGCCAGCCTTGTAGGAATAGGTGGAGACAATTTCCGTCACGGAGATATTGGTCGCGCTTTGCATCAGGTAGACCTTCTCATGCCCTACGCTCATCAGCCCGCCTATGGCCAAAATCAGGGTGATGGACATGGTGGGCAGGATGGAAGGGATGTCGATGTGCAAAATGCGCTGGAGCTTGCTGGCCCCATCCACCTTGGCCGCCTCATACAATTCCGGGCTGACGCTGGTCAAGGCGCCGGTATAGATGATGGTGCTCCAGCCCGCGCCCTGCCAGATGCTGGAAACCAGGTAGGTTGGCAAAAAGGAACTGGCCTTGTTAAAGTCAACCGCGCTGCCGCCCAGGGCTTTGATAATCTGGTTGATCGCGCCCACCTGGTTGTTGGTAAACAGGGCCAGCATGCCCACCACCACGACCATGGACACAAAATGCGGCATATAAAACACGGTCTGCACCGTTTTTCTAAAATGTTTGGAGGGGACAGAGTTGAACATCAGCGCCAGCAAGATGGGCAGGGGGTAGCTAAAAACGAGGGAAGCGACGGAGATGCGCAGGGTGTTGGCGATGTACTCAAAGCTGGTGGGCAGGCTTAAAAAGTTGGTGAAATGCTTCAAGCCCACATAGGTGCTCCCTGCCATGCCCCGCCAGGGGTTATAGTCCATAAAGGCAATCTGCAGGCCATACATTGGGCCGTAGCAGAAGATCAGGTAGTAGACCACCATGGGGATGGCCATGAGATAAAGGTCCCAGTTGCGGGTCGCATCTCGTTTGAGCGTGCGCCAATACTGCATACACTTTCCCTCCCTTTCATGGTCCTGTTTGACCAGAATATAACACACCGACTGGCAGAAAAGCATTTAAATCCATATAGTTTCTGTAAAATGATGATGATATTACGCAGATTGCACCAAATTTCATGCTTTCTGGTTGAGTTGCAGCCAGAACGGATCACTTGAAATGTTTTGGAAAATATTTTTACAAATGGTAATTTGGGGCTTGACAAAAGCGCTGACATCGGGTAAATTAAATCTTGCGCCGCAAGGCGTCATGACGCGGGGTAGAGCAGTTCGGTAGCTCGTCGGGCTCATAACCCGGAGGTCG
>CAYOOZ010000190.1:0-2384 GCA_964405705.1 uncultured Christensenella sp.
GCTCATGGGAGCTGTTGTCTACAAAATCCCGCTGCATATCCTGGGTTTTTCTGATTTCGTTTAGGTCAAACTTCATCCGCTCAATCAGATAGGTGATGTGCTCCATGGTGGGCTTAAGCTCCGGGTAATAGCCCCTGGTGTTGAGGTCGCTTTTGGTAATGCTGCCGGAGAGCAGCATGCCGACTTGGTCCAATTGGCGGATGATTTTACCGGTGATGGGGAAGAGCAGCCTCCTGGACACCAGCACCATACCCAAAAAGACCAGAAGGATGAGGGGCAGGTAGACTGTGAGCAAAAGGCCAATGATCTTAATCGGGTTGCTCAAGCGGATAATCAGCCGGTCGTTGAGCAGCATGGCGGCGTTGACATGGGGATGGATGAGGCTGTCCTCAAAGGACAGGTGCTCTGAAAAACCATCTAAAAGGGCCTGGCCAACCTCCTTTTGCCGGGCGAAATAGGCGTCATCCACCATATCCTCCCCGCTGTCTGCCAGCACAATGCCGCCTGGCATTAAAAAGGTGACACGAAGGGGCGGGGCGGAATCGGCGATCTTATCAGCCACGTCCTGCAGGTTGCTGGTGGCCTCATAGGTCCACTCAGACGCTGTGTTGAGGATGGCCCGAAGGCTGCCAAAATCAGCCTTGATATCGTTGATGACGGTGAAAAACACAATCACCACCAGGATTACAAGGGTGACGGCATTGCCCAGCCAGAAGGCCCTTTGCAGTTGCTTTCTCATTTACTCAGCCATTAAAAGCCGGTAGCCGCTGCCATGAACAGTTTCGATGAAGCGCGGGCTATTGGCCTCATCCCCCAGCTTTTTGCGCAGGGAGCGGATATGGAAATCCACCGTGCGGGAAGTCTCGGTTTCTGACTGGTAGCCCCAGACATCCGCCAGCAATTGGGCCCTGGTGACTACCTGATTGATGTGTTGGGCCAGGTAATGTAAAAGCTGAAACTCCTGGGAGGTCAAGGGGATGGCCTGGCCATCGACCAGAGCCTGCCGCTGGCCGGGCAGGAGTACAAGGGCGCCCAAGTCCAGGGTTTCGCTTGAGGGGGTGATGCGGCGCAGGGCGGTCTTAATGCGCGCCTTGAGCTCGCTGACGGAAAAGGGCTTGGTCACATAGTCCTCCGCCCCCAAATCCAGACCTTTGACCTTGTCCCGCTCCGTGGAGCGGGCAGAGAGAATGATGACAGGGATGTTTTTGGTCCTGGGGTTCTTTTTCCAGTCAGACAAAATCTGGTACCCGTCCTTGCCACGCAGCATTAAATCCAGCAGCAGCAAATCCGGCAAGGAATGCAGCAAATGCTGGTTGAGTTCGTCCACATCCTGGCATTGAACGCCGGTGTGCCCCATGGATTTGATGATTTTGACCAGTAAAATCGAGATGGTCTCCTCATCCTCCACCGTCCAGATGACGGCCATTGCTTCACCTCCCTTGGTTCTACCATCTTTATACAGGGTTTGATGGATTCAAAAGGTCAATAAACCAAATTCTTACAAGATTCTAACAAGGCCTGCTCAAGCCTCTCCTTTGATGCCCTGCCGCAGGAGCGACACGGCTTTCCTGCGCAGGGTCATCCAGGGTTTTTTCAAGGTTCATCATTTTCTCCAGAAGTGGGTTTCTTTCAGTTTAACACAGCGGAAGGTGAACACCAAACAGGCTGCCCCGAAGGACAGCCTGTTCTCGCGTTCAATCCTTAGCCTTTTTTGCGAAAGCCTTTAAAGATGGCCAAGAGGAGGACGGAGCCGCCCACCGCCACCAGGAAGGAATAAAGGTTAAAGCCGTCCACGCCAGTTTTGCCAATGAGGCTCATCACAAGCCCGCCAGCCACCGCGCCGACAATGCCGACCAGGATATTGGACAAAATGCCCATGGACGCGTCATGGCCGGTAATCTTGCTGGCCACCCAGCCAGCCAGGCCGCCAAAGATAATCCATGATAATAGACCCATACATACTCCTTTCGTCACACCGCCCGTTTGGCGGTTTCATAGCTATTATACCCAGATGTTGTTTTCGTCCGTTATCTGCCCGTTTTATCCGCGGCGCAACTTGCAATCCTCCGGATTGTTTGCTATGATGACAAGGCCGTATGTGATGTCGGGCCTCGTGCGATTCCATGGTGTGAACCCTGTCAGGACCGGAAGGTAGCAGCAGTAAGCGCAAGTTGGGATGTGCTGCGGGTTCACCCGATGTCGCATGCGGTATTTCTATTTCTTTTGGGTACATTCCCCATACTGAATATGATGCCGGAGGTTGAACCATGTGGAACATTCCGAAGTCCCTTGACGCGGACCCTGAAATCAGGCAAACCATCCAGGACGAGTGCGCGCGGCAGGAATCCCATCTGGAGCTGATCGCCAGTGAGAATTTCGTGTCC
>CAYOOZ010000190.1:2394-3074 GCA_964405705.1 uncultured Christensenella sp.
GCAAGTTGGGATGTGCTGCGGGTTCACCCGATGCCGCATACGGTATTTATGAAAATAATTATCCGGGAGGTAGCTTTCAATGTGGAAAATCCCCCAGGAGCTGGATTTTGATCTGGAAATCAAAAAGACCATTGAGGACGAGTGCCGTCGCCAGGAGACCCATCTGGAATTGATCGCAAGCGAGAACTTTGTCTCAAAGGCGGTCATGGCCGCGATGGGCACGCCGCTGACCAACAAGTACGCTGAGGGCTACCCCGGCGCGCGCTACTACGGCGGGTGCGAGTTTGTGGACGTGACGGAAAACCTGGCCAGAGAGCGCGTGAAAGAACTGTTCCAGGCTGAGCACGCCAATGTCCAGCCCCACAGCGGCTCCCAGGCCAACCAGGCCGTCTACATGGCGCTTCTAAGCCCCGGGGACACCGTCCTTGGCATGAACTTAAACCACGGAGGGCATTTGACCCATGGCAGCCCGGTGAATGCCTCTGGCAAGCTGTACAACTTTGTGCCCTATGGCTTGGACCCCGAAACCGAGCGGATTGATTATGACAAGCTTTTGGAAATCGCCAAAGAAGCCCAACCCAAATTAATCGTGGCCGGCGCCTCCGCCTATTCCAGGGAGCTGGACTTTAAGAAGTTCCGCGAGGTGGCCGATGCCGTGGGCGCTTACCTGATGGTGGACA
>CAYOOZ010000191.1:0-3067 GCA_964405705.1 uncultured Christensenella sp.
TCCAATTAGAACCACCTGCGTCAATAACGTAGGGGTCTTTCAGGTTCAGATATACATTGTAATTTGCTGTTGATTCTGCCGTTAACTCGTTTAGATAATCTTCAGCATAATTCAATTCTTCTTCGGCAAAAGTGTGGCCGTCAATAATGTATTCTCCGTCATTTTCCTCAAAGTCTATATCATTCTCTTCGGCATACGCTTTAGCTCGTTCCCACGTGTCTATCCGTGATGGCGCATAATCCTTGTACGTTCCTGAATATGTAGACGCTAACCGGCTGCTGTTTGTAAAGAAGTAGCCTATATCATCAGATTTAGAAAACACATGGAACCCCGCTTTTTCCGTCCCATGGTACACCTCCAGCAGCCTCCCCTGCTCATCCCGAACCTTGCTGTCCTTGAAATATTCCTGCTGCTGCGGGCTCAGCTCACGGCCGGTGTTGTCACGGGCAGAGTACCGAATATCCTCACTCGCCTCATTGAAGCGCTCGGAAAGCGGGATCACCCGGCCAGCGTCATCGCGGGTGACGGGGTCAGCGAGTTTAACCTGGGCAGAATCGAACGTAATATATTCTTCGCCGCTGTTGTCCACTCCGTCATAACCACGATGTTTAAGGTAATCCCTTGCCTTTGCTCCCGCGTTATTCTGCCCTTGGTACTGGCGCAAAGCCTTGTACCCAATAGATTCTGTGGCGGGGTTTGTGATGTTGAGATAAAACTTGCGGACGTTCCTGCCGTAGCCTGCCGCATCTTCTTCCCATGGGCTGAAGAAGTTTCCCTGGATGTCCATGTTTGCCCGCGATTTCGCTCTGTCAAACACATTGAAGTCAACATCTGTACCGTGGTATACGGCTATCAGCTTGCCTTCCTCGTCCCTTATTTTGCTGTCCAACATGGCCATATCCGCCGCCTCGTCCACCATCTTCTGCGCGGTGTCCATATCACCCGATTCTACCGCGGCAAGGTACTGCGTGTCCCGGGCAGAATAGCGAATGTCAGAATTGTCTCTATCAGCACCTCTGTTGACATCAATAATCTGTTGTAGTATCATCTTAATAGTGGGATGGCTTCTATCGCTGGAATCACTGGTTTTACCGGCTCCAGTCTTGTACGTAGAAGCGATCCCATTATCTATTGCAACTTCATGTAAATAGTATTTGTTGCTGCCTTCCATTAACTTTACAACCGCTGCAGCATAGTATCTATCTCCGCCAATCAAAATAGGCGCAGCAACAACAATGCTGTCATAATCTCGCCCTTTAAAGCTGGTGGCAACAGATACAATTTGCCCATGCTCAAGAACGGCAGGCACAGCAGTAAATGCAACGGCTTTCATTCTGCCCATGCCCTTATTGATAGAGCTTCTAACTCCTTGTGGTACTAACTCAACTTCGCCAACAATTGGACTGTAAGCCACATTCCCGATGGATTCAAAATAAGTGCTAACCTGTGTCAACAGATCAACCGGTCCTTTTTCAAACTCACTTCCGTCCATTTCAGCAATAGGCTGCATGTCAGCAACAATGCCCATGTTCTTTTTAAGCCGCTCTTTGCTAAACTCGCGCTCAACATCCCTGCGCATAAACAACTTCCGCTCGCTCGCTGCCAGGAGCTCATCGTTAAACTTCTCGATCCCCTCCCGGATGATCGCCTCGGCATTGGGCTTGGCCGTCTCAAGGCCGGGGAACATCGTCTGGTTGGGGTTTCCATGCCGTTGCACAGCGCCCAGGATGCTTTCAAAGGCATTGGTCAATGCAGCAGCAGACCCCTTGTTCTTCTCAAACAGCTCAACAAGCAGGTGGTCTGTGGGGAATACATTAAAAAAATAGAAGCCCAAGTAATTCCTGGGCTTCTTATCTGGCACCCCCAACGGGATTCGAACCCGTGTTGCCGCCTTGAGAGGGCGGTGTCCTAGGCCACTAGACCACGGAGGCAGATGGCTGGGGAACTAGGATTTGAACCTAGACTATACGAGTCAGAGTCGCAGGTGCTGCCGTTACACCATTCCCCATCGCGAGCGCGCGAATTGCATTATATCTTTCTGTCAAATTATTGTCAAGGGCAAATTTACCAATTGTTTCGTCCTTTCGGACGGAAATCTACCCGCTATCAGGTGGCCCGTTCTGCCAGCATGTCCTTGACCTTCATCAATCGGGTCAAAGCGCTGCGCTCATTCTCCTCCAGCTTCATGGTGATGTAGCGGATGGTCTCCTCAAACTGGGGAATCATCACATACTCCAGAGCGTTCACCCGCCGCCTGGTCTTTTGGATTTCATCCGCCAAAAGGCTGCTGGTCTTTTCGGTTTCAGCCAGCTTGATTAACAGCGGCAGGGTTTTTGCCATGGTCTCAATCGCGCCATCCAATTGGGCAGAGGTATCCACCAAGCCATAGGGCACCACAGCCTCACTCAGGCTGTCCTCATCCATTTTAAACACCGGCACGCTGACAGACAGAATGCTGCGCTTGCCCACTGTGATGGCCGCCTGGCGGGCTGGGTAGAGGAGGGCCTGGCGCATGGCGCCGGGCTCCATGACCGCGCTGGCCAGGGCAAAATCCCTCAGCGCACTGCCAAGCTCGGCCTCCACCTCTTTTCTTAAGCGGTGGTTTTCCTTGACAATCAGGATGAAGCGGCGCACCAATTCATCCCGCTTATCCTTAAGCAGTTTATGACCACGCTTGGCTGTGACCAGCCTGCGCTTCATTTGGGTCAACTCCATGCGTGTTGGGTTCACGCGCAGGATGGCCATTTAATTCTCTCCCTCTTCTTCATCCCTGGATTTGGGCAAAAACTCGTCCAACATGTCATCCCGGATACGCTTTAATTCTGCCCTGGGCAGGATGCTGAGCAGTTCCCAGCCCAAATTCAAGGTCTCCTCAATGGTCCTGTCCTTGCGGTAGCCCTGGGAGACATAGTTCTTCTCAAACTCATCCGCGAAGACAGCATATTTCTTGTCCATGTCCGTTAGGGATGCTTCGCCCAGGATGACCGCTAATTCCTTGGCGTCCTTGCCCCTGGAATAGGCGGCAAACAACTGGTTCATGGTGGCCGCGTGGTCCTTGCGGGTCTTG
>CAYOOZ010000192.1:0-3066 GCA_964405705.1 uncultured Christensenella sp.
CCTTGGGGGTGTCGGTGAAGACGCCGGTAGCTTCCGCGATGTATTCCGCGCCGGCTTCCTTCCACGGAATCTCTTCCGGCTTCATGTAGGCATAGGCCTTGATGGTCTTGCCGTTGATGGTGATGGTGCTGTTTTCAGTGTCAACGCTGATGTCGCCCTTGAAGCGGCCATGCACGCTGTCGTACTTCATCATGTAGGCCATATATTCCACATCGATAAAGGGATCGTTGATGGCGACCACTTCAACTTCGTTGGGATACTCCAATGCCGCGCTGAGAACCAGGCCGCCGATGCGACCAAAGCCATTGATACCAATCTTAACCATGGAACTCCTCCTTATTGTTGACCCATTGCGGGTTGTGTGTTGTTAAGTATCCCCCGTGGATACCTGCCTGATTTTATCATACAAAGCCTGAAAGACGCAAGGGATAAAAACGTTCCCACTGGGCGAAAATCGTCCCTGTGCAGGATTTTATTGTAAACAAAAAACCCGCTGAATCAGCAGGTTTTGAGTGAAAAGCGATTAATACTTGCGCTTGCGAGCGGCTTCCGCCTTCTTCTTGCGCTTCACGCTGGGCTTTTCATAATGCTCACGCTTGCGCACCTCGGCCAAAACGCCGCTGCGGGCACACTGACGCTTAAAACGCTTTAACGCGCTCTCCAGCGTTTCGTTTTCCTTGACACGAATCTCAGACACTTGTTTCCCCCCCTTCGCACATCTCGCCTGGCTGGCGCCGTAAAAAACGGCGGATGGCGACCGTAGGGATATTATAACCTTGCGCGCATGAATCGTCAACCTTGATTTATTGACGGATTGTAGCGTTACCTCAGGACATCAAACAGGTCAGTTCAGTTGAGGACCTTAAGATCAATCCATGATACCAATAAGTGATTCTCGATACCTTCTAAAAGTGCTGTTCTCCGGCCAGTAGCGTGTCCTGGGACGCAATTGCGCATTATAATCCTGGAAAGTAACAACATTTCGGACAAAAAGCAGCACCTGGCTGTCCCCATTGAGATCTTCTTTGATGCTCAAAGGCTCAAAGAAGGCAAAACCTTCTCCGAGTTCTTCCGGATTGACGGTGGAGACTGAATCCAAATCCGGGAAGAAGGTAAAGAACTCGCTGTGAAGCTTAATGGCATTGTAATTTTGGCCTGCCAGGTAGTGGGAGACCACCACCTCATCGCCCCTGACATTGACATATACTTTTCCGATTATGTAGGAGTTGCTGGCGACCAGGGGGAAGAGTTGAAGACCGTCCCGGCTGAGATCAACAGGGGTGAAGTTGTACCAGCTCTGGGTAAGTTCTGGCCTTAATTCCCGGAAACTCAATCCAGCGGTGGTTGCGGTGTTTTTGGAGTAGGTGGTGACCTTTGGGGTCTGTGCCTGCTGTGCAGGCTTGTCATTCCGCTGGAAATATCGGATATGAACCATCGCTTGCTGTGGGGTTTGGGCAGGGAGCGGCTCTAAATCAGTCAGCGCCTTTATAATGTCGTGTTGCAAGGCTTCTTGCTCAATCATGGTCATATAGTGGGAAGTCCTTATAACAAGTGTGCCGACTGTTGTGTGTGAACCGGACATTTGACCGCTCATTTCCAGGGAGCGCAATGTAGCGCTTCGCTGCTCCGCCTCTTCTCGGGTTTGATACACTTCAATGCTGCCACCGGCAGAGGTTCCAATGGCAAATAAGTTCGTCTTCGGGCGCTTGCTGTAATTGGGGTGAACCAGTGGACTGGTAAAGAACACCTGTGACATAGAGGTTTCTGATTGATCGCCAGGATTGATATCGCCTCCTTTTGCGTCGGCAAGAAAAGCGATGTTCAGCACATTGGACAATCGGTTGATAATGAAGGATGTTTCAGGGACATCCACTTGATCATACTGCTTGATACTCTTTTCCAAGGCACTGGTTTTTTCTTGCAGATCAGCAGTCTTGCTCTCATAGCTCACGCTTGCAAGTGATGTTGTTGTTTCAGTAAGAGAGGGGAGTGTGGCTGGCCTCTCGGGCAGCGATGGCCTGGGTTCACTTGCATTTTTCAGGCTACTCTCCAACTGGCCTATGAATGCAGGATCCAAAGGGGTCTTATTCGCGTCCAACAAGGTTTGCGCAGTGTGAATGCCCAAAACCAAGTCGTTCTCTTGGGCTAATACCCGATCAAACTCGGCTTGATATGCTTTCACATTGCTATTGATTTGCACAAAGTGTTCCTGGCTGTCACGATAATCTCCAAGACCGGCAAAAGTGGCGCTTAAATCATCATAATGCTCAGTTTCAAAATGTGAGACTGCGTAGAGATATTGATTCTCCTGAATTCGCACACCCGTATCTTTATACTCACCCAATGCCTCGAAAGCAGCCTGTGCCTCAGCGTATTGGCCGGATTTTTCAAGCAGAAAAGCTTGTTGGTATTTGTTTTCTTTTACATGTGTCGAAGCTTCCGAATACTCGTCCAAAGCCTCAAAAGCAGCTTGAGCTTCTGCAAAATGTCCCAAATTCTCTAAAGCGATCGCCTGTTGATACTTGTTCTCCTTGATTCGTGTATCGGTGTCTTTATATACACCCAAAGCTTCAAAGGCAACCTGTGCATCCGCATACTGGCCGGCATTTTCCATTGCGAGCGCCAGCTGGTATTTGTTTTCCTGGATTCGCTCAGCAGTGTCTTTGTACTCACCCAGGGCTTCGAAAGCTGCCTGCGCGTCTGCGTACTGCCCAGCGTTTTCTAAAATCAACGCCAGTTGGTACTTGTTCTCCTGGATTCGTGCAGCTGTGTCTTTATACTCCCCCAAGGCTTCAAAAGCAACCTGTGCCTCCGTATACTGGCCGGCATTCTCCAAAATCAGCGCTTGCTGATACTTATTCTCCTGAACTCGTACGTCGGTGTCTTTGTACTCACCCAAGGCTTCAAAGGCCGCCTGCGCGTCAGTGTACTGGCCAGCGTTCTCTAAAGCCAAAGCTAACTGGTATTTATTTTCCATAACATGGGTTGATGAATCAGCGTAATCTTCCAAAGCTTCAAAGGCCGCCTGCGCTTCAGCAAATTGTCCCGCGTTTTCCATTGCAAGCG
>CAYOOZ010000193.1:0-3055 GCA_964405705.1 uncultured Christensenella sp.
AAGGTGATGACATAGTCCACATAGGGGCGTACCTCGTCCTCCAGCGCCTCGATCTTCTTGGCGACACAGGGGCCGATGAAGACCACGCGGGCGTCGGGATGCTCCTGCTTGATGCGCTTGGCCGCGGCCACCATGGGGGTGTGGGTCTGGGCGATGCAGTCAGCCGACTCTGGCTGCACCTTTTTGGCAAACAAGGCCCAGGACGGGCAGCAGCTGGTGCCCAGGAAGGGCTTTTGCTCCGGCACCTGCTCCAAAAATTCCTCCGCCTCATGCAGGGAGCCGATGTCAGCGCCCCAGCCCACCTCAATCACCCTTGTGATGCCCAGGGCCTTGATGCCTGAGACGATCTTGCCCGGCGTAGCCAGGGGACCAAACTGGCCCACAAAGGAAGGCGCGATGGCCGCAAAGACCTTTTGCCCGCTCCTGATGGCTGTTACCAATTGGAAGATTTCGGACTTGTCCGCGATGGCCGCAAAGGGGCAGGCCACAATGCACAGCCCGCAGGAGACGCACTTGTCCTGATCAATGAGGGCGCGGTTTAACTCGTCGCTGCCAATGGCCTTGGCGCCGCAGGCTTCGGCACAGGGGCGGCCAAAACGCAAAATGGCGTGATAGGGGCAGACATCCTTGCACCGGCCGCACTTGATGCACTTGTCCTGGTCAATGATGGCGGCCGTCTTGCCAATGGTGATGGCGTTGACCGGGCACACGGAGGTGCAGGGGTGGGCCAAGCACTTGCGGCAGTTGTCGGACACCTCAAACATGTCCGTCGGGCAGGCCACGCAGGCAAAGGGGATGGTGTTCACCAGCGGCAGGTCCAGCTGTTTGTCTGCCTTCATCGCCTCATCCATGCCCTGGGTTAAGGGGATGTGGGTGCCCGAGGGCCGAATGGGCAGGCCCATCGCCAAGCGGATGCGCTCTCTGATGATGGCGCGCTCCTTAAAGACGCTGTCGCGGTAGGTGGGCACCTCGCCCGGGATGATGCGGTAGGAGCTTTCATAGAAATAGTTGTAATCGTTTTGCTCCAGGTCCCGCTCAAAAGCAAACTTGGCCACCTCGGTAAAGACCTGGCGGCGTATCTTGGTAATCGGCGTAAAAATGCCTCTCACAGGCTTAAGCCTCCTTGCACACCTTCATTATTTCTGCCATGACCCCGTCGCTTTCCGCGTGCTCAATCATCCGCCCGTTGACCTTCACAAAGGGACCCTGGTTGCTCTCGCCCAGGCTGTCCTCCTTGCACAGGTTCATGCAGGGGATGGCCTTGACCTCAATTTTGCAGGGCGTACCCATTTCTTCCCGGAATTCTTCCAGGGAGTGGACGGCGTCGATGATGTTCATGGAGCCCATCATCACACAATGCGTTCCCGCGCAGACTTCTACCAGTATTCTTTCCATTGGCCCCTCCTGATATACAGTTTCTTTGTTCAGTATAGCACAGATTGTCGGACAAGGTGAAAATAATAAAAAGGAGAGCCGAAGCTCTCTTTTAAATGCTGTATTTGCTGTATGGGTCCGCCTATTCTTCTTCCATCAGCGTTTTGGGGATGTCCGCCAGGCGCTCAAAGAAGAAGTCCGCGTCCTCCGGCTTGTAAAAGCCCTCCGGATCAAACAGGGCGCCCGCGATGCCGGCGTTTTTGCCGGCTTGGACGTCAATGAGGCGGTCGCCAATCATCACGCACTCGCGCCGCTCTAAGTGGTGCTGCTCAATGAGCCAGTTGAGGGCATCGGGCTCGGGCTTGCCGGGGAAGTCGGCCTCATCGGTGATGAAGTCGCGGAAGTATTGGAGCAGGTTGTCCCTTTCCAGGGCTTCCAGGGCCGTCTTGTCCCGGTGGGTGTACAGGTAGTTCACCCCGCCGCGCTCCACAACCTCCCTTAAGGTTTCCTCGCACCCCTCATAGGGCAGCATGCTCTCCTTCCCCTCATCCTCCGCGTGCGCGAAATAGCGGGAATGCAGCTCAGGCGCCCTGTCCTCGCCCGCCAGGGCCACGCAGGCCTGATAGAGGGTGGATTTTGCCAGGGCTTTGACGTCCTTGTCCCCGGGGGACAGGCCCATCTCCTCCATGCCCTTTAACACCGCGCGGGCAATGCGCCCGTAGGTGTCATACAGGGTGCCGTCAAAATCCCAGATAAAACAGCGGTAGTCGTTCATCGTTGATTATTTGCTCAGCTGGCTGGTGCAATGCGGGCAGCGGGTGGCGTCATCAGCGACCGGCTGGCGGCAAAATTCGCACAGGCGGGGGGCGGCAGGGGCGGGAGCGGGCTCCTGCTTCCTGCGCAGGCTGTTGATGGCCTTGACAAACAGGAAGATGGCCAGGGCAATGATGAGGAAGTCAATCACGGCCTGGATGAACATGCCGTAATTGAGGGTGGCAACACCCAGTTCCTTGGCCTGCTCCACGCTGTTGATGGCCACATCGCTCTTGCCCAGAAGGACAAAGAGGCCGGTCATGTTGATGCCGCCGGTCAACAGGGAGACCAGGGGCATGATCAGGTCATTGACCAGGCTGGACACGATTTTGCCAAAGGCGCCGCCGATGACCACGCCAACCGCCATATCCAGGACGTTGCCGCGCATGATAAATTCTTTGAATTCCTGACCGATTTTTTTCATTGGGGAAATTCCTCGCTTCCTTAGAAATGATGAACACATCTTAGCATACAGCGCCTGCGCTTTCAAGGGCTCACAAGGCTTTTGGCGCTTTTTAAGGGCGAGAATCCGCGCTTGTCCAAAACTTGGGTGCAAGGAGCATGCAGAGATGTATATATTTTGCATTTCTGCTTCTCGTCCAACAACAGGCTTGTGACATCTGGTCGGAAACCGGGGTTATGCTTCATTTTATAGCGCAAAAATGCCTGGCATTGGCAGAAGAACCCGCGGTTTTTCAAGAAAAGCTTGACATATGCAGGGATTACGCATTATTATTAACTAATCATGCAGACACAGCGGTAAAAAGGAGCTGTGCCTCAAGAGAGAAATAAGGAGGGAACCCATGAAGAAACTCTTAGATAGTGTGGACACGAGATAAATTTTCTGAGATAATGGTCATACCAACTG
>CAYOOZ010000194.1:0-3055 GCA_964405705.1 uncultured Christensenella sp.
CAATCGGCCTTCACCCCGGCCAATGTTGTGCCCGGCATCAGCTTCTCGCCCGACAAGATGCTCCAGGCGCGCCTCTTCTCCTACGGTGACGCGCAGCGTTACCGCCTGGGCGTCAACCACCACCAGATTCCGGTCAACGCGCCGCGCGGGGTCAAGCACCCGCACGCCTTCCACCGCGACGGCCAGATGCGCGTGGATGGCAACCTGGGCAGCGAGGTCCATGTGGAGCCCAACTCCTATGGCAACTGGGTGGAAAGCGATGAGAACTACCAGCCACTTCAGGCAGCCGGCGATGCCTACCGCTATGATTTCCGCGCGGATGACGATGATTACTACACCCAGCCCGGCCAGCTCTACCGCGCCATGACGTTTGACCAGCGCCGCGTGCTGGTGGAAAACACCGCGCGCAACATGGGGGACAGCACCCTGCAAATCAAGCACCGCCATATTTTGAACTGCTACCTGGCGGATGAGAACTATGGCCGCGAAGTGGCCAGGGCCTTGAACATCAAGTTTGAGGATGTGGATTTGAACCTGCCAAAGCGCAATTCCCGCGCCAACAACCGCGCGGCCAACAACGCCCATCCGGAACTGAATGTGCCCGGTGAGAACCGCGCCCACGCCAAATGGGAGGAAATCAAGACCGATTATGATCCGGCTTCCCTGATCGCCCCCCAGGACGACAACTACCTGCTGTAAGCGAAAAACGCAAAGCCCGGCCCCTTGCTGTACAAACGGCAAGGGGCCTTTTTTTTGGGGACAGTTTCGTGGCGCAAGCAATCAATGGGTATTTGCCCCTGTCTTTTCATGGGAGAGAAGTGGGGTCAACATTATCCCGTGATCAGCCATCTTTTCAAAGCGTGGAATAATCAGTCGTTTCAACGCTCATTTCCTTCAATAAAATTCTCTCATAAAGCGCAGAAATCTGTTGACAAAGCATTTCTTGCATGGTATCTTGAGTACAGGTTAGCACTCAACGAGTGAGAGTGCTAACAACCAGCAAGGAAGGAGGTGGCATCAGATGGAGGAGCGCAAAACACGCATCCTGCAAGCCATTATTGATGACTACATCCAGACTGCTGAGCCAGTGGGTTCGCGCACCATTGCGCGCAAGTACCTCTCCCACCTCTCCAGCGCCACCATCCGCAATGAGATGAGCGACCTGGAGGAGCTGGGTTTCCTCAGCCAGCCCCACATCTCTGCCGGCCGCGTGCCCAACGCCAGGGCCTATCGCCTGTATGTGGACTACCTCTTAAGCCAGGAGCCCAAGGCCCTGGATGAGGAGGATGAAATCCGCGGCAAGTACTTGGCCCGCATGAGCCACTTAGAGGATGTGGTTCGTTCCACCGCCCAAGCGCTGTCTGAGATCACGGGCTATACCTCCCTGGTTATGCTGCCCCGGCAGGAGGACCTTCGCATCACCTCCCTGCAACTGGTTCCTGTGTCCACTGCCCTGGCCCTTTTGGTCATTGTGACGGACAGCGGCATCATCAGGGACACCATGGTGCAGGTCTCCAGCCACTTGGACGCGGATGCGCTGTACGCCATCTCCCGCATGCTTACGGAGCAGTTTTCTGGCCGCACCCTGCAGGAGGTGCAGACAGCGCTGACCGAATTCGCCGACCATGCCCCGGGCGACCCCCAGGTATTGGAAGGCATCCTGGACTTGGCGGATCAAATGGCCCGCCAGAACACCCAGGATAACCTCACCATCTCAGGCTCGCACAACATCCTGGGCTTTCCAGAGTACCAGGATACCGGGAAGGCCCGGCAGCTCTTGTCCTCCCTGGATGACAAGGAGCGCCTCTTAAGCTTGATCAGAAAGGGAAGTCAGGACAGCATCTCTGTCCACATCGGCCCTGAGAACGGCATCAAGGAGATGGAGGAGTGCAGCGTCCTGATTTCTCAATACCGCTTAAGCCGCGGCCAAAAAGGCGCCATTGGCTTAATCGGCCCCACCCGTATGCCCTACAGCCGCGTTATTGGCACCCTGCGGCTGATTAGCCAGGCCATGAGCGATGTGCTTTTAGCCCGCTAAGCCAAATTTTGTGTTCGGAGGATATGATGTCAAAAAAGAAACCACACGACCTGGAGCCTGGGACGGAACTGCCCAATCAGGCTGAGCAGGCAGAGGAGCAAAGCGCCCTTGATCCTGTACCCCAGGAGGACTTAGCCCAGGTGGTCAAACAGCGGGATGAGTACCTGCAAATGGCGCAGCGTGTCCAGGCGGATTTTGACAACTTCCGCCGCCGCAACCGCCAGGTCTCCGCGGAAAGCTTTGACGATGGCGCACGCGCCTTCATCAAAACCTTGCTTCCCGTCGTTGACAACCTGGACCGCGCCCTGGCTGAGCCCCAGGCAGACAACCCCTTCTACCAGGGCGTCTCCCTGGTCCATCGCCAGCTGATGACCGTTTTGGAGCAGCGTGGTGTGACCACCATCAACCGCCTGGGCGAGCCCTTTGATCCCAGGCTGGAAGAGGCCATTGCCCAGGCCGGCCCTGAGGAGGGCGAAGCGGGCAGCGTCTGTGATGTGGTGCTAAAAGGCTACATCATGGGGGAAACCGTCCTGCGCCACGCCATGGTGCGTGTCGTCGCGGGCTAAACAAAACAACAACGAATCTTTAGGATATTATTGGAGGAAATTCTCATGGCAAAAATCATCGGTATTGACCTTGGCACCACCAACTCCTGCGTCGCCGTCATGGAAGGCGGGGAGCCGGTTGTCATTCCCAACTCTGAAGGCGGCAGAACCACGCCTTCTGTGGTCGCCTTCACCAAGGAGGGCGAGCGCCTGGTCGGCCAGATCGCGAAGCGTCAGGCCATCACCAACCCGGAGCGCACCATCTCATCCATCAAGCGCCAGATGGGCACCAACTTCAAAGCCGCCATTGACGGCAAGGACTATACCCCCCAGGAAATCTCCGCCATGGTGCTGCAGAAGTTGAAAAAGGACGCTGAAAGCTATCTGGGCGAAAACGTGGCCCAGGCCGTCATCACCGTGCCCGCTTACTTCTCTGACGCTCAGCGTCAGGCCACCAAGGACGCGGGCCGCA
>CAYOOZ010000195.1:0-3045 GCA_964405705.1 uncultured Christensenella sp.
TGTTTCTCCAAAACTCAAGGGATTTCTATACACTTTCAATTTTTATTTTATAAGTTAAAATCAGCTCATATCCCCTTCATAATCCCCAAAACAATCTCAAAACAGTCCTCAGACGCCTTGTCAAACATGGCTTTAAACTCATCCGCCCCGCCATGCAAAGTATCCGAAATGCCCTTGATAAACAGGCAGGGCACCTGGTGCATGTCGCAGATTAATAGGATCGCAGCCGCCTCCATCTCCACAATGTCGCATTGGAAGGCTGTATGCAGCCATCTTTTTTCCTCCGCCGTGCCCACAAACTTGTTGCCAGACGCGCAGTTGACCTTGACCAGGTCAGGGTTTAGGGAGAGGGCTTTTTCAAGCAAGGCCTTGTCTGCTGGCAGGAAGATGCTGGGGTAGCGCAGGTGCCGCCCCACCTCACATCCATCGATCTGGGAGGTATCAAAGCTGTAGTCCACCACGTTTTCCACCACGCAGGTGGTGCCCAAATGAACATCCTCCCGCAGGGAGCCCACGATGCCAAAGTTGATGACCAGGTCCACCTGGTACACAGACAGCAGGATTTCTGTTGCCGCCGCGGCAAAGACCTGGCCCGCGCCGGAGTGGATGACGTAAACAGCCTGCCCGGAGATGGTGTAGGTATACACCGCAAACGCGCCAACATGATCCGTCTTTTCTAAGGTGAACCCGCTCTTTAACACGGCCTCAATTTCAACGGCCACCAGCATGCCCAGCTTCATTCCAAATCCCCCCGGCTTCAAATGCTTTTCTTATCTTGCCACAACTTGATCATAGATTCAATCCGCAGGTCAACGATCACGGTTTGTATTCCTGCCGTTTTTTTGGTGCATAACCTGCGCTTTCGCCTTGACAATTTTTCTGGGTCTGCTATCCTCCAGACAACTTCATATCTCTTTGGATAGAGGTGTGAGGAGCAGGAGTACCCGGGGGGAGCCGCCTATACGGCCAGGAACCCCGGCAAAAGGGCTTCTCACCGAAACGGCGCAGGGGATAGGGACTCTGCCGTTGGGGGCCGGGATAAGATGCCGGCCACTGTCACAGCAAACGCTGTGGAGCGCTATCGCTTTTAATGCCGTATTCAGGCAGCAAGGGCTTGGCGCTCGGGCTGCCTGATTTTTGTTGACGGAGGAACACACCATGAAAAGAACCCTGGCCCTAATCCTGTTCCTGAAGATGGTTTTCACCCTGGCTGCCGGCGCGGAAACCCTGCGTGTTGGCATGGAATGCAATTACGCGCCCTTTAACTGGACGCAGACGGAGCCCTCAGAGTTCGCGGTGCCCATCAAAGAGGGCGGCTATGCGGACGGCTATGATGTTCAGATTGCCCGCATCATCGCTCGCGAGCTGGGCATGGAGCTGGAAATCGTCAAGACCGAATGGGATGGCCTGCCCGTTGGCCTCACCAGCGACAAGATTGACGCCATCATCGCCGGCATGAGCCCCACGGAGGAGCGTATGTTCACCATTGACTTCTCCGACCCTTATTACAAGTCCGACCTGGTCATCGTGGTGAAGAAGGACGGCCCCTATGCCAATGCCACCAGCCTTGCTGATTTTGCCGGCGCCAAGATCACCGGCCAGCTCAATACCTTCCATTACAGCGTGATTGACCAGATTCCAGGCGTAGAAAAGCAGACGGCGCTTGAAACCTTCACCGCCATGATCGTTGCCCTGGCTTCCGGCCGGATCGACGGCTATGTCTCCGAGCGCCCCGGCGCCCAGTCCGCTATTATTGCTAACCCGGAGTTCAGCTTTGTCGCCTTTGAGGAGGGGAAGGGTTTTGAGGCTCTGGACAGCGATACCACCATCGCCGTGGGTTTAAAAAAGGGCAGCGAGCTGCGCGAGCAAATCAATGCCATCTTGGCCAAAATCACCCAGGAGGAGCGGGTCACCCTCATGGAGCAGGCCATGTCCCGCCAGCCCCTGAGCGAATAAACAAACAAGCCCCGGGGTTTCTCCCCGGGGCCTTGATCACCAAATGGCTGGATTAATCGCCTGAATGGAGTCAGCTTGCCTACAAGTTTTTTTGGTTGGGTTATCTTTCTGACAGAGAAATACTGGCCCCTGTTTCTAACCGGCGCGCTCAACACCTTGCTCATTGCCCTGGTGGGCACGGCGGTCGGCTTTGCCTTGGGGCTTTTGGTGGCCATCGCGCGCACCATCACCCTAAGGCGTGGGGCAGGGCGCTTGAAACGCTGGTCCTTGACCGTTTTAAGGGGTTTTTTAACCGCTTATATCGAGATTTTTAGGGGCACGCCCATGATTGTCCAGGCCATGGTGGTCTATTACGGCGCGTCCCAGTACCTGGGGCTCAACATCCCGGCGATGGCGGCGGCCTTTGTGGTGGTCTCGGTCAACACCGGGGCCTACATGGCAGAGATTGTGCGTGGCGGCATCCTAAGCATCGACAAAGGACAGACCGAGGCCGCCATCGCCGTGGGCATGACCCATTGGCAAATGATGACCGGCGTCATCCTGCCCCAGGCCATCAGAAACATCCTTCCCTCCGTCGCCAATGAGTTTGTGGTCAACATCAAGGATTCCAGCGTCTTAAACGTCATTTCCGTGACCGAGGTTTTCTTCATGTCCAAGTCCGCCGCCGGCACCTATTACCGGTATTTTGAGGTCTTCTTCATCACAGCCATCATTTATTTCGTCCTCACCTTTACCTTCACCCGCCTTTTGCGCCTGTTGGAGAAAAAGCTTTCCGGCTCCTCCAGCTACACCGTCTATGGCTCCCAGACCGACCACAAGGCGGAGATTGAAATCAAGAAGGAGGTGGACGGATGAAGCCAATTTTAAAGGTTCAAAACCTGGTCAAGCGTTTTGGCCAAAACCAGGTGCTCTGGGGCATTGATCTTGGGGTAGAGGCGGGCCAGGCGGTTTGCGTGATCGGGCCTTCGGGCTCCGGGAAGTCCACCTTCCTGCGCTGCATCAACCTTCTGGAGATGCCGGATGAGGGGCAGATCCTCTTTCATGACAAGGACATCCTGGATTTACCGCCCAGCCTGCTGCACGCCAAGA
>CAYOOZ010000196.1:0-3035 GCA_964405705.1 uncultured Christensenella sp.
CGAGTTCCCCCGGGAGCTGGAACGCGTCATGCAAATCGACGACAAGGTGATGCGCTATCTCATCACCCGCGTTGAACATAAGCGCTCCAATGTCAAACCCCTGCAGCGTCCTACGCCGCAGGCGCAGCCAGCAGACGTTCCCGAGCCTGAGCTGGAAACACCAGCTCCTGCTAGCGAGGAATAAGGGAGCTACTTATGAACAAGATTTTTCTCATCGGAAACCTGACCCGGGACCCGGAGCTGCGCAGCACACAAGCGGGCGTCCCCGTGTGCACCTTTACCGTTGCGGTGAACCGCCGCGGCCGTCAGGAAGCAGAAGCCGGCCAGCCGGACGCGGATTTTTTCCGGGTCACCACCTGGCGCCAAACGGCTGAAAACTGCAACCGCTACCTGGCCAAAGGCCGCAAGGTGGGTGTCTCTGGCACCCTAACCCTGCAAAACTACACCGGCAATGACGGTACCCAGCGCTACAGCCTGGAAGTCAACGCGGATGAAGTGGAGTTCCTCTCCCCCAGGGGTGAGGGCGGCGGGGACAACAGGCCCATGAACGCGCCCCCTGCCAGGCAGGAAAGCAACAACGGCTTTGTCAGGGTCGATGATGATGACCTTCCGTTCTAAGCAACGATAATTGAGGAGACGAAACAATGTCAGAGGATAGAGGAGCCGAAAGAAAACAGCGTCCGCGCGGCAGGCGTCCGCGGCGTAAGGTCTGTGATTTTTGTGCCAACAAGGTTGTGTACATTGATTACAAGGATGTCAATCGCCTGCGCCGCTACATCAATGAGCGCGGCAAGATTTCTCCCCGGCGGATGATGGGCACCTGTGCCAAGCATCAGCGCCAGCTGTCTGAGGCCATCAAACGCGCACGTGCCATCGCGCTGATGCCCTACCAGGCGGACTAAGACCGGTTAGCAAAAAGTGTCTTCGGACACTTTTTTCTTTTGGAAAAAAATAGCGGGTTTCCAAAGGGCGATTTTCCCCCTTTGCTGGGTTAAAGCAAGTCCGGCAAACCCCAAAAAAACAGGGGCTGTAACTTCATTCGTTACTGTCCCCTGTTCCTATTGCAAAATATTGTCTACCGGCGCAACAGCTGCTTGGTCAGATCGTTGACCGCGGCCTTGATGGGCGCTGTGGTCTGCATCAGGCCCTCGATTTTGGCGCAGCCGTGCAGGATGGTGGAGTGGTCCCGCCCACCCAGCATGTCCCCGATGCGCGGCAGGCTGACATCGGTCAACTGCCTGGAGAGATACATGATCATCTGGCGCGGGATGGTGATGTTGCGGCTTCGCTTGGGGCCCTTGAGGTCCTCGGTTTCAATGCTGTAATAGCTGGAGACGGCCAGCATGATGTCCTCCGGCGTGATGCTTTTGGGCTGGTGTTCCTTGATGATTTCGCGCAGGGCCTCCTGGGCCAGCTCCAGGGAGATGGGGCGGCCGGAGAGGTTGGAATAGGCGGAAAGGCGGGTGAGGCTGCCCTCCAATTCGCGGATGTTGCTGTCCACGTTCTGGGCGATCATCTGGATGACTTCCTCAGAGACCTCAATGACCTCCTCCCTGGCCTTGGTGCGCAGGATGGCACAGCGGGTGTCCATGTCCGGGCGCTGAATATCGGCAATGAGGCCGGAGAGAAAGCGGCTGCGCAGCCTTTCCTCCAGGCGGGCGATTTCCTTGGGCGGGCGGTCAGAGGAGATGACAATCTGCTTGCCCGCGTTAAACAGGGCGTTGAAGGTATGGAAAAACTCCTCCTGGGTGGAGTCCCGCCCGGCGATGAACTGGATATCGTCAATGAGAAGGACATCCACATTGCGGTATTTCTCGCGGAACTGCACGTTGCGGTTGGTCTGGATGGCGGTGACCAGCTCTATGGTGAAGGTTTCGCTGGTGACATACTCCAGCCGGGCCTCCGGGCGCTGTTTTAGGATGTAGTGGCCAATGGCGTGCATGAGGTGGGTCTTGCCCAGGCCCACGCCGCCATAGATGAAGAAGGGGTTGTAGGCATCCGCCGGCGCCTCCGCGACGGCCAGGGAGGCCGCGTGGGCAAAGCGGTTGCCCGAGCCCACCACAAAGGACTCAAAGGTGTAGCGGCTGTTGAGTTTGACAGTGGGCTTGGTTTTTAAGGCGGCACCGGACTGGTAGTCTGCCGCCTGCTTGGGGGTTAAAATCGACAGGGCCAGGGTTTCGCCGCTGGCCTGGTTGATGGCGTTGTTAATTAAAACCGCGTAGCGCGGTACGATAAACTGATGGTAAAAATCGGTCTCCGCCTTGACATAGAAATTCTGGCCGCTGATGTCCAGCGGCTTTAAGGCGTTTTTAATCCAGGTGGAGTAGGTGACCTCGGCCATCTCTGCCTGCATCAGCTGACAGGCCTTTTGCCAGATTGTCGAATAATCCAAGTTTCAATTCTCCAAAACAGGTGGTTTATGCATTCTGTATACGACAGAAGGGGTAAAAAAAACAAGCCATGCCTGTTTTCCCTATGGATAAATTGTGGATAACTCTTGTGGATAAGACCAAGAGCGGATCGCACTGGCTCATTCTAACACGGAAGGAAGGAAGAATCAAATGCGGAAATGGAGAGGCTTTTTGAAAGAATGCGGACTTGTTGATAAGTCCCACCACCACCACTTGTGGTCAGGTGGCGGCAGATACCCAATTCATTGGATTTGATGGAATATTTTATGCAATTTCAATGCATAATCATTAATCATATTTCTTTTTGAATGCAGATATTAATTTGCTGTGTCAATTTGTAAAGTGGTCTTTACATTCGCTTGCTTTTCATCCGCCGGGAAAAAGGCTATACTGCACGGAGAAAATGAACAAGCCGGAGGTTAACATGACAAGTCAGACGGACAAGCGGTTTACCAAGAAGGAACGAAGCTGGATCCTCTATGACTGGGCCAATTCCGTGTACGCGACCAACATCATGGCCGCCATCTTCCCGACCATCTTTGTCACCATCGCAGGCGACCAAGGCGATATCTGGTGGGGCTACGGCACCAGCATCGCCACCTGTATCATCGCGGTCTTGGCCCC
>CAYOOZ010000197.1:0-3007 GCA_964405705.1 uncultured Christensenella sp.
AATGGCGCGGGAAAAAGCACGCTGATGAGCATCCTCTTTGGCCTTTACCAGGCCGATTCCGGCGAAATCAAGAAAAACGGCCAAGCGGTCAAGGTCAATTCGCCCAATGACGCCAATGCCCTGGGTATCGGCATGGTGCACCAGCATTTTAAACTGGTGCATAATTTTACGGTGCTGGAAAACATTATCCTGGGCGTGGAGAGCACCAAGCGGGGTGTGCTGCGCATGGAGGAGGCCCGCAAAAAGGTGATGGAGCTCTCCCGGCAGTACGGCCTGTTAATTGAGCCGGACGCGCTGATTTCTGACATCACCGTGGGCATGCAGCAGCGCGTTGAAATTTTAAAGATGCTCTACCGGGAAAACGAAATCCTGATTTTTGATGAGCCCACCGCCGTCCTCACGCCCCAGGAGATTGAGGAATTGATGCGCATCATGCGCGGCCTGGCGCAAGAGGGCAAGAGCATCCTGTTTATCACCCATAAGCTCAATGAAATCATGGCCGTGGCCGACCGCTGCACCGTTTTGCGCAAGGGCCGCTACATCGGCACAGTCAACGTAAAGGAAACAACGCCCCAGGTGCTGGCTGAGATGATGGTGGGCCGCAAGGTCAGCTTCACCATCGACAAAAACCCGCCCGTTTTGGGCGAGCCGGCCCTCACCGTCCGCAACCTCACAGTGGACAGCCAGGGGCATAAAAAGGCAGTGGACAATGTCAGCTTTACCGTCAGAAAGGGTGAGATCGTCTGCATCGCGGGGATTGACGGCAATGGGCAAAGCGAGCTGGTCTACGCCATTACCGGCCTTTTGCCTGCAAAGGGCGAGGTGCTTTTAAACGGCAAGCCGATTGAAAAATTAAACATCCGCCACCGCAATGAGGCGGGGCTATCGCACATCCCCGAGGACAGGCACAAACACGGCTTGGTGCTGGACTTTGATTTGCAGCAAAACCTTTCCCTGAAGCGCTATTTCAGGGAGGAGATGCAGCGCCATGGCTTCATCCGCTTTAACCAGGTGCGCGACTATGCCAAAAAGCTGATTGGCCAGTATGACATCCGCTCCGGCCAGGGGGAAGTAACCCCCGTTAGGAGCATGTCCGGCGGCAACCAGCAAAAGGCCATCATCGCGCGTGAGATCGACTTTGGGCCGGAAGTCTTAATCGCCGTGCAGCCCACCCGCGGGCTGGACGTGGGCGCGATGCTCTACATCCACGAGCAGCTGGTCAAGGTGCGGGATGAGGGCAAGGCGGTGCTGCTCATCTCCCTGGAGTTGGACGAGGTCTTCCAACTGGCAGACCGCATTCTGGTGATCTATGAGGGGCAACTGGTGGCCGAACTGGACACCAAGACCGCCACCGCCCAGGAACTGGGCCTTTACATGGCGGGCAGCAAAAAAGAGGAGGTGCGCGATGGAGAAGCTTAAAAAAGGGTTGTCCAGCATGTCAGCCTCCCTCCTGGCCATCTTGGCCGGGCTCTTGGCGGGCTTTTTGATCCTGCTGATTTCCAACCCAGCCAATGCCTTCAAAGGCATCCAGACCATCCTTTTGGGCGGGTGGAACAATGGCGTCAAGGGCGTGGGCCAGGTCTTATATTTTGCCACGCCCATTATTTTAACCGGCCTGTCTGTGGGCTTTGCCTTTAAAACAGGCATGTTCAACATCGGCGCTGCGGGGCAGCTCATGGTGGGCGGCTTTGTGTCCGTCTATGTGGGCGTCACCTGGACCTTCCTGCCCGCTCCCTGGCACTGGATCGTGGCCCTCCTGATGGGGGCTTTGGGCGGCATGGCCTGGGGCATGCTGGTGGGCCTGTTTAAAGCCTTGTTTAATGTGCATGAGGTCATCACCTCCATCATGCTCAACTATATTGCGCTTTATGCTATCAATTACGCGGTAAAAAACTCCCACTTGTTTGACGCGCTGAAGAACCAGACGGTCAACGTGGCCACCAGCGCCGTTTTGCCCAAAGCAGGGCTGGATCAGGTATTTTACCAGCTCAAGGGACGCTACCACGATGCCTCCTCGGTCAATTCCGGCATCTTTATCGCCATTGGCCTGGCCATTGTGATTTATATCATCCTCAACAAGACCACCTTTGGCTTTGAATTAAAGGCCTGCGGCTTTAACAAGCACGCCAGCCGCTATGCCGGCATCAGCCAAAACAGGGCCATTATGTATGCCATGGCCATCGCAGGCGCGCTGTCTGGCGTGGCCGGCGCCACCATGTACTTGGCGCCCTCCACCGGCATGCACATCCATGTGGCGGAGGTTCTGGCAGCCCAGGGCTTCAACGGCATCGCGGTCGCCCTCCTTGGCATGTCAAACCCCATTGGCATCATCTTCTCCGGCTTTTTCATCGCCCACATCACAGAGGGCGGCAGCTACCTGCAGTCCTTAAAATACATGAAGGAAATCATCGAGGTCATCATCGGCCTCATCATCTACTTCTCCGCCTTCTCCCTCCTGGTGCGGGATGTGTTATCCAGGCTGGCCAAGCGCCGGAAGAAGGCTGAAAACGAACCCAAAAAAGCGGAGGAGGAAGCCTAATGGACGCCATTTATTTCCTGTTCCAACAGATGATGTTCTTCTCCATTCCGCTGTTGATAGTGGCCTTGGGCGGCATGTTTTCTGAGCGCTCCGGCGTTGTCAACATCGCGCTGGAGGGCATCATGGTCTCGGGTGCTTTCACCTCCATCTTCTTTATTTCGGGTGTTCAAAACCATTTATCCGGCCAGGGACTCCTGCTGATTGCCATCCTCATCGCCATGGTGTCAGGCGCCCTGTTTTCCCTCCTGCATGCCTATGCCGCCATCACCCTGCGCTCAGACCAGACCATTTCCGGCACGGCGCTGAATATGATTGCCCCAGCCTCCGCGGTCTATCTGGCCCGGATGCTCCAGCCCAACGGCGTGCAGCAAATCCAGTTCATTAACACCTTCCGCATCCCCAAGGTTCCGCTTTTGGGCGATATTCCGGTGTTGGGGCCCCTGCTCTTCCAAAACGCCTACATCACCA
>CAYOOZ010000198.1:0-2997 GCA_964405705.1 uncultured Christensenella sp.
TATTGCAGAGACGCTTTGCCTGCTCATAAAGTGCTCGTTAATCAGCGGTTCCTTAGAAAAAGGAATGAGCCCGGTGATAAGCCGAACTCATTCCTTCCCATCCACCTGGTTTCACAGTCCAACTTCAAGGCCGCAGCATGCTGCCCAGACTTGGTTACATGGCTAGGGTGAATCTGTGGTGATCAGAGAAACTGGATTTATTTTCCGATATAGGCGGCAGCTTGTTCTCCGGCTTCCATGCCAAAGACGATGATATCCGCTACTGCATTGCCACCGATGCGGTTGGCACCATGCACGCCACCTGTCACCTCGCCCGCTGCAAATAGCCCAGGAATGGCATTCCCATTGGCATCCAGCACACGGGTTTCCGGGTCAATTTTCACGCCACCCATGGTGTGATGGATGCCCGGCGCAATTTGCACAGCGTAGAAGGGGGCTTTGGACAGGTTGACCTCCATTCCGGTATCCCTGCCAAAGGCTTCATCCTTTTTATTGGCCACAGCCAGGTTCCATTCCTCGACTGTTTTTTCAAGGGTTGCAGGATCTACCTTGATGAGGGTAGCCAATTCCGCAAGCGTATCTGCCTGGACGGTCAGGCCATTTGAGACATACTTCTCAATCGCGGACAGGTTCTCACGCTGCTGTTGGTCAAAAACCATATAGGCATAGCTGCCTTCCTGCTGGTTTTCGGCATCGGAAACCACATCCCTGGTCCCCATTTCGTTGATGAAGCGCAAGCCGCTCTGATTAACCAGGATTGCGCCACCGCCGCGCACTGACTCCGTCAACATGATGGAGCTTTTCTGATGCACTGTGGGGTGAGTCTGAATCTGCTCCATGTCCACCAAGGCCGCGCCTGCTTCCTCGGCCATCACGATACCATCCCCCGTCGCGGAGGGGGCATTGGTGGTGACATAGCCAGAGAGAGTGGGTTTGTACTTGGCCACCATCTCCAGGTTGCCGCCAAAGCCACCCGTTGCGAGGATAACAGCCTTGGCATTGATGGTGAGAATTGAAGTTTCGCTTTCCGCCTGTACCCCTGCTACCTGGCCATTTTCCAACAGAATGTGCGTAGCCTTGGTGCTCTTGAGCAGGTCCACGCCATCTGCCAGCAAGCGGGCTTCCAGCTTTTCAACCAGATAGGGGCCAACGCTGGCACCACCCTCCGGGCGATGAATGCGCTTGTTGGTAGCGCCGCCTGAGAAGCTCACTTCCGGCAGCGGAGCGTCGATTGAAGCGAGCCAATCAATGGCTGCCGCGGATTCCTCGGCCATTTTGGTCACCAGGGCCAGGTCATTGACATTTTTCCCGCCCTTCATGGTATCGTCAATGAAGGTCTGCACGCTGTCTTCAATGCCAAGGGCTTTTTGCACTGAGGTTTCCGCAGCGTTCATGCCGCCGGTTGCCTTGGTGGTATTGCCACCAACATAGGACATTTTTTCCAACAGGATGACGCTGAGCCCCATTTGTTTGGCAGTGATAGCAGCGGTCATGCCCGCGCCGCCCGCCCCGATAACCACCAGATCGGTATTAAGTGTCTCAGCGGTTTTTTCAACTGCTCCAACCTCAACGGCGATCAGGTCCTCGGGCTTCATCCCAGCCTTTTCCAAAGCCATGGCCACAGCTTCCTCAATGGCGTTTGAGGTAACGGTCGCGCCAGCCACAGCGTCCAGATCTACCTGTTGCTGCGTAAGCATCTTGGGCGGCAGTTCCAAAATGGCGACAGTGCCCAAGGCAGGGGTCTCCTTGTCGCCTGTGATTACCAGGTCAAGCAGTTTTCCATCCTTAATGGTGATGACCGCCTTGACCTCCCCGCCAAACCCCTGTGCTGTCCCTTCATAGGTGCCATCGACTGCCAGGGCTGGTACCATAAAAGCCAACACAAGCATGAGGGACAACAGGACTGGAATAACGCGTTTCAAATTCATACTCCATTCTCCTTCCGGTTATCAATGTAATGAATGAATTATATCACCATGCGTTTCAGCATGCAAACCATCTGTACTGGATCAAAGTCCAACAACAATCAGCCTATTCCTTTATTTATCAACCCATTTTCAATGCGTTGCCAAAACCAATTTTTTAGTGGGCAAAATATAGCCCAGGAGTTTGACGCTTTTTTCCGTTTTCAGGATTTTTCTGTGACCACCTTGTACGGGCTGACCATGAGAACAGGACAAAAAACCGGAAATCTCTCAGATTCCCGGTTTTTGATGGAGCAGACTTTGCTCCGTTCTGGTGCGGTCGACGAGACTTGAATTCGCAAGTTGCAATTTTTTGCTTTAAATTTCGTTATACTATATTCTCTATTCCCTTATAAACACTGTCTTTTTTCTTGTATTGCTTTATTGTGTTCGATTCCGTCAGTTAGCGTAAAGGGTATTCTAAAGGGTACAGTGACTCCTATCAAAACCAATTCTTCCGTTATGATAATCGAGGACGCTCTTACTCTAGGTTGGCTAAACACAGATAGCCAGGAGAATCAAAATGGAGGCTCTAGCTGGCCAAGCCCATTGACTTTCAAAGGACAGGCCTGTAATATCCTATCAGAAAAACGATTTCACGTATTTGCCTGCATGCTTCGCTTTCGCAGAAATACTGAATTTTTATAGTTGATTCGATTGAAGAAAGGTTCTGGTTTAATGAAAAGAGCCATATCATTCATGATTGTTGTCGTGCTTGTTTTGACGCCAGTCATCCAAATTTCAGCAGAATACAGTTTCATCAAAGATCTTGATGCCATCGAAGAGGCTATCAAATCCATCCTTTTCATTGGGATTTTTGATAAAGATGACGAAATAATCGCAACTGGAAGCGGATTCATCGCTTTTTCTGAAAGAACGATTGTTACAAATTATCATGTCATCGAAGGCGCTCAAAGTATTTATGCGATTGATGAAGACGACAATCTATATGAGATTGATAAAGTTCTTGCAAAGGACGAGAAAACTGACATTGCCATACTCTCCATCAAGTCGGGGAAATGACCTGCCCCCC
>CAYOOZ010000199.1:0-2991 GCA_964405705.1 uncultured Christensenella sp.
CATCGCACAGGGTGTCACCTGTGGTGGTGTCCTTCAGGCCCACAGCCGCGCAGATGTCGCCGGCAAACACGCTCTCCACATCCTCGCGGTGGTTGGAGTGCATCCTGAGGATACGGCTGAAGCGCTCGCGCTTGCCCTTGGTGGAGTTGTAGATGTAGGTGTTGGCTGAGACCTGACCGGAGTAAACCCGGAAGAAGGCCAGCTTGCCCACAAAGGGATCCGCGGCGATTTTAAACGCCAGGGCGGAGAAGGGCTCGCTATCGCTGGGATGGCGCTCAATCTCCTGCTCAGTCTTGGGGTCAGTGCCCTTGACAGAGGGGATGTCCAGCGGGGAAGGCATGAACTCACAGATGGCGTCCAGCAGCAGCTGAACCCCCTTGTTGCGGTAAGAGGTGCCGCAGAGCACCGGGGTCATTTCACCCAGGATGGTGGCTTTGCGGATGGCCGTGTTGAGATCAGTAGCGGTGATTTCCTCGCCATTGAAGAATTTTTCCATCAAGGCTTCATCGGTGCCGACCACGGAGTCAATCAGCTTCTCACGGTATTCTTCTGACAGGGCGTCCATGTCCTCGGGGATGTCTTCCTCGCGGATGTCCTTGCCCTCATCATCATAATACACCTCGGCCTTCATCTTGATGAGGTCGATGATGCCCTTGAAGGAGGCTTCCGTGCCGATGGGCAACTGGACAGGAACGGCATTGGCACTGAGCCTGTCATTTAACATGCCCACCACGCGGTAAAAATCCGCGCCGTTGATGTCCATCTTGTTGATGTAAGCCAGACGAGGCACCTGGTACTTGTTGGCCTGGCGCCAAACGGTTTCGCTCTGCGGCTCAACGCCGCCCTTGGCACAGAAAACCGCGACAGCGCCATCCAGCACGCGCAGGGAACGCTCCACCTCAACGGTGAAGTCCACGTGGCCGGGGGTGTCGATGATGTTGATGGTATGGCCCTTCCATACCGCTGTGGTGGCGGCTGAGGTGATGGTGATGCCGCGCTCTTTTTCCTGGTCCATCCAGTCCATCGTGGCGCCGCCCTCATGGGTCTCGCCCATGCGGTGCACACGCCCGGTGTAGTACAGGATGCGTTCGGTGGTCGTCGTCTTGCCCGCGTCAATATGGGCCATGATGCCGATGTTCCGAACCTTGTCCAGGGGATGGTCTCTTAACATGAAAAAATTCTCCTAACTGTGGGACGGGTAGTTCTTACCAGCGGTAGTGGGCAAAAGCTTTGTTGGCTTCGGCCATGCGGTGCATTTCTTCCTTGCGCTTCACTGCGTTGCCGGTGTTGTTGGCGGCATCCATCACCTCGCCCGCTAAGCGCTCAGCCATGGTCTTCTCACCGCGCTTGCGGGAAAAGTCCACCAGCCAGCGGAGGGCCAGGGTCTGCCTGCGCTCAGGACGGATCTCAATGGGCACCTGGTAGGTGGCGCCGCCGACACGGCGGGCCTTGACCTCCAACTGGGGAAGGATGTTGTTCAGGGCATCCTGGAACACATCGCCGGGCTCTTTGCCGGTCTTTTCCTTCACCATGTTAAAGGCGGTATAGCAGACGTTCTGCGCGACGCCGCGCTTGCCGTCCAGCATAATCTGATTGATGAGCTTGGTGACGGTGACCGTCCCGTAAATGGGATCGGGCAGCACCTCACGCTTGGGTATAAAACCACGACGGGGCATAGTCTTCCTCCTGTTAATTTCATCATTGGGCCGGAGGGCGGAGACATTTCAGCACAAAATGCCTGCCGTTACCAGCGGTTGCGCACATCCCTCCTGAAAGCTTGCCCCGCGGTTCCAAGACGGGGTAAGGGAAAGGGCGGGCGAAAACCTGACCGGCGTGGGGAATTACTTCTTGGGACGCTTGGCGCCGTAAAGGGAACGGCCCTGGTTGCGCTTGGCAACACCGGCTGTGTCCAGGGCGCCGCGGATGATATGATACCTGACACCGGGCAAATCGCGCACACGGCCGCCACGGATTAGGACCACGCTATGCTCCTGCAAGTTGTGGCCGATACCGGGGATGTAGCATGTACCTTCGATTTGGTTGGTCAGACGAATCCTGGCGATTTTGCGCAGAGCAGAGTTGGGCTTCTTGGGTGTGGTTGTCTTAACGGACAAGCAAACACCGCGCTTTTGCGGGCAACCCTGCAGGATGGGCGCGTCAGACTTGGTCACAATCTTCTTGCGACCTTTACGGATCAATTGATTGATCGTAGGCAATGGGGGCACCTCCTGATTTTTAATCGGAGCCTTTTTACGGGTCTCCTCCTATAAAATTCCCGCAACCCTCGGGAACTATAGTCAAACATGGTTAGCAGACCCGGTCTGCCGGGGCGGTTGCCATAACACAGGCAACTTTATCATATTAAATCATTTTCTACCGATTTGTCAATGATTTTGAAAGTAAAGTTTACGCATCCCCGCGCTTTTTTAGGATTGCTTGCCTTTCAGAATACCAAAAGCGACATTTATGGTAGAATGGTGGCAAAAGTGGGAGGTTGTTTTTTATGGAAGAAGCCCGGAAAGCACTGGACCGATTGGACAGCCAGATTGCCAGCCTGTTTTGTAAACGGCTTGAGGTGATAGACCGGATCGCGGAAATCAAATTAAGGGAGCAGACCCCGGTTTTTGTGCCCAAGCGGGAGGAGGCGGTCAAAAACCGGCTCCTTGAAGAGAACGGGGATTTCTATCAAAAAGAGCTTCTCGCCTTGTATGAGAAAATCTTTGAGCTCTCCAGGGCGCGCCAGGAGGAACAGATGCGGCTAAAGAAGGGGCTGGTTTGACCGCGGGGGCGTGAAGGTTTATAATCCGGGAAGATTTTGAGACGGAGGAACCAATGGAACGCGACAACGCGGGCACAAACCGGCTGCGCCTTTATGTATTGCTCATCGCCATCTTGCTCTTGGTGGTCTTAATCCTCTATGCCCTGGGCGTGTTTGGCGGCGGGCCCAGGCGCTTATCCGCCACAAAGCTGCGCTGTATTGCCACCCAGCAG
>CAYOOZ010000200.1:0-2990 GCA_964405705.1 uncultured Christensenella sp.
AGCGAGCAAGAGGTGACCCAGGCCTATCGGAAACTGGCCAAGAAGTACCACCCGGACTTAAACCCAGGGGACGAAAACGCGCACAAGCGCATGGCCGAGGTCAACGTGGCCTATGAGGAAATTAAATCCGGCAAAGCCCGCTATACCGATTATTCCAGACCCCAGCAAAGCCGTCAGGGCCCATCGGGCTATGGCGGGTACGGCGGATTTGGCGGATTCAACCCCTTTGAGGAATATACCAGGACCTGGCAGCAAAGCGCCCAAGGCCAGGGCGATGGCTTTGACCCTGTGCGGCGCTATATCAACGCCCTGCGCTATAACGAAGCCCTCTTTGCCTTGAGCCAGATTAAGAACAAAAACGGGCAATGGTATTATTTAAGCGCGGTGGCCAACTACGGCCTGGGCAACAAGGTGACCGCCCTCAATCACATCGATGAGGCCCTGCGCCTGGAGCCCAACAACTACACCTATTTGTCCACCAAGGAACAAATCCAGGGCATTTCCCAGCAGTATCAAAGGCGCAGCCAGATGTTTGGCATGCCCAACCTGTCCTCCCTCAACACGCTGTGCATGGGGCTTTGCTTAGCAAGGCTGTGCTGCCGCTGCATCTAAAACAAGGAGTAACCGAATGCTTCACAACCTGAAAATGAAATTGGCCAACTGGATGCGCGGGCGCTATGGCATGGATGCCTTCTACAAGTTCACCATCGCGCTGACCTTTGCGTTTTTAATCTTGAACCTGATCTTCCCCTCCCTGCTGTTTTACTTTTTATCCCTTTTCTTTGCGGTCTATTCCTTCATCCGGGCCTTCTCCAAAAACTTAAGCAAGCGAACGGCGGAGAACCAGAAGTATCTGGCGGTGAAAAATAAAGTAAACCAAAAGCTGCTGCTCATAAAAAACCGCTTCCGCGACCGGAACACCCACCGTTACCGCGCCTGCAAGCACTGCAAGCAGAGCCTTCGACTGCAAAAAAAGGTGGGTGAGATTCAGGTCACCTGCCCCAAGTGCAAGCAGCAAAACACCTTTCATATCAGGTTTTAGCGCATGGAAGCGCTGTTGATGGCCATTGAGGCCCTAAAAGAGGTCAAGTCCCCGCTGGTCATCGCCATTGACGGGCCCTGCGGCAGCGGCAAGTCCACCCTGGCCAACAAACTAAAGGACACCTTGCCCTCCTGTGAAATCATCCATACGGATGACTTCTTTTTACAACCGGAACAGCGTTCAAAGGAGCGGCTTTCCGCCCCCGGGGGCAACATGGACCGGGAACGGCTGACTAAAGAGGTCTTAGGCCAGGTCAAACAAGGGGAGGATTTGGTCTACCACCGCTACAACTGCCAGACAGGCCAGATGAGCGAGGAAACGCTTAAAAAGGCGGCTGTCATCGTGGTGGAAGGCTCCTATTCCCAGCACCCGGACCTCCTCCCCCACTATGACCTGACAGTCTTTTTGCGGGTGGACGAAGAAGAGCAGCTCAAGCGACTGTTGCTGAGGGTGGGTGCTGACAGGCTAAAGCGCTTTGTTTCTGAATGGATTCCGATGGAAAACAAGTATTTTGAGACTTTTTCGGTGGAGGAACACGCGGACATCGTGCTATAAGAAGACTCAACAAAGGGGCCGCGACCGTTTTGTCGCAGCCCCTTTTTGATTGAATCCCCAAGGTCTAAAGGTCAGCCAACAGGTGGTGTCTGCGTTGTGATCGCAGGCGCGGGCGTGACACCGGCCACCTCGCCCAGGAAGGCCAGGATGGCTTGCAGGGGCTCCGCGTTGCTCAACAGAGAATTGTGCCCGCCCTCAAAGAGCTTGAACTGGGCGTTTTTGAATTCCCCGCTTAGGCGCTCTGCCTGCCCATAAGGGATCATTTTGTCATCCCGGGCCGCCAGCACCAGGGTTTTCTCCTCCGTCTTTTTGGCGTACTCATTGGAGGGGAACTTGTTGGTGATGAGGAAGGTGGGCAAATTGGTGTAGAAGCGGTCCTCTACATTCATCTGGTTGTGGATGAAGCCATTGACCAGGGCGGTGCCATTGTAGAAGGGGGCCAAAAGGATGACGCCCGCCACCTCATACTCGCTGGCTAAATAGGTGACAGGGCCAGTGCCCAGGCTCCACCCCATCAAGACGATTTTGTCCTGATCCACATCCTCACGCAAAAGCGCATAGTCCATGGTGGCGCGGGCCATGTCCTTGATGCTGGTTTCCCCGGGGGTGCCGCCGCTTTTGGCGTAGCCGGGGTAGTCCACAATCAGGATGTGGTAATTGGTGGAGAGCATCAGGTTATCCGCGTAGGAGACCAGGCCATTCATGCGGCTGGCCGCCACTTCGCCGTTGCCGCCAAAATAGATCAGAAGGGGCGCTTTTTCTGGTGTCTTTTTGTAGAAATAGCCGCTGTAAACGGTGTTCTGGGACTTGAGGCTGACGGCCTCCACCTTGTCATTTAAGAGCAGGGCGGCCTCATCCTGGGTGTCGCTGCGGCCGGGGAAGAACATCATGTCGTTTTGGACTTCCAGAATCAGACCAACGGCGAAGATCAGCGAGACCACCACCGCCATGATGATAAGCCGGCCCAGCCACTTGAACAGGCGCAGGGGCTTTCTGGTGGGGAAGACCAAAAACAGGGCGATGACCAGGCCCGCGATGGCCGCGATGATAAAGTAGCCGCTGCGCAGCAGGCTTTTCTCCATGAAGGCTTCATAATAGGGGTTGGCCATGAACAACAAGCCAAAGGCCAGGCCAAGCCCGATGACCAGGCAAATCAGGAAGCGCAGGAAGGTGGGGCGACGCTTTGTTAAACTCATGTTCTCCTCCTCATACTTTCAACACATCAAGAGTATACACAAAAAGCCGCCATTGCTGACGGCTTTTTGCAAAATAGGCGAACTTACTTGCTGGCTTCCTCAATGGCCACGGCAACCGCTACCGTCGCGCCGACCATGGGGTTGTTGCCCATGCCGATTAAGCCCATCATTTCCACATGCGCGGGGACAGAGGAGGA
>CAYOOZ010000201.1:0-2984 GCA_964405705.1 uncultured Christensenella sp.
GCTTCTTTTTTAAGCTGCTGTATGGCCAATGGCTGCCCGACACCCAGACCGGGCTTCGGGGCATCAGCCGGGAGCTGATGATGCAGTTCATGGACGTGGCCGGCAACCGCTTTGAGTATGAGATGAACATGCTCATTCACGCGGCCATCTACCACATCGGTTTTGTGGTGGTGCCCATTGACACCATCTACCTCAACGAAAACGCGGGCACGCATTTTCACCCCATCCGGGACTCCTGGCGCATCTATAAAAACCTCTTTGGCAATTTTGCAAAGTTTGCCACTTCCAGCGGGCTGTCCACCCTCATTGACATTGGGCTGTTCACCTTGCTGGACTCAGTGCTGATTCCATTAATATTTCCAGAGTTTGCAAGAAACCGCAACTACTCCCCCGTTTTATTCGCGACGGTGGTCGCAAGGGTGGTCAGCGCGCTGTTTAACTATGTGGTCAACCAGCAGTATGTCTTCCGCGCCAAGCGGAGCAAGCGCTCCATGCTGCGCTATGTGCTCCTGGTGGTGGCGGTGATGCTGCTCTCCGCCACCCTGGTCAATGCCCTGAACGTAAGCCTGGGCATGCACAAGACCGTGGCCAAGATCATCGTGGACAGCGTATTGTTCTTCATCAACTACCGTGTTTCAAAATCCTGGGTGTTTGCCCGCGAACTGGAGAGATAATCCCATGAGAAAAAAAGCAACCTTGCTCCTCATTCTGGCCCTTGTTTTGACCTTGGCCCTGCCCTTTGTCCTGCCCTCTGGCGCTGTCCTTTCTGACGCCCGGGACAGGATGCTCAACGAGATGTGGGAAAACGAGGAAAGCAGCCTTCTAAACCTGCTTTTCCCCAAGGCAAAGGCAGAAAGCACCCAAGCCATCAATCCGCTGCCCATTGATTTTACGCCTGGCAAGCCGCTTGACAAAGGCGCCTTTACAGAAAACGGCTATACAGACGCCTCCATCACCTTGAGCCTGGAAACCCGTGAGATGGAAGGCAATGTCCTGCGCCTGGCCACCATCGCCATCCAGGACCCCAGCCAGTTGCGCACAGCCACAGCCGGCAAGCCCTCCTCCAGCCGCGTGGCCCTGATCTCCTCCATGGCGGAAAAAAACAACGCGGTCATCGCGCTCAACGCCAACTACCTGAGCAATGACCCGGTCAAGACCAGCTTTGAGTACCGCATGGGCGAGAAGGTCCGCAGCAAGCTTAACCGCACCAAGGACCTGCTCATCATTGATGAAAACGGAGACTTTAACCTCTTTATTAAATCCAACAAGGACCAGGTCGCGGCCTTCCAGGACAGCGGGCGTAAAATTATCAACGCCTTTACCTTTGGCCCGGCTCTGGTCAAGGATGGGGAGCTGTTAACCCTGGACCCGGATTATGGCTATAACCCACACGGCAAGGAGCCGCGCATGGCCATTGGGCAGTTGGGCCCGTTAAACTACATCATCGTCCTGGTGGAAGGACGCACCAAGGATGCCGAGGGCATGACCCATGGGGAACTGGCCGCCCTGATGTTTGACTTGGGCTGCACGCAGGCCTTTAACCTGGACGGGGGCAACTCCGCCACCCTGATTTTTAACGGCGAATATTATCAGAGCAAGTCCAAATCCAATGAGCGCGCGCAAAGCGATATGATTTATTTTGCCAGCGCGATTGAGGGCAACTAAGGCATGCAGGACGCGCGCGTCATTACGGTACTTGGCATAGAAGTCTACCTCTACGGCCTGTTTGTGGCTCTGGGAGCCCTGGCTTTTATCCTCCTTTTGGCCATCAAAACCAGAAGGGATGAGAAAGCCTTCTTGGCCGCGGGCTACACGGCCCTGTTGGCCCTGATCTTTGGCTTTGTCCTCTCCCGGCTGATGTTTGTGTTTTTCCAGCCGGATTTTGCGCCGCTGATCAGTTTTAAAAATATCCTGGACGTGAGGAGTGGCGGCTTTGCCATGTACGGCGCGTTGGCAGGCGCGGTCCTGGCAGCCCTTCTGGGCGCCAGACTGGCCAAAACCAGCAAGGCCAGCATGCTGGACCATCTGGCCTTGGCCATTCCCGCCTTTTTGGTGTTTGCGCGCCTGGGTGAGGGGTTTACCGCCCTTGGCATCAGCCGACCCCTGACCACGCCCTTCATCTCTGCCAGCTTTTTGGCCTTTGTGGATGAGTATGACGCCTACCTGCGCACCTACCTATTGGAAGCGACAATCGCCCTTGTCATGCTTTTCACCCTTTTGCGCTTTAGTCAAAAAAACAGGCGGCGCGGGCTGGTCTTTGCCGCCTTTTGCCTGTTTTATGGCATCAGCCAGACTTTGATGGAAAGCCTGCGTTATGACGGGCACCTGCGCTTTTCCTTTGTTGGCGTACAGCAGGTGCTCTCCGCCGTGCTCTTTGCCCTCACCCTCATTGCCCTGTCCATCCGCCTTCTTAAACAATCAAAAACCAAGAAAGCGCTGCCGCTCATCGCCCTCATTTCCCTGCCTTTTATTTTGTTGGCCATCATCGGCATTGAGTTTTTAATTGACCGCTCACAGCTGGGCAAGCTCTTTAGCTACGCCCTTTACATCTTAGCCCTTGCCCTGCCCGCAGCTTTGGGTATACTGGTGCTAAGACAGGAGGCTCAACTTGGACAAAGCATTGATTGACAGAATTAACGAACTGGCGCGTAAGAAAAAGGCTGAGGGCTTAAGCGACCTTGAACTCAAGGAGCAAGTTGACCTCAGGCAGCAATATTTATCGGAGTTCCGGGCGGGCATGCAGGCCACCCTGGAGCAGATCTGGTTAGAGAACGAGGACGGTGTCTATGAGAAACTTCAAAAAAAAGAGTAGGAGGTCTTCCCTCACACTCCTGCTGTTGGCTTTGCTGATTGCCTTGACCGCTCTGCCCGCTTCCGCCGCGCCCCCCAAGGTTTTATACAACGCCAAAATCAGCACCTATTTCCCCAACAGCACCACCAATGTCTATGACGCACCCGACCTGAAGGGAAAGGTGCTGGCCAAC
>CAYOOZ010000202.1:0-2881 GCA_964405705.1 uncultured Christensenella sp.
CCTGGTAGTTGTTGGAAACCATCTGGGCAACGGCGTCGCCGGTGGAGTTGATTTCGCGGTCCACCAGGAAGGTGGGGATGCCGGCGGCCTTGGCGGCCTGAACCGGGGCGATGGTGGCGTCAGCGCCGGCATTGTCGCAGATGATGGCCGCCGCCTTGCGGGCGATGGCGGTATCAAAGGCTTCGGACTGCTTGGTCACGTCGTCATCATGCTGGATGACCATGCTTTGGTAGCCCAGTTCTTCTGCCTTGGCAGAGGCAGCATCAGCAACGGTCTTGAAGTAGGGGTTGGCGTGGCTGGGGGTGATGATGACAATCAGCGGCTTTTCTTCTGCGATGACAGAAGAGGCCACCATCGACACCAGCATCAGCGCGGTCATGAGCAGGGCAATCCATTTTTTCATTGGGGTTCCTCCTTGGTGTGTTTTATTCCTCAGCATGGTGCTCCCATGCGAGATTTCAAAATGGCGCTAAGTGCTGCTTAAGTCAGTAACGCTTTGCCGATCTACCAGTTCAATGCCGACCTGTGTTTTCTCTATGGCAGTGGAAGCATTGTCTTCCATTAAATACATCAATCGCTTAACCGCTGTGCGGGCAATATCCTCCCGCAGCACGCGGACGGTGGACAGGGCAGGGCTGGTCATCTGACAGATGGCCAGGTCATCCATGCCAATCATGGAGATATCCTGCGGGAGAAGGAAGCCTTTTTCTTTCAAAGCGCGGACGCAGCCGGCAGCCATGATGTCATTGCCGGCGAAAAACGCTGTGGGCATACCCTGTTCACGCACTGATAAAAGCTGGATCATATCCTCATAAGCCCCTTTGAGGGTGGGGGTGACCCGCCAGATAGATTCCTCCGAAGATGGAAGCATGGCATCCGCCATGGCGCTTTCAAAGCCTATGCGCCTGTATTCCATGTTGTTAAACTTCACGCTGCTGGTGATATGTTCAATGCGGGTGTGGCCCATCCGAATGAGACGCTCTGTCGCCAGATAGCCAGCCTCCTGGTTGTTCATCATGACGCAGTTGAAAGGCTTGTTGGCAAACAAGCTGTCCAGCACAACTAAGGGGGCCTTGGTATTTGAAAACAGCTCCACATCCTCTGAATACATTTCAGTTGCTAACAGGAGAATGCCCGCGCAGTCCTCCCTGCAGATTTCCCGGATGCGCTCCAGATAGTCCGCGTCCTTTTCCATATGAATGTTGGAGATCACCATTTTAAAGCCAGCCTGATGGCACTGGCGCTCCAAAGCCTCCATCACCTCAGTGAAAAACTGGGTGTCCATCACAACCAGGCCATGGCGCTTAAAAGAGACCAGGCGTACATAATCACGCGACAGGGAAGCGGATTTATTGGACACATAGCCCAGATCCCTGGCCACTTGAAGAATGCGGCGAGCGGTGGCCTCACCAACGCCCTTTTTTCCGTTTAAAACATTGCTGACAGAGGCGGGGGAAACCCCGGCCTTTAGTGCAATGTCCTTGGCCCGAATCTTCATTCTCTACTCCAACGAAACAGCGCAAGGCTGGTATTTGACACGGTAAAGGGCACTGAAATCAGAACTAAATCTTGTGTTGTGAGCTAAAAACGATCAATCTTTTGGGAACATTAAAACTGCGTTATCGTTGATTGCACTTTAGCACAATGGAGTTAATCCGTCAATCATATTTTTAGTTATTTATAACTGAATTTTTACTTAATTTTTCCAGTAATTGTATTGTCCGGGTTTTATCCGGCCCAATCAAGCAAATCTAACGCGTGGTTAAAGCCGATTGTTTTCCCGGAGCTGAATTTGTTCAGTTCTTTAGCTCAATTCACATAAAGCGGCTTGGGGAAGAGAATACAATGTATCAACATAGGTATTTTCAACTGCCCAGCAGGTGTTTCGCATATCGAGATTAGAAATACTTTACAATCTGCCTGACCTTCTTTTTACACAATCCCCCTATTACCCTCAACTTATACGTGCTATCGTCTATGCTGGCTGCTATGATGGCGGCAAATTGTCAAATGATTGTAAAGCGTTTTACAATTCCTGAGCTTGAACACTTGGGGCTGGCATGGTAGACTGTGTTTAAAAGATGTATTGATTCAAAGACGGATTTGGAGGTTCACCGTGAGGTTCACTCCCATGAAATGTCCCGCCCTGAAATACAGCGCCAGGATAGCCCCTGATTTGTTTCGCGCTTTTTTTGACCAACCGGGAGAGGGCGCGCAATGAGCGGTAAAATATTGATTAAGCCAGGCAGAACACGGAAAAAGACCTTTTATGAGTTGATCGAGCCCTGGCTGTTTTTGCTGCCGGCGTTGATTATTTTTGCTGTTTTTCTGTTTTATCCCCTGGCCAAGACCATCTACCTGAGCACCTATTTGACCAACAACTACGGCCAGGCCAAGGTGTTTGTGGGGCTTAAGAATTACGCCGATATCCTGGTGGGCAAATACTCCGCCTCCTTCTTTAACAGCATGTGGGTCACCCTTCGCTTTGTCTTCTTTGTGGCCTTTGGCAGCCTGCTATTGGGCCTGACAACTAGCCTGCTGACGGCCAAGAAGTTCCCGGGTCGCGCCTTTGCCTCCGCCATTTACGCTATGCCCATCGCCATTGCCTCGGCCGCCGCCGCGATGAGCTTTAAGATGATTTTCCATCCTTCCATCGGCATGGTCAACCGGCTCTTGGGTACCACCACCAACTGGCTCAACGACCCGGCCTGGGCTTTCCCCATCATCTGCGTGATTTCTATCTGGTTAGCCAGCGGAATCAACTTTATCTTCATCTCAGCCGGGCTGCGCAACATCCCGGAGGAATTGTATGAGTCCGCCGCCATTGACGGCGCGGGCTACTGGAAGCAGCAGCGCCACATCACCCTGCCCAGCCTGTCCC
>CAYOOZ010000203.1:0-2867 GCA_964405705.1 uncultured Christensenella sp.
TCAATGTAGCTGTCCAGCGGCAGGATGAAGTCCAAGTATTTCTTTTGTTCTACATCCAAAAAATCCGCCTGCGCGGGCAGGATGCCCGACATGATGTCCGGCAGCGGGCCCTTGTTAGGCTTGGTCTTGCCCTCCAGGAACACCGCGTTTTTAGACGCGGTCTCAAGCGCCTTCTTGGCCGCCGCCGCGCTTAAATCCGCCGCGGACGCAAAGCCATAGACCCCGTTTTCATACACCCGGGCAGAGACGCCCTGGCTGTCCTGGCGGGTGTTGCCCACCAGGTTGCCGTTTAATAGCACCACGCGCCGGTTTAAGCTGCGCTGGGCCCGCAATTCTGAATGCGCGCCTGGGACAAAGCTCCCGCGCAGGGATGATACAATATCTTGAATCAAGTTCTCTTCCTCCTTCTTGGGCTTTTAAAACACCAGAACATTATACCAGACAAGGCGGTGTTTTCACAAATCAGGGAAAGGGAGGGTACAATGGGGATGGGAAGAATATTCCCAAGGCAATGGATGGAGGAACACAATGAAGACCAGCGTATTTGATATCAGCGGGATGACCTGCGCAGCCTGTTCCGCAAGGGTGGAAAAGGTGGTATCGCGTCTGCCGGGCGTGGAGAGCGCCCAGGTAAACCTGGCCAATGAGCGCATGAGCGTGAAATATAATGAAGAACAATTAGGCAAAGAGGACATCGCGCTGGCGGTTGCGAAGGCCGGGTATGAAGCCAAAGAGCATAGCCGGGCTGTTGAAGCCAGGCTATTAATCGGCGGGATGACCTGCGCCTCCTGCAGCGCCAGGGTTGAAAAAGTGCTGGGCAAAACGGCTGGCATTGAATTAGCCCAGGTGAACTTGGCGACAGAGGAGGCCAGGGTCAGGTTTGACCCGGAGGTCATCCGCCTTAATGACATCCGGGAGATTATTAAAAAGACCGGGTATGAGCCCTTGAGCATCCAAAAAACCAGCCAGGCTGATGAAAACAAAGCCCGCAAGGAAAGGGAGCTGAAGGTTCAAAAGACCAAGCTGTGGATTGCTGTCCTCTTTGTGCTGCCGCTTTTGTACCTGGCCATGGGGCCCATGGTCGGCCTGCCGGTGCCATTGGCTGTAAACCCAGACCTATATCCCCTGCGCTTTGCCCTGGCCCAGCTGCTGTTGACCCTGCCCATTGTGGGCGCTGGCTATCGGTTTTATGTGTCCGGCACCAAGGCCCTGATCAACCGTGGGCCCAACATGGACTCCTTAATCGCGATTGGCACAGGCGCCGCGCTGGTCTACAGCTTATACAGCACCTGGCTGATTTCAAAGGGGGACCTGCACGCGGTGCACGGGCTGTACTTTGAATCAGCGGGTGTGATCATCGCGCTGATTTTGCTGGGCAAGACGCTGGAAGCCATCTCCAAGGGCAGAACGGGCGAGGCTGTGCGCAAGCTGATGAACCTGGCCCCGCAAACCGCCATCCTGCTGACTGATGGTGTTGAAAAGGAAGTGCCTGTGACGGAGGTGGAAATTGGGGACGTCCTCCTGGTGCGCCCAGGCGCGCTGGTGCCGGTGGACGGATTGATTATGTCTGGCACAACAGCGATTGATGAATCCATGCTCACGGGGGAATCCCTGCCCAAGGACAAGGGCGCGGGCGAGAGCGTCTATGCCGCCACCATCAACACCACAGGGCTGATTTCTGTCCGGGCGACCGGGGTGGGCGATGACACAGCGCTTTCCAAGATCATCCGCCTGGTGGAGGAGGCCCAGGGCAGCAAGGCACCGATCGCTCGCCTGGCGGACAAGGTCTCAGGCATTTTTGTGCCAGTGGTGGTCGCTATCGCGGTGGTGGCGGGGCTTTTGTGGTATCTGGGCACCCGGGACCTCTCCTTTGCGCTGACCATCTTTATCGCGGTATTGGTCATTGCCTGCCCCTGCGCCCTGGGCCTGGCGACCCCAACAGCCATCATGGTGGGCACGGGCAAGGGCGCTGAGCACGGCATCCTCATCAAGTCCGGCCAGGCGCTGGAAACCGCGCACAAACTGGACACGGTGGTGCTGGACAAGACCGGCACCCTGACCACAGGGCAAATGACGGTGACGGACATCCTGCCTGAAACAGAGTTCAGCAGTGAAGCGCTGCTGTCCCTGGCCGCCAGCGCCGAGACGGGCAGCGAGCACCCCCTGGGCCAGGCCATTGTAAAGGCCGCCAAAGAGGCGGGGCTTCCTTTATTGCAGCCCCAGGACTTCAAGGCCATCATGGGCCGGGGGCTTTTGGCCAGGGTTGATGGGGAGGAGGTCATGATTGGCAACCTCCAATTGATGCAGGAAAACGGCATTGATGCCATGGCCTTATCTCAAAAGGCGGATGACCTCTCCAATCAGGGCAAGACCCCCATGTATGTCGCCAAAAACCGCAAGCCCCTTGGGCTTTTGGCCGTGGCGGACGCCATGAAGGACAGCTCCAAAAAGGCGGTGGAGGACCTATTAAGCATGGGGCTTCATGTCATCATGCTCACCGGAGACAACGAAAAGACCGCAAAGGCCATCGCCAGGCAGGCCGGCATCCAGGAGGTCATCGCCAATGTGCTGCCCGGGGACAAAGCCAATGCGGTGAAGACCCTCCAGGAGAAGGGGCAGGTGGTGGCAATGGTGGGGGACGGCATCAACGACGCGCCAGCCCTGGCCCAGGCCGATGTGGGCATCGCGATTGGCTCAGGCACGGATGTGGCCATGGAATCAGCGGACATTGTGCTGATGCATTCGGACTTAAACGATGTGTCCTCCGCCATCAAGTTGAGCAAGCGCACCATCAAGACCATCCAGGAAAACCTGTTCTGGGCCTTTGCCTACAATGTGCTGGGCATCCCCCTGGCAGCGGGTGTATT
>CAYOOZ010000204.1:0-2810 GCA_964405705.1 uncultured Christensenella sp.
GGCCTCGTCCAAAATCAGGACCGGCTTGTCTGCCAGCATGGCGCGGGCAATGGTCAAAAGCTGCTTTTGGCCGGAGGAGATGTTGTCCGCCTCCTCGTTGATTTCCATCTGGTAGCCGCCGGGCTGGGTCAAAATAAAGTGGTCGGCATAGGCATTGCGCGCGGCCTGCATGACCTCCTCATCCGTGGCTTCAGGCCTGCCATAGCGGATGTTGTCCATGATGGTGCCGGAGAAAAGCCAGGTGTCCTGGAGGACCATGCCAAAGGCGGAGCGCGCCTCCTGACGGCTTAAGGACTTCAGGTCCATGTTGTCCAGGGTGATACGGCCGGACTGGGGGTCATAAAAGCGCATTAACAGCTTGACCAGGGTGGTCTTGCCAGAGCCGGTTTCGCCCACAATGGCGCAGGTCTGCCCCGGGAGGACGCACATGGAGAAGTCATGGATGATGACCTTGTCCGGGTCATAGCCAAAGCGCACGTTTTCAAAGCAGACCCGGCCCACCACGGGCGGCAGGGCCAGCGGGTTCTCCGGCTCCGCCTCTTCCTGCACATCCAAAAACTCAAACACGCGCTCTGCCGCCGCCGTCATGGTCTGCAGGGCGCCGGTCAGCTGGGAGAACTGCATCAAGGGCTGCATGAAGTTGCGCACATACATGATGAAGGACTGGATATCGCCCACGGCAATCAGGCCCATGGCGGCTTGGGCAGCGCCCACCACCACGACCAAGAGGTAGGCCAGGTTATTGACAAAGTTCATGATTGGGTGCATCAAGCCGGTAAAGAACTGGCTTTTCCAAGCGCTCTCATACATTTTGTCGTTGGTTTTTTCATAGGCGGCTTGGGCTTCCTGCTCGCGTCGGAAGGCCACAACCACCTGGTGGCCGGCGAAGGTTTCCTCCACCTGGCCGGACAAAGCGCCTTGCAAGCCCTGGTTGGCCTTGAAATATTTCTGAGAGCGAGACATGAGGATGCCCGCCATCACCATGGACAGGGGCACCACCAGAACCACAATCAGCGCCATCAAGGGGCTGATGACAATCATCATGACCAGGACACCCAGGATGGTCGCCAGGCCGGAAATGCTCTGGGTGAAGATGTTGGCGATGTTCTGCACCACCGCGTCCACATCGTTGGTGATGCGGGAAAGGATGTCCCCGACGCTGGTTTTCTCATAATAAGAGATGGGCACGCGGTGGATCTTGTTCCCGATCTCTTCCCTTAGCTTCCTGGAAAAGTCCACGGAAACCTGGGCGGTTAAGCGGTTGGTCAGGTAATTAAACAGGGTGCTGAGCAGATAGAGCCCCAAAAGGAAGAGCAGGATGGCGCCAATGCGCGCAAAATCAATCCCGCCTGTCCCCTGCACGCGCGCCACCATGCCCTCAAAGATGGCGGTGGTGGCCTGGCCGGTGATTTTGGGGCCAAAGATGACCAGGGCCGCGCTAAACACCGAGAAGATGCCCGAGAGGATCAGCTTGCCCTGATAAGGCTTAAGGGCTTTGAGCAGGCGAAGAAAGGACTGATTAAAATTTTTGGCTTTTTCAACCGGCGGCATGCCACCGGGACCGCCATGGCCGCGCCCGCGCGGGCCGCGTCCGGCTTTGCTTGCTTGCTTGTTTTCGCTCATCTTACGCGTCCTCCCTTCCCATCAATTCTTCCGTGGAAAGCTGGCTTTCCGCAATTTGCCGGTAAGTTTCGTTGTTCATCATCAATTCCCTGTGCGTCCCCTGGCCGACCAATTGCCCATCCTCCAGGACCAAGATGGTGTCCGCCTGCATGACGGTGGCAATGCGCTGGGCGACGATGAGGACGGTGGTATCAGAGAGCTCCTCCTTGATGCCCTGGCGCACCAGCAAATCGGTTTGGTAATCCAAGGCTGAAAAGGAATCATCAAAGAGGAGGAGCTTGGGTTTCATCGCCAGTGCCCGGGCGATGGACAATCGCTGCTTTTGCCCGCCGGAGAGGTTGGAGCCGCCCTGGGCGACCTCGCTTTGGTAGGCGCCCTCCTTCTGGGCAATAAACCGGCTGCCCTGGGCGGTGTCCGCGGCTTTTTTCATGTTCTCATCCGGCATGTTTTCATCGGAAAACTTGATGTTGCTCTGGATGCTGCCGGAAAAAAGCCGCGCCTGCTGGGGCACAAAGCCGATCTGGCCGCGCAGGTCATAAAGCGTGATCTGGCTGATGTCCACGCCGTCTAAGAGAATGCGCCCGGAGGTCACATCAAAAAAACGGGGGATCAATTGCAACAAGCTGGATTTGCCGGAGCCCGTCGCGCCGATGATGGCGGCGGTCTGCCCGGGCGCGATGGTAAAGTTTAAGTGGTGGAGCACATCCTCCTTTGAATCCGGGTAGCGGAAGGACACGTTCTCAAAGGCCAATTCGCCCCGGACATTTTCTGGCAGGGAGAGCGGGTTTTCGGCGTCCTTCACGCTGCTGTCGGTGTCCAGCACCTCCTTGATGCGCTGGGCGGAGACCTCGGCCCTGGGCATCATGACGGCCAAGGACATGGCCACCATCATGAAGGCAAAGGTGATCTGCATGGTATAGCTGATGAAGGCAATCATATCCCCTACTTGCATCTGCCCCAGGTCCACGCCCTTGGCGCCAAACCACATGATCAGCAGGGTGATGACGTTGATTAACAGCATCATCAGGGGCATAAAGAAGGCAAAATTATAGTTGATGGACAGCAGGATATCGCTTAAATCGCGGTTGGCCTTGCCATAGCGGCGGGCCTCATGCTCCTCCCGGGTGAAGGCTCGCACCACCTGAACGCCGGTCAGATTCTCGCGGGCGACCAGGTTCATCCGGTCG
>CAYOOZ010000205.1:0-2765 GCA_964405705.1 uncultured Christensenella sp.
GATGGTACTTGGCTGGAAACGGCCCGGGAGAGTAGGTCGCCGCCGGTCTCCAACAGAAATACTCCTCATATGGGGAGTATTTTTATTATCAGTTGTTATCAATTCATGAATTGATGCAGCAAGGAGTGGCAAACCCTGTCCTTTGGCTTGCCCTTCAAACGCTAAAGGCATATAATATGGCGCGAGGTGAAGCAAATTGCCTGAAGAAATCAGACTTTATGATGTGGTGGAAATGCGCAAGAAACATCCCTGCGGCTCTGCTGTGTGGACAGTGACGCGCATTGGCGCTGATATCAAAATGAAGTGTGAAGGATGTGCCCGGGTGGTGATGTTGGACCGGGTGGAGTTTCTGCGCCGGCGCAAGCGCTTGATCACCCAGGGGCCAGAGACCGCGGAGATGAGCCTAAAAAAGGCTGGCTTGCTCAACGCCTACCCAGATGACAATGGCCAAAAGCTCGACTGAAGGAGATACGAATGACCGATTTACAAAAGGACGCCCTGAAAGAATCAGCCACCGCTGCCAGCGAGCAGGAAAAAACCCTTTTACAGGATGCTCAGCCTGCGGATAAGCCTAAAGTAAAAGATACAAAAAAGAAAAAGGAAAAGAAGAAAAAAACCGTGGGACAGGAGATTCTAAGCTGGGTGGGCACCTTGCTCATGGCCGTTGTAATCGCGATGCTCATCCGCGCCTTTTTGTTTGAGCCCATCCGTGTGGATGGCCGCAGTATGTTAGAAACCTTGCAGGACGGCGAGATTGTGCTTGTCACAAAGCCAGCGGTGTGGACCAACAGCCTAAAGCGTGGGGATGTGGTCATCGTTCGCTTCCCCAACCGGAACAAGACAAGCACCCTGCATATTGGCGCGCCCCTGGATTTGGAACTGGTCTCCCATGAGCTCTTTGTCAAGCGCCTGGTGGCCTTGCCTGGGGACAGCGTGGCCATGTTAAACGGCCAACTGTTTGTCAATGACTCCTTGATTGAGGAAAGCTACATCCAGTACCCGGCCCGGCAGGACTATCCACGGCGGGTGCTGGGGGAGAATGAGTACATGGTGATGGGCGACAACCGCGCGTCCAGCCATGACAGCCGCTCCAGCGACGTGGGCCCCATCAGCCGGGATATGCTGGTGGGCAAGGCCAGCTTTGTCCTCCTGCCGCTCAATAAAATCCGAACAATTCACTAAGAATTAAGTTTTTCTTGCATGGCTTCAGGGCAACCTGAAGCCCGCTATTTTATAAGGAGGAGCCGTGGATGTGCTCAAGGCCCGGCTAAGCCGCGGGTGGTTTGGCTTATCCTGGCCCCAAATCCGCCCGCTATACAAGGAAGCGGTGCGCATTGCCTGGCCAGCCGCGCTGGAAGGCTTGTTAATCAGCGTCATCAGCTCCGTGGATACCATGATGGTGGGCACCATCAGCCCGGCCGCCATTGCCGCTGTGGGCCTGACCATGCAGCCCCGAATGATCTTATTAATTCTAGTTCAGTCCCTCTCCATTGGCACCACCGCCCTGATTGCCAGGCGGCGGGGCGCTGGGGATGAAAAGGGCATCAAGGCCTGCCTGGAGCAATCAGTGGCCCTGGGCTTGCTGCTGGGCATCATGATCCTGCTAATCGGCTATTTCCTGGCCGAGCCATTAATGATTTTGGCTGGGGCCAATGAGGACAGCCTTAAAATGTCCGTGGACTATTTTCAGATTATCTCCCTGGGCTTTGCGCTCAACAGCCTGCAGCTCACCATCTGCGCGGCCTTCCGTGGGCTTGGCCATACCAGGATCACCCTGCAAACCCACCTCTTGAGCAACATTCTCAACCTGATTTTCAACTACCTGCTCATTGGCGGGAGGCTGGGCTTCCCCCGACTGGGTGTCAAGGGGGCCGCGATTGCCACCGTTATTGGCACCTCTTTGGCGGGCTTGCTGTCGCTCTATTTCGCTATGCAAAAGGGTTCTCCATTTGCCTATCGTTTGAAATGGCCGCGCTTTGACCGGGACACCCTCCAGGGCTTGATGAAAATCGGCGGCGCTTCCATCGCGGAATCAGCCTTTTTGCGCCTGGGCTTTATGCTGACCAGCCGCATCATCGCCAGCCTGGGTACCATCGCCTACGCGGGCTACCACATCGTCACCCAGGTCTCTGCCCTCTCCTTCACCTTATGCGATGGGGTTTCGGCCGCTGGGGTTACCCTGGTGGGCCAAAGCCTGGGGGCAGGAGATCCTTTGCGCGCCCGCCGGTCGGTGACGGTCACCCGCCATGTTTCGATTCTGGTTTCGCTCTTGTTGATGGTATTCATGTTCATTTTCAGGCGGGATTTGGCCGGTCTGTTTACCAAGGACGAGGCTGTCATCGCGGCTGCCTCCGCAGGCTTCCTGGTGGTTATCCCGGCCCTCCTGCCCCAAAACGGCCGGGTGGTTTACGCCGGCTGCCTGCGCGGGGCTGGGGATGTGCGTTATGTGGCCGTGATTGCTTTAATTGGCGTGGCCATTCTGCGCCCGGTCCTGACCTGGCTGTTTTCCTTTGCGCTTGAGCCAGTCATCCCCGTGCTCCTGCTGGCATCCACCGGCCCCTGGTTCGCTTTTTTGCTGGATGCCATCGTCCGCAATGCCCTCCTGTCCCACCGCATCAAGAGCGATGCCTGGACCAAAATAAAGTTGCATTAATGGTCTTGTGTAAGTAGTATATTCATTACTCATCTATTGAGAACACATATCTCTATGCATTAGATAGTGTGGACACGAGATAAATTTTCTGAGATAATGGTCATACCAACTG
>CAYOOZ010000206.1:0-2714 GCA_964405705.1 uncultured Christensenella sp.
CGCGATTTATCCAGTGTTTTCAATGGGTTTAGGGATTTTCAGCAGGCCCTAAATACCAATGCTTTCATAGCCCATGTAAACGCGCATTCGATAGTATCCAGGCTCAGAAAACAGCAATTGATGCCCCTCCTGGGAGGTGCCAGTGACTTCAACAGGAGCGCCATCGGAGTATACATCAAAGTAGAACAGCTGCTCATCCAGGGTGTGCGTGGCGGGCAGGAGCGTGGGGCGGGACAGCGCAAACGGGACGCCAACCTGGGCATCATAATTGCTTTGTAGGTTGATGGTCTCGGGCAGGACCGCCTCAATCGCGTTGATGGTGACGATGGCTGAATTGCTATATTCCCCAATGGTGCAGATGACCTCCACCGTGGTGGTGCCGGCAACTGTCGGCGCGTCTGATACCAGACTTGCGCCATATTGGTCAATAGGACCAATGCGGAGGTTGGCGAGTGGCATTCCCGTAACTTCGCCGACTGTCCAGGAAGCCTGCCCCAGTTCAAGGGTGTTTTGGTTTAAAGAAATCCAGGTACTGATGTCAGTTGAGGACCCAAGGTAGAAATTCTTGGTGATGGCTGGAGGATTAAACCCAACCGGGTTGCCGGGCGTGTTCCCTTGATCATCCTGGATGGCAAACACAACTGCCTTTTCAAAAGAAAGATTTGCGTAACTCATTGAGACGCGGCCAAAATAATAACCAGGCTGGCTAAAGACGACCTCATAGCCGTCAGCGCCATTACCCCCGTATGTCCAGGAGTCTGCTGCCGGTCCACTATTGATACCAAAGCCGAAGAGAAAATCAGCCGACGACAGATCTGTCCCGGCAGGGAGCAGCGTGGGCCGGACAATGGTCAACGGCGTATTCACTTGCCCCTGATAGCTTGCGGGGGTTTCCATGGACTCTGGGACGGTGCCACCCACAACGTTGATGGTAAGAGGCACAGAGGCGCTGTATTCCCCCACTGTGCAGGTGATGGTGGCTGTGGTGGTACCCGCGGCAACCAAGCTGTCACAGTATATGCCTGCGTTGTTGGAATATCCCTGCAGGAATAAATTGGATACAGCATTGCCAGCCACATCTGTCAGCGTCCAGACAGGGGTGCCGAAGGAGGTGACATCTTCTTGTAAAAATACAGTTTCCAAATAGATTTGATCTCCATATGGGGCTTGCAAATAGCGGGTGACCTCATAGGACGCGCGGTCAAAAATGATGGGGTTATCAGACATGGCCATGAGCGTCAGCGGCTCATCCTCTTCCGTCTTAGGCGCTTCTTCAAACGGTTCTTCAACAAGCGGCTCTTCCTGCGTTGTTGCCTGGCTGTTCACCACGGACAGGTAGAAGGGCTGGGCTACATCCCCTTCAAACTGCAAATATAAGGTCAACTCGCCCAGGGGCAAGGCAATTAAGTAAACGGGCAGGAAAGTAATTTTCTGACCGGACAGCTGGTAGTCCGCGTCCCGCGTTAAGCCCTCGATCCCCAAAAGCGCGAGCGCTGAATCCAGCAAAGTTAGGCTGATGTCCGCGTCCGGGGCAGCCAGGTCAAACACAGACCTTTGCGGGGTGAAATAAGCCACATCTTCCTGGGGCAGGGGTTCCTCAAGGGGTTCTTCTTCAACGGGTTCCTCAATGATGGGCTCTTCTATAATCGGTTCTTCCAAGACCGGCTCTTCTACAACCGGTTCTTCCACAATCGGTTCTTCCACGACCGGCTCTTCTACCACCGGCTCGTCTACAACCGGCTCGTCTACAACCGGCTCTTCCACAACCGGCTCGTCTACAACCGGCTCTTCTACAACCGGTTCATCCACAACAGGCTCTTCTACCACCGGCTCGTCTACCACCGGCTCGTCTACCACCGGCTCTTCTACAACTGGCTCTTCAACAACTGGCTCTTCAACAACTGGCTCTTCAACAACTGGCTCTTCAACAACAGGCTCCTTTACAGGTTCCTGAGGTGCAGGCGATTCCGGCTTAGGCACTTCTTCTTTGGGTTCTTCCGACTTTGGCGCCGGGTCAGGCGGATTTGGAGCTGGCTCGACCACAACAGGAAGGTCTATGACGGGTTGTTCGTCTTCCTGCGCCTCAGGCGCGGGCAGGGTGACCTCCTCCGCCACCGGGGGAGCGACCTGGTCCTCCGCTAAGAGATTGACAGGCGAAAGCCCTGCCAACATGACCAAGCACAGCAGGTAACACATCATGCGTTTGAACATAACACCCTCCAAAAATTTATTCACTTGAAAAGAACGGAATATGGGGAGCCGTCCGGCGCCGACGCGCCTGATAAAGGTTGGAATCCCACAGTGTGGTGGTTTAACAAAGATGTTGTAGCATCTTTTTTGAAAACTGCAAGCGAATTTGTACATTTTATGCGGGCAAAAAAAGTCCCGCCAGGCAAATGCCTGGCGGGCTGAAGGACTATGGCTTCATTTACTCCGCGGAAGCCATCTTCTTGAGGTTGGCCCAGCGCAAGGCCGCATCCGCCTCAGACTGCTGGAAGAGACCGTCAGCAACATCGGGGAAGGCCTTGAGCAAGGAGGTATAGCGCACCTCGCCCTTGATGAAGTCCTGGTAGCTCTCCGTGGGGTCCTTGCTGTCGATGGTCAGGGGGTTCTTGCCCTGCTCGGCCAGGTCGGGATTGTAGCGGTAGAGGTTCCAGTAGCCGGAGGCGACGGCCTTGCGGGTTTCCGCCTGGGAGAAGGCCATGTTGATGCCG
>CAYOOZ010000207.1:0-2650 GCA_964405705.1 uncultured Christensenella sp.
CTGTTTGAAGGAACGACCATAGCGCGAATCACTTTTTTCAGCAGGCCCTATATAAGGAGGATAAGTTGAATACCATCATTGAACAAATGCTAAGAGCCTATGACGAACAGCCTCCGCAGGACAAGCGGAATGTGATGAAAGAAATCATGCAGGAGATGGTTTTGTGCGGGTTGTCCCGGGCAGGTTTTTTTAAGGCTGCGGCCTTTTACGGCGGAACTGCGCTGCGAATTTTCTATGGCTTGGACAGATTTTCTGAAGACCTGGACTTTTCGCTAAAAACAAGGGATGAAAGCTTCGATTTGCATTCCTACTTCCCGACTTTAGAAAAAGAAATAGCGTCTTTTGGGCTACATGTCGCTATTATGGAAAAAGTAAAGAGCACTGAAACACAGATTCAATCCGCTTTTCTCAAAGCCAACACAAAGGAGCACCTTTTGTTGTTTTATGGCAGTCAGACGCTACCCGGTATCCATGAGGGAGAAAAAATCCGCATCAAGTTTGAAGTGGATACCAACCCGCCGGATTATGCCCATTTTGAGCACCATTATAGATTGCTTCCCTCGCCCTACGAAGTTGCCTTGTATGATGCCCCCTCCTTATTTGCCGGAAAAATCCACGCTGTTTTATGCAGAGGTTGGAAAAACAGGGTCAAGGGCCGCGATCTATATGACTATGTGTTTTTTCTGTCACGCAACACTGCTGTCAACCTGGATCATTTGCGGGCACGGCTTGAGCAAAGCGGTTATCTAAATTCAGAACAGCCCTTCACATTGGCCGACCTCAAACAATGCTTAATTCAGCGATTTGAAACCATTGATTATAGCCAAGCAAAAGAAGATGTGCTTCCTTTTATACGTAAGCTGGATGCCTTGCAAGTATGGCGAGCAGATTTTTTTCAAAAGATTACCGGGAGATTGACAGCCACTTGAACCCTTGGCCTGATTATAGCGCTGAAACGATGAAATACACTTCAAAAAAATACAGGGACGCAGGAATATCCTACGCCTCTGTTAATTGATAAGCTTATTTCGCGTTTTTGACCATGCCCCAGAAGGTGTCATACAGCTGTTTGACATCGTTGTTGTCATGGAAAAACTCGCAGGTGTCCAGGGTTTCCTGGGTGGGGTTTAGGTTGGTGTTGTTGATGTAGTCCTCACCCAGCAATTCAATCGCGCCTTTGTTGGGGGAGGAATACTCAATGTACTCCGTGTTTTTGGCCGCGATGTCCGGACGGCTTAAGAAGTCAATGAACAAGAGCGCGTTTTCGTAGTTGGGCGCGCTTTTGGGCACGACCATGCCATCCACCCAGACGTTGCTGCCCTCCTTGGGCACAACATAGGCCAGGTTGGGGTTTAGGTTGATGGCGTACTGCGCATCGCCTGACCAGACCAGGGCCAGGGTGGCCTCGCCCTTGACCATTTTTTCCTTGGTTTCATCCACCTGGTAGGCTTTGACGATGCCCTTTTGCTTTTGCTCAATCAAGAGGTCGGTCGCGGCCTTGAGTTCCACCGGGTTTTTGGAGTTGACGGAGAAGCCCAGGTACTTGAGGGTGACGCCCAGGGAATCCCGGGGGGAGTCCATCATGAAGACCTCGCCCTTGTATTTCTCATCAAAGAGCGCGCCCCAGGAATCAATGGTCTCATTGACCTTGGTGGTGTCATACAGGATGCCCACTGTCCCCCACATATAGGGCACGGAAAACTGATGCTCCGGGTCATAATCTGGGTTCTTCATCCAGTCTAAGGTGTTCTCCGCGTTGGGCACCTTGGAAAAATCAATCGGCTGCACCAGATCCTCCGCGATCATGCGCTCAATCGCGTAATCAGAGGGGAAAACCACGTCAAAGGCAGTGGGGCTGGTGCGCACCTGCACCATCATGTCCTCATTCAAGGTGAAGCGCATGTAGTTGACCTTGATGCCGGTTTCTTCTTCAAACTGGGCAATGACCTCATCATCGATGTAGTCTTCCCAGTTGTACACATTGACAACGCCAGACGCCAAAGCGCCGGTAACAGACAGGACCAGGACCAGGGCCAAGGCAAAGGTGAGCAGTTTCTTCATGGGGTTCCTCCTTTGGTTTTAATCGTTATGCTGGGCTGTCCGGCGGTTAACCAGGAGCAGCAGGATTAGAAGTGCAACAAACATCAGCGCGCTCAAAGCGTTCATGGTGGGCTCAGAGTAAATCAGGGTGGAGAGGTTTTGCACCAGGGGGCTGGTGGTGAAATAGCTGATGGTAAAGTCATCCAGGGACAGGGTGAAGGACAGCAGGGCGCCTGTGATGACCCCGGGCATCAGGTAGGGAATAACTACCTTTCTTAGAGCGTACCCAGGCGTCGCCCCCAAATCCAGGGCAGCCTCATAGCTGAACTTGTTCATCTGCTTTAATTTGGGCATGACCGACAAAATCACATAGGGGATGTTGAAGGTGATGTGGGCCAAAAGCATGGTGAAATAGCCGCGGTGGATTTTGGTGAAGATGAACAAGAGCATCAGGGAGATGGCGGTGACGATGTCCGGCATGGTCATGGGGATATTGGTCAAGGTCATCATGACGCTCTGGGGGCGCTTTTGCATGGCGTGGATGCCAATGGCGGCCAGGGTGCCCAGGATGGTGGCAAAAAAGGCGGCCAAAAGGGCAATGGACACGGTC
>CAYOOZ010000208.1:0-2643 GCA_964405705.1 uncultured Christensenella sp.
GCGGCCTTCCTGGTGCCCTACATCTTTGTGTACAGCCCCCAGATGCTGATGCTCAACGCGGAATGGTATGAGGTGGTTTTGATCGCGGTCACCGCCATCATCGGCATGTTTGGTATCGGCATGGCCATTGAAAAATACTGGGACAGCAAGCTCAACGTCATCCAGCAGCTCATGGCCTTGGCCGGCGGCTTGTTGCTCATCATTCCTGGCTTGGTCACAGACAGCATCGGCCTGGTGCTCATTGCCCTGGTCATCTTCTGGCAGCGGGTGCAAAACAAAAAACATCCCGAAAAAGCCCTGTCCTGACTGTCCAAGCAATCAAAAAAGCTGCCCAATCGGGCAGCTTTTTTGAATAGTGTTCACTTAGTTTAAAGCAGCTTCCTTGCTGTCCAGGGCTTTCCAGACCAGGGCTGCCAGCGCGCCACCCACCAGGGGCGCCACGATAAAGACCCAGACCACGTTTAAGGCATCCGGCTGCCCAACCAGGGACAAAATCAGCGCCGGGCCAAAGGAGCGGGCGGGGTTGACGGAGGTGCCTGTGAAGTAGATGCCCAGGATATGCACCAGGGTTAAGGTGAAGCCGATGACCAGGCCGGCTTTCTTGGCGGAAGCTTCCCTGGAGGTAACGCCCAGGATGGTCAGGACAAACGCAAAGGTCAGGATGATTTCAATCACCAGGGAGCGGACCACATCGCCCTGGAAAAGGCCGTTTTGACCCAGGCCCAGGTTGCCGCCAATCAGGTAGTAGAGGATGGCAGCGCCCGCGATGGCGCCCAGGAACTGGCTCACCACATAGCCGATGAAGTCCTTTACAGAGATGCGGCCAGACACCAGCATGCCAATGGACACGGCGGGGTTGATGTGGCAGCCAGAGATATGCCCAATGGAGTATGCCATCGCCACAATGACCAGGCCAAAGGCCAGGGCGGTTAAGATATAGGCCGCGGTCGCGCCGCCGGAAAAGAGCACCAAGCCCTCAGCCGTCGCGCTGGCTTCCATCATCTTGGCGCCAGTCACAGCGGCCGTGCCGCAGGCAAACAGCACCAGCACCAGGGTTCCCAGGAATTCGGATAGGTATTTTTTCATAAAAGTCCCTCCATAATGGTTTTTACCAAGGCCTGCGCTTGATGCTTGGCGAAACGCAGTTCGACGGGTATTATACCAGTTTTGTGGAAGGATTAAACGAAGAACAAAAGGAATGTATAAATTAGTGCAGAATGAGGGTACAAGAGCAGAAATTTTCGTGATTTTCGCGCGGAGCAGACGCAAATCAAGACTAAATTTGATTGACTTGCCGATGAGGGGTGCTTAGAATGAAACCAACTAAGCATAAAGGAGCGGCATCCATGAAACATCGTCTGGCGTTGATTGGCTACGGCGGCATGGCCGGTTGGCATCACAAGAACATCAGTGAGAAAATCCCCTCAATTGAGGCCGTTGGCGCGCTGGATGTGCGCGAGGAAGCCAATGCCAAGGCCCGGGAGAATGGCCTACGTGTGTACAGCGGCCTAAAGGAGCTGCTGGCGGACAAGTCGGTGGACCTGGTCACCATTGCCACCCCCAATGATTCCCACCGCCACCTGGCCATTGAATGCCTCAGGGCTGGCAAGCATGTGGTATGCGAAAAGCCGGTCACCTTAAACGCCGCTGAGCTGGAGGAGATCATCGCTGTGGCGGAGGAGACTGGACGCCTCTTTTCCATTCACCAGAACCGTCGCTGGGACCGTGACTTCCTCATCCTTAAAAAAGCCATCGCTGAGGGTTTGATTGGCACCCCTTACTTTGTGGAATCCCGTGTGCAGGGCTCCCGCGGGGCCATGCACGGCTGGCGTGGACACAAGCAAAACGGCGGCGGCATGTTGCTGGACTGGGGTGTTCACCTGCTGGACCAGGCCCTGCAATTGTTCCCGGAGAAGGTGGTCTCCGTCAACGCGCATCTCTTTTCGCTGTATGGCGCTGAGGTGGATGACAACATCAAGCTCTTCCTTCGCTTTGAGTCCGGGGCCAGCGCGCTTTTGGAAATGGCCACCAACTGTTTTATCCTCCAGCCGCGCTGGCATGTCTCCGGCACCGGCGGCACCCTGGTGATTGAGGACTGGTCCTGCAAGGGCAAGATTGTCAAGCTCAAGCCGGACAGCGAAATGACCTGGGAGGACGACATTGTCTATACCGAGGCCGGCCCCACCCGCACCATGGCGCCCAGGCCCAAGCAGACCACGGAAGAAATGCCCCTGCCCGAGGTCAAGGCGGACTGGACAGAGTACTATCAAAACATCGTGGACGTGCTGGACCATGGGGCCGACCTCATCGTCAAGCCTCAACAGGCCCTGCGCGTGATGAAGGTTATTGACGCCCTCTTTGTTTCTCAGCAGTCCGGTGTCGGTTTGAAGGTGGATATTTAAGAATCTGGCAATGAACAAAGGCGGCAGCTGACAGATGCGTCAGGTGCCGCCTTTGCTTGCGCTCAATATTGCGCCTTCTTTTCATCATTATTCCTAAGTATTCTGTGTCCAGTTTTTGAAGCAATAAAAAAACCCTGATTTCTCAAGGGTTTTGCTGGTGGGATTAATTGGGCTCGAACCAACGACCTCCACGATGTCAACGTGGCGCTCTAGCCAACTGAGCTATAATCCCATGAGCGCA
>CAYOOZ010000209.1:0-304 GCA_964405705.1 uncultured Christensenella sp.
TTTATGACGAGGCGGTCAGCGAGGCCCAGCGCAAGTACATGAGCACCTTGTGGAACACCTATGCCTTCTACATCCTCTACGCGGACATTGACGGCTTTGTGCCCAGCGAGCATCCCTTACAAAAGGCCAAGCTCACCCTCATGGACCAGTGGATCCTAAGCCGCCTGCATTCCACCATCAAGGTGGTGGATGAGGGCCTGTCCAATTACAAGGTGCCAGAGAGTGCCAATGCCCTCTCTGACCTTATGGATGATGTCTCCAATTGGTACGTCCGTCGCGGCCGCTCCCGCTTCTGGGGCAAGGG
>CAYOOZ010000209.1:374-2559 GCA_964405705.1 uncultured Christensenella sp.
TGGAAAAGCAAATGAACCAGCTCCTCCAGGTTGTCTCCTTGGGCCGTGCCTGCCGCAACCTGGCCAACCTCAAGGTGCGCCAGCCCTTAAGCTCCCAGATGGTGCTGGGCACGGAACTGGACGCCGCCTATCAGGACCTGGCCCGGGATGAGCTCAATGTCAAGGAAATTATCTTCACCAAGGACGCGGACGCCTTCACCGGCTACCGCCTAAAGCCCCAGCTGCGCACCCTGGGCCCCCGCTTTGGCAAGAAGCTGGGCCAGATCAGCCAGCTCTTAAGCGAAGTGGATGGCGCCATGGCTGTCAAGGGCTTCCGTGAGGGCAGGCCCCTGGTCTTGACCCTGGATGGCGAAACCATTGAGCTAAATGAGGGCGATGTCCTTGTTGAAACCACCCAGAAGGAGGGCCTGGTCGCCCAGGAGGGGAAGGGCATCACCGTTGGCCTGTTGACCAACCTCAACACCGAGCTTCTGGAAGAAGGCTTTGCCCGTGAGGTGGTCAGCAAGCTGCAAACCATGCGCAAGGACGCCGGCTTTGATGTGGTGGACCGCGTGCGCGTCTGGTATCAGGCCGATGAGGCCCTCTTGCCTGCCTTAAAAAAGCACAGCGGCTTCATCTCCCAGGTGGTTCTGGCCACTGCCTTTGAGCAAGGCGCTGCGCCTGAGAACGCCTACACCAAGACCTGGGACATCAACGGCCATGAGGCCACCTTGAGCGTTCAAAAGGTGTAAAACAAATAGGGATATCATAAAGGGGCTGTAACGAATGTGGTTACAGCCCCAATTTCTTAGGGGTTTTGGGGTTTTCTGGGCTTTGCCCAGACCCAAAAAAAAGGGCGATCATCGCCCTTTTGAACTCACGGTAAGAGGTGGTTTAAATCTCTCTTTGTGTATATGCCTTCTTGGCCAGCAAGGCCGCGCCGATGAGGCCGCTGTCGGGCCAGAGCGCGGGGGAGGTGATGTAGTCCTCCATGGGCGGCATCTGCTCCGCGTCCATATAGCCGTTGACCAGCTTTTGCATCTGCTCCCTCACCATGGGCAGGAGCTTGTCCTGGTGCATCACGCCGCCGCCCAAGAGGATTTTCTCAGGGGACACCGTCATCAGCGCGATGGCGCACAATTGGCCCAGGTAGTAGGCTTCCAGCTCCCAGGCCCAGTGGTCCTCTGGCAGATCCTTGCCCGGGATGCCCCAGCGGGTCTGCATGGAGGGGCCGGAGGCAAAGCCTTCAACACAGTTTTTGTGATAGGGGCATACGCCATGGAGCATGGGGTCATCCTCATGCCGGGAGACCAGCACATGGCCCCATTCCGGGTGCATGAGCCCATGCACCAACTGCCCCTCGGAGTATAGCCCGCCGCCAATGCCCGTGCCAATGGTGAGGTAGAGGCAGTTGAGCAGGCCCTTGGCCGCGCCCAGGGCGCTTTCCGCCAGGGCGGCCGCGTTCACATCCGTGTCAATCTCACAGGGCACGCCCAGCGCCTCCTCAAAGGCAAGGAGCAGGGGATAGCGCTGCCAGGCCAATTTGGGGGTGTTGAGGATGGTCCCAAAGCTTTTGGAGCCAGCGCGCAGGTTCACCGGGCCAAAGGTGGCAATGCCCAGGGCGTCCACCTTTTGCTCCTTAAAATAATCGATCATCTGGGGGATGGTTTCATCCGGGGATAAGGTGGGCAGGCTGATTTGATGCAGCGGCTTTAAACCGCCATCAAATACACCAAGCACCATCTTGGTTCCGCCGGCTTCAATCGCCCCCAACCGCATCAGGAGAGTTCCGAGTCAAGGATGTCGATCTGATCCTTGAGCATGGTCTGAAAACGCTGCTTAAACTTCTGCGCGTCGCCTTCCAGCACAGCAATTTCCTTCTTTAATTCTTCCTTGCGCTCTTCCAGGTTTTCAATCTCCGGGTCGGGGACAGCGTCCTTGGCCTCCTGCAGGATTTCTTCCGCCCGCTCGCGGGCTTTTAGCAGCACCTCATCACAGGCCTTCTGCGTCTTTTCAAGGAGGAGCTTGGCGCTCTTTAAGTCGCTGGGCAATTCGGGCTCTGCCTTGACCGCTGCCGAAGGCACGATGGGGGCCAAGGGGGCCGGCGTCGCCACCGGGGGGATAAAGGGCGCGGGAGCCGCGATTTGCTGCTTTAATTGCTCACGAAGCTGGGCGATGGTCTGGTTCATGCTCTCCATCTCATCGC
>CAYOOZ010000210.1:0-2538 GCA_964405705.1 uncultured Christensenella sp.
ATTGACATTATCAAATGGTCGCCCGACCCCGCGGAGTTTGTGGCCAACGCCTTAAACCCCGCCCACGTGGTCAGCGTCTTTATCTCCGAGGAGGAGAAGATCTGCCGCGTCATCGTGCCGGACCTGCAGCTGTCCCTGGCCATCGGCAAGGAGGGGCAAAACGCCCGCCTGGCCGCCAAATTGACCGGCTGGAAGATTGACATCAAGTCCCAGAGCCAGTTTGATGAATTGGTCGCCCAGCAGGCTTATGAGGACGGCTTGGCCTTGGATCAGGCCATTTTGGATGAGGGCTATGACCAGGACCCCTACGACGACCTGAACACCTAAGGGAGCAACACGCATGCCAAAGAAGATCCCCCAACGCATGTGCGTGGGCTGCAGGGTGATGAAGCCCAAAAAGGAGCTGCTGCGCGTGGTGCGCACGCCGGAGGACGAGATTTTAATCGACTTCACCGGCAAAAAGTCCGGCCGGGGCGCCTATGTCTGCGCGGATGAGGTGTGCTTAAACAAGGCCATCAAGCAAAAGCAGTTGGAGCGCGCGCTGGAGCGAGCCATTTCCCCGGAGGTCACCCAGCAGTTGGCCCGGCAGATTAGCTTTATGAAGCCAGAGGGCAGCAGTGAGTCATCCTGAGAAGCTAAAGGGCATCCTGGGATTGGCCTTTAAGGCCCAGCAATTGGTCCCAGGCGCTGAAATGAGCTTAAAGCTCATCAAGGAAGGCAAGGCCGGCCTGGCCCTGCTGGAACCTGGGGCAAGCGAAAATACACGCAAGAAAGTGCGCGATGCTTGCAATCACTACCAAGTACAGGTTATCCTATTAGACGCGGGCCAACTGGGGATGGCCTGTGGGCGGCCGGGAATGGCCGCTGCCGCTGTGAAACCGGGCAATTTTGCCCAGATGATACTCAAAACAACCAAGCAAATTTTGGAGGACAAAGGCTGAATGTCGAAAGTCGGTCTCAAAGACACCATCAAGGAACTCAACCAAAAAACGGGCGTTATCCTGTCTGAAACAGAGCGCGTCAAACGCAACGCGGACATCATGTTGCAAATGCTCAAGCAGCAGGAATCCATGTTCCTGCGCCAGGAGGAGGAGGAGCGCCAGCGCCTTCGCCATGAGCAGCAGCAGCAGCTGATGCAGACTCAGACCAAGGCCTGGACCATGCCCGATGAGGATGAGAAGGCGATTTTGGACGCGGTTGAAGTCGCAAAGGAAGTCGCGGTGGAAGCGCCTCCTGCACCCAAGGTTCCTTTAGCGGAAGAAAAGCCGGCCCCCCAGGTGGTGGCCGCAGCGCCAGAAGTGGTGGAAGCGCCCGAAGCGCCCGTTCTGGCTTCGCCTGCTCCTGCGCCAAAGGCTGAAGTGAGCGAGGTTGAGGCAGCGCCCAAGGCGGAGACCGCGCCTGTTACCGCGCCTGTGATAGAAAAGGTTGAGCCGGCAGTGGCAAGCCAGCCTGAGCCTGTGAAGGATGAGCCCATCCTCAAGGAAGTGACCACCCCCGTGCCGCGGGTGCACATTGTCAAACCCGCGCCCAAAAACCCGCCGGCTCCGGCTGTCCAGGGCCGCTTTTCGACTGGGCAGGCGCCCATGACCCAGCAATATGGCCGCCCGGCACCCGGTCAATATGGCCGCCCGGCGCCCGGCAACCCGCAGTATGGCCGTCCGGCCCCTGGCGCCCAGCAATATGGCCGCCCGGCCCCCGGCGCGCCGCAATATGGCCGCCCGGCGCCCGGTGCCCCCGGCGCGCCCCGTCCCGGCATGGGCCGTCCCCAGGGCCGCCCTGGCATGGCAGCCAAGCCCCCGGTGGATGAGCTTTTGGTGCCCATGGAGAAGGACAGGGTCTCCAATTACGACCCCAACAAGAAAAACTATGTCCGCCGCCCGGATCCAGAGCATGTGAGCAAGCAGCGCAAGCAGAGCGTGCGCAGCCGGCCAGGCAGCTTTGGCATGGAGGATGAGGTCATCAGGGGCGGCCGCCGCGCGCGCTCCAAAAAGCCCTCCGCCCAGCAGATGATGGCGCCCATTAAGATTGAAACCGCCATCATGAACCAGGAGAAAATCACCGTCAAGGATTTGACCGAGCGCATCGGCAAACCCGCCGGCGAGATCCTCAAAAAGCTGCTGCTCCTGGGTAACATGGCCACCATCAACAGCGAACTGGATTTTGACACCGCCTCCCTGGTCTGCTCTGAATTTGGCGTGGAGCTGATTTTGAAGCTGGACCGCACGGCGGAAGACCAGATGATCGAAACCGCGGACGAGGTGGACAGCGAAGCCGATCTGGCCCCGCGCCCGCCCGTCATCACCATCATGGGCCACGTTGACCATGGCAAGACCTCCCTTTTGGACTACATCCGGGATGCCCATGTCACAAGGGGCGAGGCCGGCGGCATCACCCAGCACATCGGCGCTTATACCGTTGAATTAAATGGCCAGACCATTACCTTCCTGGACACCCCTGGACATGAGGCCTTCACCGCCATGCGCGCCCGCGGCGCCCAGTCCACGGACATTGCTGTCCTGGTGGTGGCGGCGGATGACG
>CAYOOZ010000211.1:0-2510 GCA_964405705.1 uncultured Christensenella sp.
GTTCAAGCTCTTTTATGTGCCATCCTCCGTGGGTGGGCGCTTTAGCGAACTAAGCCCGGTTGGCCTCTTGCCCGCAGCTGTTTGTGGCATTGACATCAAAGGGATGTTAGAAGGCGCCAGGGCCATGGACAAGCGCTGCAAAGAAGAAGAGGTCTGGAAGAATCCTGCCCTCCTGCAGGCGGTCATTCAGTACATTGCCATGGAAGAGCTGGGTGTGAACATCCAGGTCATGATGCCCTATGCGGACAGCCTGAAGTTTATGGCGGACTGGTTTTGCCAACTGTGGGCTGAAAGCCTGGGCAAAAACGTCTCCCGCAAGGGCATGGCCTTAAACGTCGGGCAGACCCCTGTCAAATCCCTGGGCGTGACCGACCAGCACAGCCAATTGCAGCTGTACACCGAAGGGCCTTATGACAAGATCATCACCTTCCTGCGGGTGGAAAACTTCCGCACAACCACCCCCATCGCCCATGGGTGTGAGGATTTCCCGGATGTGGCCTTCCTGGGCGGGAAAACTTTGAACCAACTAATCGAGGCGGAATACCAAGGCACCCAATATGCCCTGCTGCGCTCTGGCCGGATGAGCCAGACCATCGTTTTCCCGGAGGTCAATGCGCACACCATTGGCCAATTCCTGTATTTCTATGAATTGGTCACGGCTTATGCCGGGGAACTGCTGGACATCGATGCTTTCAACCAGCCTGGCGTTGAGGAGAGCAAGATTGCTTCCTATGCAGTTCTTGGCAACCAGGGTGAAAAATACCAGAGCAAGCAGGCCGAAATGGCCAAGCAGCCTGGCAGCTTAAAGGAGTACATCCTGTAAACCGGCCGAGATGAAAGAGCGGGCGCGATTGTGCCCGCTTTTTCAATTGAGGTAATCCTTTGCGTAAGCTGTAAAGAAGGCGGAGCCTTTGGCCAGGACATCCTCATCAATGCCGAATTTGGGATGGTGGTGGGTATACACCAGTCCCTTTTCCTCATTCCGCATGCCTATAAAAGCCATAAAACCAGAGAAGGCTTCCAGGAAGAAGCCAAAGTTCTCCGAAGCGCAGATGGGATAGAACTTGTCTAATCGAAACAGCCCAGATTCTGCAACCGTCTTTTGCGCCAGAGCAATGGATTGGGTACTGTTGTAGACCATGGGAACGCCCACCTGCATTTCCATCTTGACCGTGGCTTGATAAGCCTTTGCGATATTGCTTGAAATCTGTTCAATCAATTCCGGTACCCGCTTGCGGTTTGTTTCGGAAAAGGTGCGGATGCCGCCCCAAATCTTGGCTTTGCTCGGAAAAATGTTGCCCAGGGTGCCGCTTTCAAAGCGGCCAACATGCACCACGCAAGGCTCGATGGTTTCAATAAAATTGGTTGGGATGGAGGATATGGCAGTGACAATCTGGCACAGAGGCTTGATGGGGTCAACACACAAATCTGGTCTGGAACCATGTCCCCCGCGCCCTTCAACCTCCACAGTAAAAAAATCCCCATTGGACATGCGCGCGCCTTCTTCCAGCGAAATCAGACCGCTGTCAAGATCTGCCCAGAGATGGGCAGCGATGGCCTGATCCACCCCGCCCATGGTCTTTAGATGGTTGATAATGGTTAAAGCGCCGCCCCCAACCTCTTCCGCGGACTGAAAACACAGATACACTGTGCCTTTTAATTCATCTTTGATGTCCTTTAGCATCCAGGCAGCGCCAAGGAGCATGGCTGTATGCCCATCATGGCCGCAGGCATGCATCACGCCGTCAACCTTTGACTTAAAATCTACGTCAGCCTCTTCCTGCACAGGCAGGGCATCCATATCAGCGCGGATGGCCAGCTTCTTGCTGTTCTCCCCCGCTTTCCCACCCTTGATCACACCAACCACGCAGTTTTCTTCAAGGCGCGTGTAGGGAATACCCATTTTGTCTAATTCCTCACAGACCACCTGAGCAGTTCTTGTCTCCTTGAAGGATAATTCCGGGTGCTGATGAAAATCCCGGCGCAGGGCGATGATTTCATTCTCATATTTTTTAATCAATTCGTTTATTTGCATAGGAATTCTCCTTGGTTACTTGTGATTAAACCAGAAACCGGACAAGCGTCTGCCTGTCCGGTTTTTTAGTTGTTTGGGTTTACTTGTCAAACGCGAAGCGTACAACGGGGTTGCGCGCGGCATTGACCTCATCCGGCCGGCTGATGGGTGTGGTGGTCGGGCAGAGGTGGAGGCTGTCCGGGGCGTCCTGAATCTGCTTGTAAATCGCGAAGAAGGCCTCCGCTGCCTGGTCCAGGGTTTCCCGGTTTTCGGTCTCTGTGGGCTCAATCATCAGCGCCTCATGCACAATCAGGGGGAAGTACATTGTAGGCGGGTGCATGCCATAGTCCAAGAGGCCCTTGGCCACATCCAAGGCCGAGACCCCTGTCTTTTTCTTGATGTCCTCCAGGGTGAGGACAAACTCATGCATGCAGATGCGGTCATAGGCTACTGGATAGATGCTCTTTAATTTGTTCATCAGGTAGTTGGCGTTTAA
>CAYOOZ010000212.1:0-2475 GCA_964405705.1 uncultured Christensenella sp.
GGTTTCCGTGACCACAATGGTGTCCCCGTCCACGGTCTTGGTGTACTGATCCACAAAGTCCACGCCGCTCATGTTCTGGGCGATTTCCGTGCACAGGTTGCTGCAATAAATCATGCCCTTGTGGGGGTTGGGGTTCATGCGGTTGACGTGGTCGCGGTTAAACACAAAGGGTGTACCGGTCTCCACGGCGGATTTGATGATGAGGCGGATCAAATCCTTCATCGGGATCACGCGCCGGGATACGCTGGGGTCATTAACCAGCTCCTTGTATTTCTCCGTCCATTCCTCCCCATAGGTGTCCTCTATCGCCCAGCCCTTGCGGGTTTTCACCTCATGCGGGTCAAAGAGGTACCAGTCCCCGTTCATGTTGGACTTAACCTGCTCATAGAAATAGTCCGGCATGCACACCGCGGGGAAGACGTCATGCGCCTTCATGCGGTCATCGCCGTTGTTGGTGCGCAGCTGTAAAAACTCCGGCAAATCCCGGTGCCACACATCCAGATAGACGGCCACAGCGCCTTGGCGCACGCCCAGTTGGTCCACGGCCACGGCCGTGTCATTGGCCAAACGGATCCAGCGGATGACCCCGCCGGCCGCCCCTTCAAAGCCCCGGATGCTGGCGCCCTGGGAGCGCACCTTGCCAAAGTAAAGGCCCATGCCGCCGCCGTACTTGCTCACATTGGCAAAATTGGAAATGCTGTGGTAGATGCCCTGCAAATCATCCGGCACCGTGTCGATAAAACAGCTGGATAACTGGTGGTAGGGCTTTCTGGAGTTGGACAGGGTGGGGGTGGCCATGGTCACCTTGAGGGTGGAGAGCATGTCATAAAACTGCTTCACCCAGAACAGCCGCCTGTCCTTTTGCTCTGGGATGGCCAGGAACAGCGCGATGGACAGGTACATCTCCTGCACGCTCTCCAGCGCCTGGTGCTGGCGGTTTTGGATGACATAGCGCTTGGTCAACAGCTCAATGCCCGAGTAGGGCAGGAGGTTGTCCCGCTCCCTGACCATGAAGGTGGCCGCCTCCTCCAGGTCTTCCCTGTGATAGTTTTCCAGCATGCTCTTGGCCAGCAGGTTTTGCCCATCCAAATAGACCAGCTTCTCATAAAAGGTGTTGAGGTTCAGCGCCTGCTCCCGCAGATGCAGGTTGTAGGAATAATGGCAGTTGTACAGCCTCCCGGCGATGAACTCCCACTTGGCGGCCTCCTTGTCTGTTAGCTCAATGGCCGCGCGGATTAAGACATCCATGCGCTCAAAAAGGCTCTTGTCCTCCTTGTACAGGGACAAAAACTTGCGCGTCAGCACGGAGAGGGCATACTCCTCCTGCGGGAAATCACGCTCGATGCCGGAAAGGACGGGGGATAGCTCCTCAAAATCGGCAAAATAGGCCAGCAGCTTTTGCTTGTCCTCACGCTTTTTGCGCCTGACATCCCGGTAGAGGATGTAGGCCTTGGCTTGGTTAAAAAAGCCGGCCTGCATCAGGGCCTGCTCGGCCATGTCCTGCACGCGCTCAACGGAGAAGGCCTCCCCGCTCTTGAGCGCAGAAGTCATCAAGCCCTCCACCGTCAAGGTGATTTCATTGAGCTGGCTGTCTGTAACCTCCGCCTGGGTTGCCGCGAACGCCTTTTGCAAGGCGGTAAAAATCTTGCTGCGGTCATAGCCCTCCTTTTGCCCGGAGCGCTTGATGATTTCCTCTGGTAGCTGGTGTTCCCTCAACATTTCAAGATTCCCTTCGGTTTACTACATATAGTGGTTAAACGAACTGTACCCCGCAGTATATAGGGGACGTCCGTCCGTGTCAATCGTTCATATACCCGTTTTTCATGCCCTAAACTGGCAGGTTTTTGTTTTCTATCCGGCGTGTGACACGTATTCCTCCTCCCCCATGATCCTGTACCTTCTTGTTCTTTTTTTCCGCGCGTCAACAAAAAAGAGCCCGCGGTTTCCCGCGGGCCCCTTGTGGCTTAGGTCGGTTTATTTTTCAAGCTCGACATAGTTCCAGATCACGTCGCCGGTGGGCATCATGATGAGGTTCTTCACGCTGGGCTTGAGCATGTAGGGGTTGGTGTAGAAGTACAGCGGGTTGACGCCGCCGGTCGCCATCAGGATGCGCTCCGCGTCAGCGGCCATCTGGGCGCGCTCTTCGGGGTTGGTCGCGGCCTTGATTTTGACAACCAGGCTATCAAAGGCATCCGCCCAGGTCTGGTCGCCGTTTAAGCCCCAGTAGGCGCCGGTGCCAGCGTCCTTGGTGACTTCGGTGGCCTTCTCATACTCGCCAATATCGCGGCCCAGGCGCGGGTAGTTGTTGCCGGAGGCGGAGATGAAGATCTCCAGGAAGTTGACCACGTCGTTAAAGTCAGCAATCCAGCCCATGCGCGCGGCTTCCGCGTTGCCGGCCTTCAGTTTGACCTGCAGGGTGCTCCACGCCTCGGTGTTGATGGTGGAGGGGATGCCAAAGGAGTTCCAGATTTCCTG
>CAYOOZ010000213.1:0-2464 GCA_964405705.1 uncultured Christensenella sp.
CAAGGCCGAGGCCGTCGTCCTGCAGGCGGAAGGCCTCACCCTTTATGAAACGCCCTCCACCTCTGGCGCGGAACTGGCCCAATTGGACGCGGCCACTGTGGTCACCTTGATTGATCTGGGCCAAACCTGGTCCAAGGTACAGTCCGGCGCCTATACCGGCTATGTCACCTCCTCCGGTCTTGGCTTTGGTTTTGGCAGCAGCCAGCCTGCCCTGGCCTTGGTGACAGCACCCAATGGCAAATTGACCTTGCGTGAGGAAATGACCACCAAGTCCAAGGCCGTCGCCACCGCCAAGAGCGGCCAATTGGTGCTCCTTTTCGCCAAGGGTGAAACCTTCTCACTGGTTCGCTACAAGGACAAGGAGGGCTATATGCTCACCCAACACCTCAAGGAAGTGGCTGTCAACCAGGAGAGCGGGACCTATACCAAGGTCATCAGCCTGGACAGCAAAAGGGAGGCCAATGTGCGCCTGCGCGCAGAACCGGAGAAAACAGCCGCTGTTTATACCTCCGTCACCTCCGGCAAATCCCTGGTGGTGCTTGACATCAAGGACAACTGGGCCCAGGTGGAATACGAAGGCTTCCACGGCTATATGATGGCGGAATATCTGGAGAAGTAAATGGTTCAAAAAAGCGCGGGTCACACCGCGTTTTTTTGTGCCCTCAGATCATTTTGGATTTTCCGCTTGTTTATGGTATCCTTGTCCCATCGAACTGAAATTTTGCTCAACTTGAGGGATTGTGTAATGAAGTGCGGGAATTGTGGCGCGAGCATCCATGAAGGGATGTTGTCTTGCCAATACTGCGGCTCTTTCCTGCCCAGAAAGGCGCAGCCTGAGCAGCCCTCATGGCCGCAGGAGGTTATCCACCGGGTGGTGCACACCTATGTTGAGCCCCCTGAGCGGACCTCAAACCGGGGCAAGTGGCCCACCTTTTTTATCTGTATGATTTTGGGTAGCCTGGGCGCTCACCGCTTTTATACCGGCAAGTATTTTACAGGCTTTCTCTGGCTGATCACCTTTGGTGTCTTTGGTATGGGCTGGTTGGCGGACCTGCTTCTCCTCCTGATGGGGGGCTTCCGGGACAGCCAGGGCCGCCGGCTTGTGTAAACCTTGCAAGTAAAACCTGCTAAAAGGAGAGAACCATGAAAAAAGTCCTGTTCTATGGCATGACGGGGGAAAAGCGCTGCTTTTTGCATGTGCTGCTCAACGCCGCCCAACTGCAAGAGGCCGGGGTCACCGTCAAGGTCATCTTTGAAGGCGTCTCCGTGCAATTGGTGGGTGTATTTGAGGAGGAAAACAACCCTGCCTACCGCAAGGTCAAGGAGTCTGGCCTCATTGCCGGGGTCTGCCTGGCCTGCTCAAAAATGATGGATGTCTTTGAAGCCGTTGAAAAAAGCGGATTGCCGCTGCTGTCGGATATGAATGGCCACGCCGGTGTCCTGCCCTATGTGCAGGATGGCTTTGAGGTGATCAGCATCTAATCTGCGCGCCGGTCATGTCTATATCAGTTTTTCTGAAGCCCCTTCCGGTTTTCCCTGAAATAAAGCGGGCAGGCATCAAACCTGCCTATATTGTCCTACCATATTTGATAAAAATCTGGGCTAATTGGGTAAGTGCTGGCTTTTTTTCACAAATTGCTGTGTAAAACATGTTTATTTGTGGTACAATGGAAACAAGCGAAAAGCTTGACAATTATATGAGGAGGAAACCCAATGAAAAAACTTCTTTCCCTCGCCCTGGCGCTCGTGATGGCGCTCTCCCTGGTGTCCTTTGTCTCCGCAGAAGGTGAAGTCCAGGTCTTCTGGTATACCTTTGGTGACGTCTATCTCTCCAGCGTGCGTGAAGCTCTGGACGCCGCCCTCACCGCCAAGGGCCTGGCCTTCAATAACAACGACGCCAACGGCGATCAGACCATTCAGTCTGACCAGATCAACACCGCCGTCACCAGCGGCACCAAGGTGCTGGTTGTGAACCTGGCCCAGTCCGGCGCGGACGGCATCGCCCGCAACATCTCTGACGCAGCCAAGAACGCTGGAATCCCCATCGTGTTCTTCAACCGCGCCATCGCCCAGGACGACGCTGTTGCCGCTGAAATCATCAAGGACAATGGCAAGGCCGCCTTTGTTGGCACCAACTACGAAGAAGCCGGCATCATGCAGGGCAAGATGATTGGCGATTATGTCCTGGCCAATTATGACGCGCTGGATCTCAACAAGGACGGCGTCATCTCCTATGTCATGTTCAAGGGCGATGAGTCCAACCTGGAAGCCATTGCCCGCACCCAGTACGGCGTGGAAGACGCTGACAAGGTTTTAACCGAAGCCGGCAAGCCCGCCCTGAAGTTCTATGACGAAGGCAATGCCGCCAAGTACCTGGTGGACCAGAACGGCACCTGGAGCAACACTGCCTCCAACGAATACATGACCACCATCCTCTCCCAGTACAACGAAGCCAACAACAACA
>CAYOOZ010000214.1:0-2463 GCA_964405705.1 uncultured Christensenella sp.
CTGACCTGCGCTCCATGACCCAGGCGCGCGGCTCCTTCACCATGACCTTTGAGCGCTATGAGGAAGTGCCCGGCGATCTGGCCAAGAAGATCTCTGAGAGCGCCAAGAAGGACGAGGAAGATGAGGATTGATTCCTTGCCCGGCCTACTTTAGCTAATTCATTCAAAAACTGCCGTTCGCGGCAGTTTTTTTGCGGCCAAAATTATACGATTTTCTCAATTCTTTACACAGGTATATTGACATGCCGCTCATAGGATGGTTTAATAATGCCTGCCTGAGTGTTTAGTGAAACTAAACTTCGCGGGGGAGGAGGATGGAATGGACATTGGCGGCACGCTGCGCAAGCTTCGCTTATCGCGCAACCTGACCCAGGAAGACCTGGCGGACCGCTGCGAGCTGAGCAAGGGCTTTATCTCGCAGGTAGAAAATAACTTGACCTCCCCCTCCATTGCCACCTTAACGGACATGATTGAGTGCCTGGGCACCACGCTTAAGCAGTTTTTCAGCGAAAGCATCCAGGAAAAGGTGGTCTATACGGACGCAGACATGTTTGAAAAAGAGGACGAGGAGCTGCTGCGCGGCCGCATCGTCTGGCTGGTGCCCAACGCCCAGAAAAACCAGATTGAGCCCATGATGGTTACCCTGGGCGCGGGTGGGCGCACGGCCGAAATCCCGGCGCACGAGGGGGAGGAGTTTGGCTATGTCCTCTCCGGCAAAATCGTGCTCATGTCCGGGCAAAACGCCCACCCCGTCCAGAAGGGGGAGAGCTTCTGCCTCCATCCGGACGCCCCCCACCACATTTTTAACCCCGGCAAGCGGGAGGCCAGGTTTCTCTGGGTCTCAACCCCGCCATCATTTTGATTTCTTCGGAGGACAGGATGCAAGCAAGACAACGGTTAATCAATCTGGAAAATATCTCCAAGGAATATGACGGCGTCCGCGTGCTGTCGGACATCAATTTTTATATCAGGAAGAATGAGTTTGTAACCCTGCTGGGCCCCTCCGGTTGCGGCAAAACCACCACCCTTCGCATCATCGGCGGGTTTGAGACCGCCACCACCGGGCGCATCATCTTTGACGGCGCGGACATCACCAACCTGCCGCCCTATAAGCGCAAGGTCAACACGGTGTTTCAGAAATATGCCCTCTTCCCGCACCTGAACGTGTTTGAGAACATCGCCTTTGGCTTGAAGGTGGCCAAGCGCCCCAAGGATGAGATCAAAGCCCGGGTGGAAAAGCTGTTAAGCCTGGTCAACTTGAGCGAGTATGGCAAGCGCAGCGTGGAGAGCCTGTCCGGCGGTCAGCAGCAGCGCATCGCCATCGCCCGCGCCCTCATCAACGAGCCAGAGGTGTTGCTGCTGGATGAGCCGCTGGGGGCCCTGGACTTAAAGCTGCGCCAGGAGATGCAGCTGGAGTTAAAGCGCATGCAGCAAATGCTGGGCATCACCTTCATCTTTGTCACCCATGACCAGGAGGAGGCGCTGACGATGTCAGACACCATCGTGGTCATGAAGGACGGCTTCATCCAGCAAATTGGCACGCCTAAGGATGTGTACGATGAGCCCAAGACCGCCTTTGTCGCTAACTTCATCGGCCAGTCCAACATCATCAGGGGCACCATGGTCAAGGACGAGCTGGTCAACTTCTGCGGCGCGGACTTCCCCTGCGTGGACAAGGGTTTTGGCGTGGACGCGCCGGTGGATGTATTGATCCGCCCGGAGGATGTCAACATCGTGTCCCCGGAGCAGGGCAGGCTGCAAGGCTTGGTGCAAAGCGTGCTGTTTAAGGGCGTCCATTATGAGATGATCATCCTCTCAAACGGCATGAGTTTTAAGGTACACTCCACCGTCATGCAGCCAGAGGGCAGCATGGTGGGGCTGGATGTCATCCCCTTTAACATTCACATCATGAAGCCCACCATCACCGTGCCTGACCGTGAACTGGAGGAAGAGCCCGCATGAGCAACCTGGCCTTCCCCTCCTGGGCGATCTGGCTGATGGCCCTGGGCCTTGTGGCCTTTGTAGCCCTGGTGGCCCTGAGCGTTAAAAAGAACAACGGGGTCAAGCGCACCCTGTTTTCCTATCCCTACAGCCTATGGATCGTGGTGTTCACGGTGATTCCCCTCTTGTTGATTGGCTATTACGCCTTTACAGATAAATTGGGCAATTTCACCCTGGACAACTTCAAGACCTTTTGGGACAGCAACTATGAGATGCACAAGCAGTTAACCGACATGGGCCACAACCCGGCGGATCTGGGCATCCTGCGCGGCCTGGTCAATGTGGATACCTTGATTTATTCCCTCTGGATGGCCTTTTTGTGCACGGTCATCTGCCTGGGCCTGGGCTATCCGGCGGCGCTCTTCATGGCGGACCGCAGCTTCAAATTGGGCCCCACCCTGGTGATCCTGTTCATCATCCCCATGTGGATGAACTTCCTCCTGCGCACCATCGCCTGGATGAG
>CAYOOZ010000215.1:0-2451 GCA_964405705.1 uncultured Christensenella sp.
CTAAAAAAGGAACATGGTAATTTCCATTTGATAGCTATCCCCTCATCTCAAAACACATTGAGGTGAGTACATAGGGGCCTTGCTTATCTTACTTTTCTCGCGGCTGAAGTTTTGCCTTTTCTTATTCAGCACTGTGCTATACTCAAAATCCATGACACGTTCAGGCTCCCGCTGGTGAAGCACCTCCAACACAAAGAAAAGCACTTCACGCCAGGTGGTAACAGCCGTCTGTTTGCCGAACAAGGCTACTGCCGCAGGCTTTGTCCCCGCATAGACTCCTTTTGAAACCCGACCTTGACTTGATTTTGTCAATCTCTTTCTGGTCGGGTTGCGAGATGCGTGAAACATTCCCGACTCTTCCATCTCCTTTTCCAGCAATTGCAAATCCTCTCGCCAGCCCTCCAGCTTTTTTCCGTTGGCATCTGCCTGTTGGATGATTTCGGCCGCGTTGGGTTTGCCAAAGGCGCTGGTATGCAGCGCCCTTTGCTGCTCAAAGGCCTCCAGCAATTGGTTGGTCATCTGCGAGAACAATTCCTTCATGGTGGGCATGGCACTGCTCCTCTTAATTCTAGTCGATAGCAAAAGAGATGGTTAGTATGTTTTCAAACGTTCTCTCCCCTTGTAAGCGTTTGCGCAAATCTTCCTGCAAGCGCTCATTCTGGGCTTCGATTCGGTCTTCCTCGTCATACAGCTCCCGTTGCATCTTCTTGCGCTTTTCCTCCAAGCGGTTGATTTCGTCCTTCAAACCCAGCATTTCAGCTAAGGTAAGGTTGGCGGTATTGGCCTTCATCGCTTTCCTTTGTTCAGTAATCCTCTTTCGCAGCTCCTGCAGATCCCTTTGCAGACCTTGCTTCAAATCTTCAGCAAAGGCATCCAGTTTTTCGGCTTCTGCGAGGAAAAACTGCTTATTCTCTTCCTCAATCTGGGCCAAGCGTGCATGATAACTGCTCTGTCGCAAGGTAGAAAGCTGCGGGGGCACAACTGGCGCTAGGTTCACCCAGGTGGCGGGCAGCTCCATCATCTGGTTGATGATGCCTTCATCCAGATGGACACCATCCTGCGTGATGACGGTAAACAACAGATGCTCCTCCGTGTTGATGGACTTATTGGTTACCTTGTCCATGCTGAGGATGCCGGTAAGCCCTGGGTGGGTATCGAAAAATCCTATCTTTTTGTCATGCTGGCTGTAATGAAAACGCAAGGATGTGGGCGGAACTTCGGCTTTTACTGCTTCTGCTAACCAATCCTGACAGATGGGGTCATCCCGGCGCAGGAAGATATCGCCCTGCTGTTCAGCATCCTTCCATTTTAGGTTGTAGTAGATGTCCTTGCCATTGCGGTGATAGCGGATGCGGAATTGGCTGAGGGGCTCTACCCGCTGGGCACCCTGCATGAGGGAAAAATAATACAGCCAGAGAATTGATCCAGGCCCAGCAAGGTCCTCTCCTGGCAGCCTTTGAGGCGACTGGCTACCTCTTCATCAAAGTTCTCCAAGATGGTCTGCCGGGTAGAAACCATGCGCTCCTGGATCTGAGAGGAAAGCTCTGCCTGCAGCGTATCGAACTTCTCTTGTATTTCCTCCGTCGTTTTGCACTGCTGGTAGATATCGGCAATCCGCTTTTCAAAGTCCATGCCCGACTCGATGGAGCCCAGCACCTCATCAGAAGAGCCAAACAGGCCATCAAACAGATTGAACTTTTCTGATAGCAGCTCATACACACGCCGGTCTGCTGCATTCTTGTTGTTTAAAAAATTTATGACCACCACGTCATTTTGCTGCCCATAGCGATGACAACGGCCGATGCGTTGCTCGATACGCTGCGGGTTCCATGGTAGATCGTAATTGACAACCAGGCTGCAAAACTGCAAGTTGATGCCTTCTGCTGCAGCCTCCGTACCAATCAGGATGCTGGCACGATCCCGAAACTCTTCCACCATGGCGGCTTTGATATCCGCCTGCCGAGAGCCGGAATCCTGCCCATCATCCTGGTGGCGCTTTTTCCATGCCTCATAAATATGTTTTGAGATGGCATCATTGTTGGAGCCATTGAGGAACACAATTTGTCCTTCATAGCCATTGTTATTGAGCAGGTTTAGTAAATACTCCTGTGTGCGGCGGGATTCTGTGAAGATGACGGCCTTGCGCGCCCCACCTAAAGCGCTGATGCGTTCAAAACCTTTCTGCAGCGCCAGGATGAGGTTGTCACCTTTTGCGTTCACCTGAATGCGATTGGCGATGTCTGCGTATTCCTGCAACTGTGCCAGCTCCCGGTTGATGCCGTCCCTGTTTGCCTCCAGATCGATGGCATCTTCACCATTGCTGCCTTCGTTTTCGTCAGATAACTCTTCAAATGTGTCGTAGTCCTGCATATTCAGTTCCTGCTCAATGCCCTGTAGGCTCCATGCTACAATTTCGGACAGAAAGCTAAGGAGACCCCCCGGTCGGAAATT
>CAYOOZ010000216.1:0-2414 GCA_964405705.1 uncultured Christensenella sp.
TCCTCAACTACCAGGGCTATCCGGCCAGCATCTGCGCCAGCGTGGATGACGAGGTGGTTCACGGCATTCCCAGCGATGCCCAGGTCCTAAAGGCCGGCAGCATCTTGAGCGTTGACTGTGGCCTCATCCTGGACGGCTGGCAGGCGGACAGCGCCTTTACCATGGGCATTGGCCTCATCAGCCCGGAGAAACAAAAGCTCATTGAGGTCACCGAAGCCTGCTTCTTTGAAGGCGTGCGCCAGGCAGTTGCCGGCAAGCGCATCGGGGACATCGGCTTTGCGGTCCAGACCCTGGCGCAGCAGCACGGCTATGGCGTTGTTCGCGACCTGACGGGCCATGGCATCGGCCGGGCCATGCATGAGGATCCTTCCGTCCCCAACTATGGGGAGGAAGGCCAGGGTGTCCGCCTCAAGGCGGGCATGACCCTCGCGGTGGAGCCCATGATCACCCTGGGCACCTGGCAGGTCAAAACCATGGATGACGGCTGGACCATCAAGACCTTGGACGGCTCCGCCTGTGCCCATTATGAGCACACCATTGCCGTGAATGAGGAGGGCCTCCCGGAGATTCTGACCCTGCCCGGGTTCACCTGGGCCTTGTGAGCGGAATGAAGCCGGATTTGCACAGCGGCATCACCGCAATTTCCCTGAAAGGGCGTGACAAGGGCAGAGCCTTTGTGGTATTATGTCAGTTGGACGCTGATTTTGTACTGGTTGCTGACGGCAGCCTTCGGACGCTGATACGGCCGAAGAAAAAGCGCCGGAAACACCTGCGTGCGCTCGGGCATGATCTGCCCGGATTTGAAAGCGAGTTTAACGCAGGTCAGCTGACAGACCAGGCCCTTCGCGCCTTCCTGATTTCCCTGAAAGACCCATCCCCCAAAGACCCAGCCTAAAGGAGGCCCTTTTGTCCAAAAGCGATGTCATCGAAATCGAAGGCAAGGTCATCGAAGCCCTGCCAAACGCCATGTTCCAGGTCGAGCTGCCCAATGGGCACAAGATCATGGCGCATATCTCCGGCAAAATGCGCATGAACTTCATCCGCATCTATCCCGGGGACAAGGTTACCATCGAGCTTTCCCCCTACGACCTGACGAGAGGCCGCATTACCTGGCGCAGCAAGAACTGAGCCAAACTGAGGAGGTTAAACCCATGAAAGTCCGTCCTTCCGTGAAAACGATTTGCGAGAAATGCAAAATCATCAAACGCAAAGGCCATGTCATGGTCATTTGCGAAAACCCCAAGCACAAGCAGAAGCAAGGCTGAGGGGTTCCTCTTTGGCATGGTCTGCTGCGCGGGCGGCTGCCTGAAACCACCGGTTTTGGGACTGCGCGGCTCCATCGATATATCACCCTATTTTCCCTGTAAACAGCACTAAATTTGGAGGTGTTCCCAGCACATGGCACGTATAGCGGGCGTTGACCTGCCCAGAGACAAGCGCGTGGAAATCGGCCTGACCTACATTTTCGGCATTGGGCTGACCACCAGCAAGAAAATCCTTGAGGAAACAGAAATCAACCCGGACATCCGTGTTCGCGACCTGAGCGAGAACGACATCAGCAAGCTGCGCGAGTATATCGAGCATCACATCAAGGTGGAAGGCGATTTGCGCCGTGAAATCAGCCTTGATATCAAGCGTCTGGTGGAAATCGGTTCCTATCGCGGTGTAAGACATAGAAAGAGCCTGCCCGTTCGCGGTCAGAACACCAAGCAAAACGCGCGCACGCGCAAAGGCCCCAAGCGCCAGGTTGCCGGCAAGAAAAAGGCCACCAAATAAGGGTCCACATTAAAGCCCTCATGGGGCATGGAGGAAAAGCATGGCAAAACCCAGTCTGAAAAAGGTATCGCGCAAGCGCCGTGAGAAAAAGCTCGTTGAGCGCGGCGTTGTGCATATCCAGTCTTCATTCAACAACACCATCGATACCCTGGGCAATGCGCTCTCATGGGCTTCTGCTGGTGGCATGGGCTTCCGCGGCAACAAAAAGTCCACCCCCTTTGCCGCGCAGATGGCTGCTGAAACAGCCGCCAAGGCCGCGACCGAGTTTGGCCTGCGCACCGTGGATGTTCTGGTCAAGGGCCCGGGTTCTGGGCGCGAAGCCGCCATCCGTTCCCTGCAGACGGCAGGCCTGGAGGTCACCATGATCAAAGACGTGACCCCCATTCCCCACAATGGCTGCCGCCCGCCCAAGCGCAGAAGAGTGTAAGAAGGAGAAACCCACATGGCAAGAAATACCGGCTCTGTATGCCGTATGTGCCGTCGTGAGGGCACCAAGCTCTTTTTGAAAGGCGAAAAGTGCTTCTCACAGAAATGCGCCCTGGCAAAGCGCCCCACACCGCCCGGCCAGCACGGCCAGGCCCGTCAGCGCAAGATGAGCGAGTACGGCACCCAGCTGCGTGAAAAGCAGAAGGCCCGCC
>CAYOOZ010000217.1:0-2359 GCA_964405705.1 uncultured Christensenella sp.
AGTTGGTATGACCATTATCTCAGAAAATTTATCTCGTGTCCACACTATCTAGAGGGTTTCAGAGCAGTCGTGGATTTTGGTGAGTTCCCAAGAAATGGTGATTTTCGCCATCGAAATTACGCCGGTACAAAAAGAGGAAGAGGTTTGATCATACAAACTGACGTGAACGAACTATTTATTTGCGGCGCGGCCTTCTCCGTAAAAATTAGGCAAAAACCTAACATTTCCCGGCCAAGTATTCCACAAAGGGAGTATCAGGAAGAACATTTTATGGATTACCTTGCCGTTGAAGAAGGCGCGTTTAATAAAAATGAAGAATGGATAACGACAAGAATTCGAAACGGTGATCAAACTGATTTTGGAATTTACATCTATCCTGATCAGGGGGCAGTGAGGGTCGTTCTTGACTCCTATTCAATGTCAAATGATTGAGGTTTGACTGATCGGATTTGTTTGTGCTTTTTTGATTGAAAGGTCATTCCCGTGGTACCTGGGCATTGATTCTTTCGTAGTGATACCATCTTCCTTTCTCAATCTATTTTTGTTATAATGGAATGGCGTTGAAAGGGACGGGTCTTCCTCTCCTTCCACAAGCGAACCGGGGATGGTGCGAGCCCGGCTGGAAGCGGCAGACCAAATCACCCCGGAGCATGAGCTAATCCCTCACGGCCGCCCCCGTTACCGGGCACAAAAGCAGGGCACTATGCGCCAATCTGGGTGGTACCGCGGAATTTCCGTCCCATGGGGGCGGTTTTTTTATTGGAGGAAAGAATGTACCAAAAAGTTGTATCGGACATGGATTTTGTCAGCCGGGAAAAAGAAGTTTTCAAGTTCTGGGAGGACAATGACATCATGAAAAAGTCCCTGGCCCAAAACAAGGGCCAGGAGCGCTATACCTTTTATGAGGGCCCGCCCACAGCCAACGGGCAGCCCCACATTGGCCACGTCATCACCAGGGCCATGAAGGATTTGTTCCCGCGCTTCCAGGCCATGAAGGGCAAGGAGGTCTACCGCATCGGCGGTTGGGATACCCATGGCCTGCCGGTGGAGCTGGAGGTCGAAAAAAAGCTGGGCATCGACGGCAAGGACCAGATCGAGGCCTTTGGCATTGAGCCCTTCATCAAGGAGTGCAAGGCCTCCGTCTGGAAATATCTCAAGGAGTGGGAGGAAATGTCCCACCGCGTGGGCTACTGGGTGGACATGGACCGCGCCTATGTCACCTATTATGACTCCTACATCGAGTCAGTCTGGTGGAGCTTAAAGCAGATCGCGGAAAAGAACCTGCTGTACAAGGGGCACAAGGTGGTGCCCTATTGCCCGCGCTGCGGTACGGCGCTCTCCAGCCACGAGGTGGCCCAGGGCTACCAGGAGGTGGAGGAGTATTCAGCCTTTGTCCGCTTCCCCGTTGTGGGCGAGGAGAACACCTACCTCCTGGCCTGGACGACCACGCCCTGGACCCTGCCCTCCAACGTGGCGCTGTGCGTCAATGAGAAGGAGGACTACTGCCGCTTTACCTTAAGGGGCGATACCCTCATCATGGCCAAGGAACTGGTATCCTCTTTGTTCTCCAAGGAGGACCAGGCGGAATTGACCGTCCTGTCCACCGCAAAGGGCAGCGAGCTCTTGGGCATGCAGTATGAGCCCTTGTGGAAATTGGGGGACTATAAGGAAAAGGCCCACTATGTGGTGGCGGATCCCTATGTCTCCTTGACCGACGGCACCGGCATCGTCCACATCGCCCCCGCCTTTGGTGAGGATGACGCGCGCATTGGCCGGGTCAACAATTTGCCTTTTATCCAATTGGTCAACCCCCAGGGCCGGTTTGTCAAGGATACCCCTTGGGCGGACATCTTTATCAAGGACGCCGATCCTGTGATCCTTATGGAGTTAAAGGAGCGCGGCCTTCTACAGAAAAAGGCGCTCTACACCCATAATTACCCGCACTGCTGGCGCTGCGACACGCCCTTAATGTACTATGCCCGCGCCACCTGGTTTATCAGGATGACCGAGGTGAAGGACGAGTTGGTCAAAAACAACCGCTCCATCAACTGGGTGCCCGAGAACATCAAGGAAGGCCGCATGGGTAATTTCGTTGAAAATGTTCTGGACTGGGCCCTCTCCCGTGAGCGCTACTGGGGCACGCCCCTGCCGGTCTGGCTGTGTGAGGACGGGCATATGCACGTCATTGGCAGCCGCAAAGAATTGGAAGAGATGAGCGTCGCCCCCCTCAATGACCTTAAGGAGCTGCACCGCCCCTACATCGACCGCGTGGTTCTCAAATGTCCGGAGTGCGGCAAGGACATGCACCGCACGCATGAGGTCATCGACTGCTGGTATGATTCCGGCTCCATGCCCTTTG
>CAYOOZ010000218.1:0-2338 GCA_964405705.1 uncultured Christensenella sp.
CTGAAGGTACTCAGGCTCAATGCCCTTCTTCTTTTCCTCAGCGGCCGCCTTTAATTGGTCCAGCACCTCGGACTTTTCTTTATATTCCTGGTCATATTCCACACGGAGCTGGTCAAACTCTTCCTTGGAGCGGATGGCGCGCAGCTTGATATCACGCTGGCGGCGGTCCCGGTCAGACGCGTTTTTGCGCACGCGGCGCACCTCAGAATCAAAATCATTCAAGGTGGTGAACAACTGCTCAGCTTCCGCGATAAAAACGGCCATTTCGCCGCTGTTGCCAGCCGGGTCATCCTGGACGCGCTTTTGCAACGCCTTGAGCTGCTCATCTGCCAGGGCGATGGCATCCTTTAAGGCATCCATGCGGTCAGTCATCGCCGCGATCTCGCCTTCCAGGGTTTTTAAGCTCTCCTGCTGGTCACGGATGTAGTCCCGCAGCTTTAAAAGCTTTTGCCGCTTGGGCGATTGCCTGATGGCATGGGCCATGGCATCGGCTTCCGTATCCGCCAGCTGATATTCCCAGAGCATGTCTAATTGTGTCATTTATACCTCCCCACAGGTCTACGATAGCCGGTAGGGAACCTGCCTGCTCACATGAACCTGTAAATTACATTTTACCTCATCCGCCATCAATTGTAAACCAAGCGCCAGGGGTAAAAGCATGGGCGCTTCAGTGGCATAATGCCCGCAGTCATACAGCAGGATGCCCTCCCCAGCAGCTTCCACCGCATGGTGATGACGCACCTCGCCCGTTAAGAAGGCCTGGGCCCCAGCGGCCTTGGCTTGAATCCACCCCTCACTAAAAGACCCGCCAACAATCCCAAGCGTTTGCACGCGCTCCTTGGACTGCCCATACATCCTGACAGGGACAGAAAGCTGAGCGCTGATTTTGGCTTGCAGTTCACTGTCTGTCAGCGCCTCCGGCAGATCCCCTAAAAATAGGTAGGGTGATGCCTGGCGGATGTTTTGTAGCCCAAGCAGCTTAGCCACAGCTGCCGTGCCCGAATAGGTGTCTGACTGATCCATATTGGTGTGCGCCGCGATCAGGCTGATCTTGTTTTGAATCAAGCTGAACAAGACCCTGGGCACCTGGTGGGTGAGCACCAAGTCCTTTAGCGGTGTAAAGATTAACGGGTGGTGCGCGATAATTAACTCCGCCTTCTTCTCCACCGCCTCTTTCACGGTCTCCTCAGTGACATCCAGGGTTAATAGAATGCTGCTCACCTGATGCTCAGGATGACCTACCTGCAAGCCGGAGTTGTCAAAGGCCTCCTGGTTTTCAAAAGGCGCAACCCCGTTGATCCAGTCATAGACAGCCTGTACGTTTAATTTACAGCTCATTGATTGCCTCCTGAAGAAACCTGCGGTAGGTCTCTCCCCTATCCCCTTGCCAGTCCTTTGAAATTTGCTGCTGCCACACAAGATAATCCATCAGGCTTGCGCTGGGCGTGCCTTGCACATTGATTCCAAGCTCTCGCTCCCTGGGGCTTAATACCTGTGGCCCCGGCAGCGCTGTGATCACCCGATAAAACAGGCCGGCTGCCTTGAGCAGGATTTCTTTCTCAATCCTGTATCCCTTTTTTATGAGAGCGTCTCGCACCAGGGGGAGCTCCGTATGCGCGCTTAGAATCAGTTTCGCGCCGTTTAAATCCACCGGCTGGCTGAGTATCTCGCTGATAAGGCCGCCGCCCATGCCTGCGATGATAACGACCTCGGGCTGATCTTCATGAAGTGCGTTTAGCCCGTCCTCGCCCCTGATCACAGCCCTGTCGTTGACATCATACTGGATGAACAAATCCCGCGCCTTATCGCGGGATTGTCTGCTGATGTCGCTGACGATCATGCGGCCCACCTGTTCCTTGGCCAGAAGGTAGCAGGCCAGCTTGCCATGATCCGCGCCGATGTCCGCTGCCAGTGTACACAGGGGCACTTCATCAGCAATGGCCATCAGCCGATCATCCAACCGGGGTAGCCAGGTAAAGGAATCAGCCATCAGTCCAGGAAATCCTTTAGTTTTTTGCTGCGGCTGGGGTGGCGCAGCTTGCGCAGGGCCTTGGCCTCAATCTGCCGAATGCGCTCACGGGTGACCGCGAACTCCTTGCCAACCTCCTCCAGCGTCCTGGGATTGCCGTCATCCAAGCCAAAGCGCAGCCTTAAGACCTTGGCCTCCCGGGCTGTAAGCGAATCCAGCACATCCCAGAGCAGTTCCTTCATCAGCGCGTTAGAGGCGGCATCAGCAGGCGCCGGGGCATCCTCATCCTGGATGAAGTCACCCAGGTGGCTGTCCTCTTCCTCACCAATGGGGGTTTCCAGCGAAACAGGCTCCTGGGCAATTTTGATA
>CAYOOZ010000219.1:0-2259 GCA_964405705.1 uncultured Christensenella sp.
ACAATGACGACCTCGCCGTTTTGTACCACGTAGTCCACGTCCTTTTTAAAGAGGGCGTGCGCCTTTAAGGCGGCAATGAGGTGGTGGTTTAACTCGTTGTTCTCCAGGTCGTTGATGTTGTCAACGGAGAAGGCAATTTCAGCCTTCTTGGCGCCCTCCTCGGTGAAGACCACGGCCCTGTCCTTTTCCTCCACCGTGTAGTCATCCTCCACCTTCAGGCGCACCACAAAGCGGTCCGCCTTCTCATACAAGTCGGTGGACTGCTCGCCCTGGCCGGAGATAATGAGCGGCGTTCTGGCCTCGTCAATCAGGATGGAGTCCACCTCGTCCACTATGGCGTAGGCGTGGCCGCGCTGAACCATGTCCCGCTCGTAGATGACCATGTTGTCCCGCAGGTAGTCAAAGCCCATCTCGTTGTTGGTGCCATAGGTGATGTCGGATAAATAAGCCGCCCTGCGCTGGGCCGTGTCCAGGTCGTGGATGATGATGCCAACGCTCATCCCCAAAAAGCGGAAGAGCTTGCCCATGTCCTCGCCCTGGAACTGGGCCAAATAATCATTGACAGTGACGATGTGGACGCCCTGACCGGTCAAGGCGTTTAGATAGGCGGGCAAACAGGCGGTCAGCGTCTTGCCCTCGCCCGTTTTCATCTCGGCGATGCGGCCCTGATGCAGGACGATGCCGCCAATGAGCTGGACCAAAAAGGGCTTGAGCCCCAGGGTGCGCCAGGCGGCCTCCCGGGCGACGGCAAAGGCCTCATTGAGCAGGTCATCCAGGGTCTCGCCCTTGTTGAGCCGGGCTTTGAACAGGGCGGTTTGCGCCTGCAATTCCTCATCGCTCATCCTTTGGTATTTGGGTTCCAGGGCTTCTATGGCTTGCGCCTGTTTACGCAAGGGCTTTAACTGCGCTTCCGCGCCCAGGCCCAGCGCCTCTTTTAATCGGTTAAACATACACTCTCCTTTGGCTAAAAAGCCGAGGGTATTATACCATGCGGGGGATTGAGCTACAAGCAAGCCGGAGAGCAACAGCCCTTGTCACAGAAAATAAAAAAACCCGTCTAATCTAAAGTGGCATTTTAGTTTAGACGGGATTCCAACACTTTGTTGTGTTCATCAGCGTTTATTGTCCTGGTTTGCTTGTCTGTAACAAGCAAGCATGCTGTGCGCGATTTACAGAATATACCGATGCAAATCCGGCTTTTTGGCTGCCTTGACGTGGTCTAAGACGTACTGGGCGGTGATGTTCAAGTTGACCTCCGGCATATCCTCATCCCCGGCGTGGTAGGAGATGTCCTCCAGCAGCTCCTCAAAGACCGCGTGCAAGCGGCGGGCGCCGATGTTCTCCTCCAGGTCGTTTAAGTTGCAGGCGGACTGGGCGATTTCTGACAGTGCTTCCTCATCAAAGGTCAGGTTGACCTTGTCCGCTGCCAGGAGGGCCTTGTACTGCAAGGTCAGGGCATTGTCCGGCTGGGTTAAGATGCGGACAAAGTCTTCCTTGGTGAGGCTCTTGAGGTTCACCACCACCGGGAAGCGGCCCTGCAACTCAGGAATCAGGTCGGATACCTTGGCCACGTGGAAGGCCCCGGCCGCGATAAAGAGGATGAAATCGGTCTTGATGGCCCCGTGCTTGGTGTTGACCACGCTGCCCTCCACAATGGGCAGGATATCCCGCTGCACCCCTTCCCTGGACACATCCGGCCCCTGGGCATTGCCGCGGCCCGCGATCTTGTCAATCTCATCAATGAAAACGATGCCATCCTGCTCAGCCCTTTTGCGGGCTTCCTCGCGCACAGCGTCCATGTCAATTAAGCGCTGGGATTCCTCTTCAATCAGGATTTTGCGCGCTTCCTTGACCTTGACCCGGCGCAGCTTGGTCTTTTTGGGCATCATGCCGCCCATCTCCAACTGGGGCACGCTGTCCTCCACCTCGATTTCCAGCTCCCTGTCCTCCAGCTCGCCGTTTAAAAGCTGCTCCCTGATGTCGGCCCTTTTGCCGGTGATCTTCACCTGCTCCTCCGGGCTGACCTCGGCCTCCTTGGGGCGGCCACGCAAGAGGATGTCAATGGGGTTGGACGCCTGCTTGACCGGCGGGGAAGTCAACAGGGTAATCAGCCTGTCCTCGGCCAAGACGGCGGCGCGCTCGTTCACACGCTCCTCATGCTCCTTTTGCACCATGCGCACGGCGTTTTCCATCAGGTCCCTGATGATGCTTTCCACATCCCGGCCCACATAGCCCACCTCGGTAAACTTGGTGGCCTCC
>CAYOOZ010000220.1:0-351 GCA_964405705.1 uncultured Christensenella sp.
TTCCAGAACTACTTCCGCATGTACAAGAAGCTGTCGGGCATGACGGGAACGGCCAAGACCGAGGAGGCCGAGTTCCAGGGCATCTATTCCCTGGACGTGGTGCAGATTCCCACCAACATGCCCATGATCCGCAAGGACGAAAACGACATGGTCTACCGCTCCAAAAAGGGCAAGTACAACGCCATCATCGATGAGATTGAGCGCCGCCACCAGACCGGCCAGCCCATCCTGGTGGGCACCATCTCCGTTGAGGTGTCGGAATATTTAAGCGATCTTTTGTCAAAGCGTGGCATCAAGCACGAGGTCTTAAACGCCAAGCACCATTTTAGGGAGGCATCCATCGTGGCCCAG
>CAYOOZ010000220.1:372-652 GCA_964405705.1 uncultured Christensenella sp.
ACGGACATCCTATTGGGCGGCAACCCGGATTATTTGGCAAGAAGGGCCCTGCGTCAGGAAGAGGTGCCTGAGGAGCTCATTGAGGAGGCCACCGGCAAGAGCGAGCAGGTGAGCCAGGAGGTCAAAGACGCCAGGGCGCGCTTCCTATCGTTTAAGTCCGAGTATAAAAAGACCACCGATGTGGAGCATGACAAGGTGGTCAAGGTGGGCGGGCTGCACATCCTGGGCACAGAGCGGCATGAGAGCCGCCGCATTGATAACCAGCTGCGCGGCCGCGCCG
>CAYOOZ010000220.1:662-2222 GCA_964405705.1 uncultured Christensenella sp.
GATTGGCCGCCTGGGCATGGAGGAGAACGAGCCCTTAGCCGCCGGCCTTTTGACCCGGCAGATTGAGAACGCGCAAAAGCGCATTGAGTCGCGCAACTATGAGGTGCGTAAAAACGTGCTCCAATATGACGACGTCATGAACCAGCAGCGCGAATTGATTTATAAACAGCGCCGCCAGGTGCTGGAAGGCCAAGACATGCAGTCCACCATCCTGCAAATGGGCGACAAGCTGATTGAGGAGGCGGTGGCCCGCTTCTGTGTTGGCCAGCCCGGTGAATGGGATGTGGATGGCTTAAGGGATGAGGTGGAGCGCCTGAGCGTGCCCTTTGGTACCATCAAGGCGAACCTGGATGCCATTTCAGGCTTCAACCAGGAGGGCATGGCGGACTTCCTCAAAAAAGCGGCCCGGGACAACTATGAAAAGCGCGAGGAAGAAATCGTCAAACTGGACATCGACATGCGCGAGGTGGAGCGTTCCATCCTCCTGCGCGCGGTGGACAACCGCTGGATGGACCATATTGACGCCATGGACCAGTTAAGGGACGGCATTGGCCTGCGCGCCTATGCTCAGCGCAACCCGGTCAATGAGTACAAGATGGAAAGCTACGACATGTTTGATGAGATGAATAAATTAATCCAGGAGGACACCATCCGGACGCTGTGCCAGTTGCGCATTGGGAAGCCCCAGGAGCGCAAGGCCGTCGCCCGTGTGACCTCTGTTTCCGGCTCAGAAGGCCCCGCCCGGGAGAAGGCCCGCCAGCCGATGAAGACCAAGCCCGGTGAAAAGGTGGGCCGCAACAGCCCCTGCCCCTGTGGCAGCGGCAAAAAATTCAAGGAATGCCACGGCAGAAGCGGCGTTTCTTCATAAAGGAAAACATCGATGATTTTAGGTTCAGACCAGATCAAGCAGGATTTGGAACAGATGGCAGGCACCCTTGTTGAGATCAAGGGCGGATTGCATATTGACAACATGCAGCGGGAGCTTGTGGAGCTGCGGGAGGAAATGGCCGCCCCCGGCTTTTGGGATGATTTGGAGCGCTCTACCTTTGTCAACAAACGGATCTCCTCCCTGGAGGGCAAGATCAACCACTATGAGGACCTGGCCGCCCAAAGGGAGGATCTTGGCGTCATGATCGACCTGGCCAATGAGGAAAATGACGAGGACACGGCAGGTGAAGTGGCGGAGGAGCTAAAAAAGCTCCAGACCAAGGTAGAAGCCCTGGCGCTTGAAACCTTAATGCGCGGGGATTATGACACGAACAACGCCATCCTCTCCCTGCACGCGGGGGCCGGCGGTACCGAGGCCCAGGACTGGACGGGCATGCTCTACCGCATGTACACCAGGTACTGTGAGAACATGGGCTTTAAGGTCAGCCTGGTGGACTATCTGGAGGGGGACGAGGCCGGGATCAAGTCTGTCGCCTTTGAGGTGGACGGGGACAATGCCTATGGCTACTTGCGCGGGGAAAAGGGCGTCCACCGCCTGGTGCGCATCAGCCCCTTTGATTCCAACGCCAGGCGGCATACCAGCTTCTCCTCCTGGACGTGGCCCCGATGCTG
>CAYOOZ010000221.1:0-2195 GCA_964405705.1 uncultured Christensenella sp.
GGCCCGCCGCGCTTATGGCATGCTGGAAACCCAGTTCCACCGCACCTACTTAAAGGCGCTGAAAATGAAGGGTGTTTCCGGCGAAAACCTCCTGCAGCTCTTGGAGCGCAGGCTGGACAATGTCGTCTACCGCGCCGGCCTCGCCGCCTCCCGCGCCCAGGCCCGCCAGTTGGTCAACCATGGCCACTTCCTGGTTAATGGCAGCAAGGTGGACATCCCCTCCTATGTCATCAAGCAGGGAGACGTCATCGCAGTGGGCGCCAGCAGCCGTGACAACGTGCTGTTCAAGGCCGCGCGCGAGGGCTCTGCCCGCATTCTGCCCAAGTGGCTCAACGTCAATTTTGACGAGCTCAAGGCCACCGTGGACAGCCTGCCTGAGCGCAGCGACGTGGACTTCGCCTTGCAGGAGAACATGATCATTGAGTACTACTCACGTTAACCTGTTCCGGAACGACTTTATCAAATTGAACAGGAGGGTATGCCCGTGATCACTGAATCCGTCAGCCCGCGCATTGAACGCGTGGAGCATAATGAGAACGAGTTTTACGGCCGCTTTGTGGTCGAACCCCTGGAGCGTGGCTTTGGCCACACGCTGGGCAATGCCCTGCGCCGCTGCCTCTTGAGCAGCCTCCCTGGCGCCGCTGTCACCAGCGTTCAGATCGACGGCGTGCTGCATGAGTTTTCCACCATTCCTGGCGTTAAGGAGGATGTCACTGAGGTCATCTTGAACCTCAAGGAGCTCTCCGTGCGCCTGCTCACCGATGCCGCCAAGCAGGTGGAAATCATCGCTGAGGGCCCTGGTGTGGTCACCGCCGCTGACATCCGCGTGGACAGCGAGGTGGAAGTGGTCAACCCGGACCTGCACATCGCCACCCTGTCTGACGGCGCCAAGCTGCACATGACCTTGAACATCGAGCGCGGCTTTGGCTACGTCTCCGTTGAGCGCAGCAAGCCCGCCGCCCTCCCGGTCATTGGCATGATTCCCATTGACGCCATCTACACCCCCATGCGCAAGGTCAACTACGCCGTAGAGGACACCCGCGTGGGCCAGATTACGGACTATGACAAGCTCATCCTGGAAGTGTGGACCAACGGTTCTGTCACCCCGGAAGAGGCCATTGGCATGGCGTCCAAAATCCTGGTCAAGCAGCTCAACATCTTCACCCACTTAACGGACCAGCCGGTCTTAAGCCAGGAAGAAGAAGTCGAAACCGGGCTCACCGGCAAGACCGCTGAAATGACCATTGACGAGCTGGACCTCTCCGTGCGCGCCTTTAACTGCTTAAAACGCGCCGGCATCAACACCGTGGCTGAACTGGTCGCCAAGAACCAGGAAGACATGATGAAGGTCCGCAACCTGGGCAAAAAGAGCCTGGAAGAAGTAGAACAAAAGCTGGGTCTGCTCGGTCTGGCCCTGCGCAGCAACGACGAATAAGCATTTTGGCCAAGTGGCCCAAGGAGGATACCGACAATGGCACAGCAACGCAAGCTTGGCCTGACTTCCGACAAGCGCAAGGCGCTCATCCGCAACCAGGTGACCAGCCTTTTGTGGCATGGCCGCATTGAGACCAGCCTGGCCCGCGCCAAGGAAGTCCGCCGCGTGGCCGAGAAAATGGTCACCCTGGCCGTGCGTGAGCATGACCAGACCGTCAGCGCCAGCAAAGAATACCACAACGAGAAGGGCCAGATCGTCAAGATTGACGTCACCAACGACGCCGCGAGCAAACTGCACGCGCGCCGCCTCATGATGGCCTACCTCTATGATGTCAAGGAGCTGCGCAAGGAAGACGAGTCCCGCACGGAATACCGTGAGCGCACCCGCGAAAACAAGCACCCGGTGGTGGAGAAGCTCTTCCGCGAATACGGCCCCAAGTACCGCAAGCGCAACGAAGAGAAGAACGCCGCGGGCGGCTACACCCGCATCTACAAGCTGGGGCCCCGCCGTGGCGATGCCTCAGAGCGCGTGCTCATCGAAATGGTCTAAAGACCAGCAAGTCAGCACCTAAAAGGCCTTCGGGCCTTTTTTGTTTGTTTTTAATGGACGGGGGACGGGGGACGGGGATAGGGAACGCTTCTTTTCTTTGAAAGAAAAGAAGCAAAAGAACAATTGTAGTTTGAATTTGTTATCGCAGTTTATAATTGCGAAAGAAGTAAAAGAACAATCGTAGTTTAAAAAGAGGAATCACTGTTAGAAG
>CAYOOZ010000222.1:0-2180 GCA_964405705.1 uncultured Christensenella sp.
TCACGCGATTTATCCAGTGTTTTCAATGGGTTTAGGGATTTTCAGCAGGCCCTATGTAGGTGACACAGTTCGTTGGCATATCGATGATGAAGTAGGCAGCGGATATTATTCCTATGCCTTTGACATCTACAAGGACAACAAGCTGTATAGCTATCAATCTTCATACGATAATTATTGGTATCGTTATTTCACCCCTACTGCTCCAGGTAAATACAAAGTCAAAGCCTGGGTGTATGACGAAGTCTATGATAACTACATTTCATGGTTTAGCAATGTGGTCAATGTCTACACCAGACCGGTTAATAAAATCACCAAGGTGGAGCCTGCCAGCGCTACGTCGCTAAAAATCACCTGGACCAAGATGCCCGGCGCCACCAAATATGAGCTCTACCGCGCCACCAAAAAAGCTGGCCCCTATACCTTGATTAGAACAACAACGGGCACCGCGTTTTCAAACACTTACTTAAAAGCCGGCACCCCCTATTTCTACAAGGTGCGCTTCTATACCGAGGATGAAGGCTGGAGCACCTATAGCCCCGTGGCAGCCGGCGTGCCGATGGCCAAGTCCGCCATTACCAGAATCACCTCCCCATCCCGGGGCAAGGTCACCCTCACCTGGGGCAAGGCGGTGGGCGCCAGCGGCTATCAGGTCTTGATGAGCACTTCAGCAAATGGCACCTATAAAAGTGTTCGGATTCTGGCCGGGAACACCACCACCTTCACCGGCTTAAAGGCTGGCAGCACCATGTTCTTCAAAGTGAAGCCCTATAAAAAGCTTTACTCAACCACCTATTGGGGAGCGCTGAGTGCGTACAAGGCTATCAAGGTCAAATAAAGCACAGGATATAACAGAAGCCCGCAGGGATGGTCCTGCGGGCCTCTCATCCAATATGGCCTAATCTCTTAAACAGATTTTCAGGGCATCCCTCAGAAAAACAGCACCGCCAGGCACAATGTCATCATAATACTTGGCAAAGCGCTCATCGGTCACATAGGTTTCCGCCAAGCCCAGGTGCATTTCCTTGGTATAGACCGGCCAATACAGCTTGATCCAGTCCCGGTGCTTTTCGCAGAGCTGCTGTGCCAGCTCGCCCCTGGTATCGCCAGATAAAGCCGCTTCCATAAGCAGGCGGTTGACCTCTTCTGACAAGGCTTGCGCTTGATCAAAGGATGCCTTGTCCATGCCCATTAGCTTGGCATTGCTGTCGGATATGACCTGTTTTCCGAATTTTTCTCGAGCTTCATCTCCGTACTTTTCTTCGTTTTTTTGGATTAGCTCCCGTTTGAAACCTTCGAACTTTTCATTATCGCTCATAGTATTCTCTCCTTTTATATGTTGCATGGTCTTTTCCAATGTTTGTATCAACTTGTCAATCCGATTGGCTTCCCGCCTTAAGGTCAGCAGCTGTTGCTGTAATGCCGCTGTCCGCGCGCCATCTCCCCTGCCAATCACCTGGGCAATGTCGGACAGCTTCATGCCCGTTTCCTTGTAAAAGAGGATAGCCTGTAAGCGATCCACTTCTGATTGATGGTAAACACGGTAAGTGTTGTCGGGATTGCGCTCTGGTGTTAGCAAGCCCAGTCGCTCATAATACCGCAAAGCCTTGAGGCTCACGCCGGATAGGTCCGAAAGTTCCTTGATACTATAGTCCATGGTTGCTCCTTTCCGTGCTTCACCAAGCAACATATCCATCATAAACCCTGCCCTTGGGTCAAGGTCAATGTTTTCTCAAAATTATCAAATTGTTTAGAAAATTGCAAAGCGAGGTTCTTCATGAAAAGTAACAGCTTCTCCACAAAAATCCGTTCTTGGATATTAGTCTTGCTGATAGGAGTTCTTTGGATCGGGTGCTTCACAGTCGCTCAGGCGCAAACGCCAGCAACATTGGACCGCTCGTTGGCGTTAACCGCGGACTCAAATATTGTCTTTGTCAAATCAAAGCTAAAGGTTAGTGCAGCTGTTCAAAACCTGCTGGAAAGCGCGCCAGCAAAAACCGCCTTTGTCTGGACAAGCGCGGACAAAAAGATCGCAACTGTGGATACAAAAGGCCTGGTGACTGGCGTTTCTCCCGGTACCACGTTTATCACCTGCCATGCCAAGGACAACAAAGAAATAACAGCCACCTTTTTATTAGATAGCGTGGACACGAGTTTATGCAAGCACATTTGCCCACAGAGAT
>CAYOOZ010000223.1:0-2174 GCA_964405705.1 uncultured Christensenella sp.
GGTGGACATGGTCATAGCGCCTGATGACATCGCCCAGGAAGTGGGCGTTCATGTCGGGGTGGCGCATCAGGGTGCGGGAGACGGCAAAGAGAATCAAATCATTGATGGTAATGGCGGAGAGGCCCAATTCCTCCGGCGCTTTTTTGAACTGCTGGCGCAGGGCCAACACCTTGGTCGCGTCAAAGGAGGAGTTGTGGGTCAACTGCGCCATCTGGCTGATGGACTGGTGCATGGTCTTGGCAATCACCTTGCGGATGTTGGAAATCTTGCTGTCCGTATAGGTGCGCGCGCCGCCAGCTGCCAGGGGGGCAGGCGCTGCTTCCGTCGCTGCTGGCGCGGCTGCTGTCGCTGTTTCAACCTTGGCGCCATTGGCGGCCAATTCAAAGATGTCCCGCTCAATGATGCGGCCAGAGGGCCCGGTGGGGCTGGCCAGGGCGGGGTCCACGCCCACTTGCTTGGCTGTCAACTTGGCCCTGGGGGAGATACCGCTCATGGCCACAGCCGGGGCCGTGGGAGCGGGCTGCGCTTTTTCCACCGCTATAACGGGCTCCTGCGCCTTTGCGGGCGCTTCTTCCCTGGGCGCCGCCTCTGCCGCGCCTTCGGGCTTTAAATCAGAGAAATTTTCGCCCGGTTCGCCGATGACGGCCACCGTGGTCAAGACCGGCACATCGTCATCCGCCTCAAAAAAGACAGCCAGCAGGGTGCCGTCCACCTTGGCGGCTTCCTCAAAGGAGGCTTTGTCTGTTTCGTAGGAAAAGAGGATGTCCCCTTCCTTTACCTGGTCGCCCACCTTCTTGTTCCATTGGGTGATGATGCAGGATTCAACCGACTGCCCCTGCCTGGGTAAGATGACCGGACTTGCCATAATTTCTCCTTTCGTGCTCTAAAATGGGCGGGATTCCCCCGCCCAATGGCGCTTAAATCTTCTTCGCGCGGGACAGCAGCAGCTTTTCAGCCTCCGCGTTCCACAGGCCCTGGGTTTTGCTGGTCAATTCATGCAGTTCCTTAAACAGAGGATCGCTCTTGCCCTTCTCCTCAAAGTCCGCAATGGCGGTGAGGGGCAGCTCAATATGGGTATAGATCAGCTTTTTCCCGCCGGGAATCTTGGGCAGGTTCAAGGTGGTCTCAATCACCGCATCCAGGCCGCCAACGTGGGTGACCAGGGCGGCGGGGTTTAATTTGCCCTCGTTCATCATCTTGATGGCTTCCTTCATATCGTCCACATTGCCGTGGCTGGTGGCGCACACGTGGGTGCGCTTGTAGTGGACGTTGAAGAAGTTCATGGAGGCTGAGAACTGCAAATCAGAGGGGCCGGCAAAGAAGTTCAGGCAGCCGTCCACCGCCAGGATGGCATCCGCCTGCTCCACCAGGGGCTTGACCGGGGCAAAGACCATCACGTCATCAAAGCCATGGCCGCCCGTCAAAGCGCGCAGGTGGGCCGTGGCGTCTGGCAGGTCGCGGGTGTTGACGTAGTGCAGGTCAATGCCCTGCTTTTTGGCAAAATCCACCGTGTAGATCGAGGCCGCGCGGTCCAGCCTGGCCTGGTCAATGTCGGTCACCACCATCGTTTTGGGCCTGCGGTCACAGTTTAAGGCGTAGTCAATGGCCGCCAGGCCCATGGGGCCAACGGAAGCCAAGAGCGCCAGGTTGCCGCCCTCCACAATGCCCATGTCATGGACGTATTCGCCATCCCTGGTGTGGTACATGGCATGGAAGGAGGCAATGACGCAGGACAGCGGCTCTGTCAGAGCGCCCAGGAAATAGGCGTCCGCGGAATAGGGCAAAAGGCAGTCCATCAACAGGATTTCCTGGGGGATGGTGACAAAGGTGGCGTTGCCGCCGCACTCCCTATAGGAATAGCCAGGCGCTTCGATAGAACCCTTGTAGGAATGGGCCGGCTGGATAACAAAGCTCTCGCCCACCTTATACTTGTGCGCCCAGTTCTTGCCCACGTGGACAATCTTGCCGCAAAACTCATGGCCGATGATGACCGGGTTGTCCTCCACGTTGTCCGGCACGCGCGCGTGGTCTGGGCCCAATTGGGCGGCCTTGTAGCTGCTCATGCAGATGCTGTCGGTGATGACCTCACAAATGACGGTATCGTCATTGGCCGGGGAGAGGTCAAACTCCTCCAGCCTCAGGTCCTGCTTTCCATAAAGGCGTACAGCTTTGGT
>CAYOOZ010000224.1:0-2137 GCA_964405705.1 uncultured Christensenella sp.
TCGTTTCGCGCTCATTCTTATCTGAGGCACAACTCCGTTTTCGCGCTCAATGTATATAAGGTACGTCGTTTCATTGACACTGCTTGGGGCTGCTTATATAATTCAACCAACGGATAATAATGATACGGAGGTGGAAACAGGATGCCAGGAACAATTTCCCCGGCTGATCTCCTGAACCTAAAGCGCTGGAATACCCCATCTGTTTACAATGGTTGGGAGCAAATCACAAAGAAAGATCGGACTGAGGGCAGATTCAACAGACAACCATCCCATGACTACATGGAGCAGATGGGTGTAATGGTTGGTTATGTAGCCACTGTTGTGGTTGAGCCAAGTAAGGCTGAGCACCAACGCAACAACCCAAACGCACAAAGGGAGTACATGGAGTATCTGGAAACCTTGCCCAAGCCAATCATTGTCGTTGTGCAGGATTTGGATTGCACCCACATCGGTTCCTTCTGGGGAGAGATTAACGCCAACATGCACAAGGCAATGGGCTGTGTGGGAACTATCACGGACGGCGCCATCAGGGATCTGGACGAAATGACCAATGCTGGGTTCAAGGCCATCGCCAAGCAGCTATGCGTTGGCCATGCTTACAGCACGCCTGTCAAGTGGGGTATGGAGGTGGAGGTGTTTGGGACAAAAGTGAAGCCCGGTGACATCATTCATGCCGACAAGCATGGCTTCATGGCCATTGATCCTGAGGACGCCATTCATTTGCTGAAAGCCACAAGGTTCATGGACCAGAATGAATGCGACTAGCTGCTGTCGTTTTCCCGTACAGCCGCAGGGCTCAATAGAGCGGAATTTATTGAGGAATACTCCCGTCGCGTGAAGAGTTTTCAGGAGAAAACCGCGCAGTTTCTTGAGAATTTAATAAAGTGAGGTTGATCTGCGATGATTTTTGACTGTGTGGGGAATGCATGGCAATATTTGAATCTAAGCGAGAACTTCAAGGCCGCGCTTGAATTCCTCTTACGTACAGATTTAAATTCTTTATCTGTTGGTGATATCAGCATCCACGGCAGGGAAGTGTATGCATTTGTAAAAGACACCAAACTGGATCAGGAGAATCACAGATGGGAAGCCCATTCCCGATACGCGGATATCCAGGTTGTCCTGGAAGGCGCTGAAGCCATCTGGTATCATCCCTTTACCCACCAGGAAATAGAATCCCCTTATGATGCGTTAAAAGACGTGATGTTTTACCGGGAAATGAAACCCGGGATCTGTTGCACGCTGTACCCAAAAGATTTCATCATCCTGTTGCCAAACGAGCTCCACCGCCCCGATTGCCCAGTAAGTCCCGGCAAAGTGACAAAAAAGCTTGTTATCAAGGTTCTTGTAGACCCACATGGCAGCAGGCCGACATAAACCTTTTACTGTAAGGTCTTGGACAGAGAGCACGGAGTGGCGCAGCGGCTTGAGTGACGCCACGCTGCTTATCCTGAAACATCACCCGAGGCTTTCGCTACTCCTTTTTAGGATCTTCACGTAATGAGTGAATTTTAATAAGCATTGATTGCTTCTGGACTTGCTTTTCATTTATACCGTTTCTCGGTACGACTTTTCGTCCATGTGATGATGCAACAGGTATAAATCACGTCTCTTATAACCCGGCGGCCTACCGCTCTCTCATATACTTGGTGGGTTACACAGGTTTCAATGATTTGATCTGCTCACTGCGCATTTGAAATTGTCTGAATGAGTCATTTTCTCTATCAGGTTCAACGCCACCAACCCCAAGTAGGATTCCTGTTTGGGAAAGAGCCAACCACCCAGTTACATCGTAGAATCTTCTTGTTTAACCGCTCCAGCAGATTGTTGGAGCAGACCTTCCTGGAATCCAATGAGGGACAATAGAAAGGTCAGCGCATTCTCAAAGCCAGTCTCGAGGGCCTCGATTGCTTTGGGGTCTTCACGTGGTACACAGCCGGTTCCTGCGCCCGCTAACTGGCCGTTTCCAAGCCGTTAGTCAGCCAGATGCGTTTGGATAGACCGGTGACCGCTTGCTCACTGCAACACGGTTTCGCCTATGGTTGATGGAAGCATCGCCATTATAAGTATTTTAAGGGGAGATCGATAGAGACTACTAATGAAAAGTCAAGCGGGGAGAAACGAGTAATAAGAGAAA
>CAYOOZ010000225.1:0-2103 GCA_964405705.1 uncultured Christensenella sp.
GCTGTTTGAAGGAACGACCATAGCGCGAATCACTTTTTTCAGCAGGCCCTAATTACTTTTGAAGGGTGGCAAAGCCAAAGTCAAAAAGCCTGGCCATGTCCTCCCAGCCGCGGTTGCGCGTGCGACTTTTTAAGATGACGGCGTAGAGCACCTCATCCCCCCTTTGCGCGGCGCCGGCATAGCAAAACCCTGCCGCCTTGGTATAGCCGCTCTTGATGCCATAGGCTTCTTTATAGTAGTAGGGGGAAGATTGGCTCAACAGCTCATTGGTGTTGTAGATGCCCAGAATGTCTCTTTTGGAGGTGGCGGGCATCGTATAGCTTAAGGAGGACACAATGGCTTTGAAATCCGGGTTAGCCATGCCGGTGAAGGCCAGGATCATCAAATCCTTGGCGGTGGTATAGTGGGCTGAATCATGGTAGCCATGTGGGTTGGTAAAATTGGTGCCCTTCATCCCAAGTTTTTGCGCCTTGAGGTTCATCTGGGCGACAAACTGTTCCACAGAGCCTGCGCAGATTTCAGCAATCGCGTTGGCCGCGTCATTGCCGGAGCGCAGCATCAAGCCATAGAGCAAATCCCGCATGGTCATCTTTTCACCCGGATAGACCGGCACCAAGGAGGAATCCTTGGCGATCTGGCCTGTGGATGCTGGCAACTCCACCACCTCGTCCAGTTTGCCGCGCTCAAGCGCCAACAGCAGGGTCATCATCTTGGTGGTGCTGGCCGGGTAGAGCCGTTCCTCCGCGTTTTTGGCAAAGAGGATGCGCCCCGTCCTGGCATCCGCCAGAATAGCGCCCTTTGAATTGAGGTATTCATCCGTTAAGGAAAGCGGTTTGGACTTGTCAAAAAACTCCGGCGCTTTGATATCAAAGGCGGATAAATCAGTGTCCGGGCTGAGCCAGTGCCGGGAGGCGGCGTCCATGACGCCATTGACCTGGATATCCTTGGCCTGGTGCCGCAGCAGGTGCTCCTGAAAGGCTGAAAGGGCCAAAAAGGTCTGCTCGCCAAAGTGGCCGTCAGCCACCCCATCCAAGAACTTTAGGTCAATCAGCCGGGTCTGCGCGTCCATGACGCGCTTGCCTATAGCGCCCTTTGAAAAATCAATGAAGGGGCGCATGACCGTATCATCAAAGAGCAGCTGCTGGGTGGCCTGGCCGGCGACGCCGTCCACTGTCAGGCTGTGCCCTTTTTCCTTCAGGGCGGTTTGCGCCTTGGTGACAGCCAGCGCCGTCCCCTTGCCGTATTTTCCATCTGGCAGGGTATCCAAAAACCCTGCGTCCAGCAGGCGTTGTTGCAATTTGGTGACCATTTCTCCGGAAGCGCCTATGGAAAGCGTTTCAAAGGTTTGGGCCAGGGCCGGGGAAACCAGGAGCAAGAGCACGCAAAACAGCGCGATGAATCGTTTCATTTAAAACTTCCTTTCGGTGCTGCTGACATTATAACGGTTCAGACGCCCCATTTCATCATCCTTCTTGTAAAAAGAAAATCGAACCGGATTGCACCCCAAAAACAATGACAAAATCAGGAAGATGACCTATAATAAAGAAAACATTTTTACCGGAGGTTTACCATGGAGAAATTAAGGCTTGGCATCATTGGCTGCGGCGGAATCGCAAACAACAAACACCTGCCCTCAATTAAAACAGTGGGCAAGGCTGATGTGGTTGCCTTTTGTGACATCATTGAAGAACGCGCAGTCCAGACCGCCGAGAAATTTGGCACCAAGGATGCCAAGGTCTTCACCGATTATAAGGATCTGCTGAAGTTGGACTTGGACGCGGTCTATGTCTGCACCCCCAACCGCAGCCACAGCTTTATCACAGTTGACGCCCTGCACGCGGGCAAGCACGTGATGTGCGAAAAGCCCATGGCCATTAACTATGAAGAAGCGCAAAAAATGCTCAAGGCCGCCAAGGAAACCGGCAAACTGCTGACCGTTGGCTACCAGAGCCGCTACCGCGCGGACAGCATGTACCTAAAGAGCGCCATGGAAGCCGGCGAGCTGGGCGAGATTTATTTTGCCAAAGCTAACGCCGTACGCCGCCGCGCCGTGCCCACCTGGGGCGTTTTCCTGAATGAGTATGAGCAGGGCGGCGGTCCCCT
>CAYOOZ010000226.1:0-2074 GCA_964405705.1 uncultured Christensenella sp.
GTGGTGGCTGGCGAAGGCGCGGACATCAAGCCCGGCAACGCCATGCCCCTGTCCGCCATCCCCACAGGCACCCTCATCCACAACTTGGAGCTGCGCCCCGGCGCAGGCGGGCAGTTGGTCCGCTCTGCTGGCGTATATGCCCAGTTGATGGCCAAGGAAGGCGGCTATGCCCAGGTGCGCCTGCCCTCCGGTGAAATCCGCAAGCTCCCCCTCAACTCCCAGGTCACCATCGGCACCGTCGGCAACACCGATCATGAGAACATCCGCATCGGCAAAGCCGGCCGCAAGCGCCACATGGGCATCCGCCCCACCGTGCGCGGCGTCGTGATGAACCCGGTGGACCACCCCCACGGCGGTGGTGAGGGCAAGTCCCCCATCGGCCTGCCGGCCCCTGTTACCCCCTGGGGCAAGCCAGCGCTTGGCCTGAAAACCCGCAAGCACAAGAAGTATTCCAACCGTCTGATTGTCAAGCGCATCAACGAAAAGTAAGCTCCAAAGGATGAAAGGAGGCCCCCTCACAGCATGAGCCGTTCAGTGAAAAAAGGACCTTTCGTAGAAGAAAGACTCCTCAAGCGCGTTGAAGAACTCAACAAATCCGGAAAGAAATCCGTTTTGAAGACCTGGTCCCGCGCCAGCACCATTTTCCCGGACTTCGTCGGCCACACCATTGCCGTCCATGACGGCCGCAAGCATGTGCCCGTGTACGTCACCGAGGACATGGTCGGCCACAAGCTTGGCGAGTTCGCCCCCACCCGCACCTTCCGCGGGCATGCCGGCGAAAAGAAGTCAGACCGCAGATAAGGAAAGGAGAGCAATATGGCAAGCAACACCAGCAAAAAAGGCGAGCTGCATAAAGCCCGCGACGAAAAGCGCCCCCACGCGAGTGTCAAGCACATCCGCATCTCCTCCCGCAAGGCGAAGCTGATTGTAGACCAGGTGCGCGGCAAGGACCTGGCCGAAGCCCTGGCCATCTTAAGGCTGACCCCGCACGCGGCCTCCCCTGTGCTGTTTAAGCTCATCGAGTCCGCCGCGGCCAACGCCGTGAACAACCTGGAGATGGACCGTGACACCCTGTATGTCGCTGAAATCTACGCCAACCCCGGCCCGACGCTCAAGCGCTTTATGCCCAAGGCCCGCGGCAGCGCATCCCAGATGCTGCGCCGCACCAGCCATTTCAGCGTCGTGCTGGACAAACGATAAGGGAGGTTTCAGCAAATGGGTCAGAAAGTTAATCCCCACGGCGCGCGTGTCGGCGTCATCTTCGACTGGAGCACGCGCTGGTACGCCGATAAAAAGGATTTCGCGAACTACCTGGTGGAAGACCACAAAATCCGCGAGACCTTGAAAGACAAGTATTACGCCACCGGCATCAGCCGCATCGATATTGAGCGCTCTGCCGCGCGCATGACCATCAACCTTTTCACCGGCAAGCCCGGCATGATCATCGGTCGTGGCGGCAAGGGCATTGAAGAGCTCAAGGCCTTTGTGGAAAAGATGGTTGGCCGCCCGGTCACCATCAACGTGGTCGAAATCAAGACCCCGGACACCGATGCCCAGTTGGTCGCCGAGAACATCGCCCAGCAGCTTGAAAAGCGCATCTCTTTCCGCCGCGCCATCAAGCAGAGCATCCAGCGCACCATGCGCGCGGGCGCCAAGGGCATGAAGGCCGCCGTTTCCGGCCGCCTGGGCGGCGCAGACATCGCCAGGACCGAGCACTACCATGAGGGCTCCATCCCGCTGCAGACCCTGCGCGCCAACATCGATTACGGCTTCGCCGAAGCCAAGACCACCTACGGCCGCCTTGGCGTGAAAGTCTGGATCTACAAGGGCCAGGTTCTTCCCCAGGCCAAGAACAGAGCAGCCGTTCGCCCGGAAGGAGGCAAATAAACCATGTTGATGCCAAAACGTGTCAAGCGCCGCAAGGTTTTCCGCGGCCGCATGAAGGGCAAAGCCATGCGCGGCAATTTCCTCGCCTACGGCGAGTACGGCTTAGTCGCCATGGACCCCTGCTGGGTCACCAGCCAACAGATTGAATCCGCCCGTATCGCCTTAACCCGCTACACCAAGCGCGGCG
>CAYOOZ010000227.1:0-1603 GCA_964405705.1 uncultured Christensenella sp.
GGTAGATGTTGAGAAACTCTTCCTTTTTGTAGTTCTTCTTCTCATCCTTGACCGTCTTTTGATAGACGTTCACCGGGATGTCCGGGGTGGTCAAGACGCCCTTGGTCCGCGCCTGTTTGGGGGTGATTGCCAGTTGCTTGCTCATTTTTCCTCCTCCTTGTACTGAAAGACTGCCTCGCGCACGATTTCTGAGACAGTGGGGTGCGGGAACACAATTTTCTTGATCTGGCCAAGCGTCATCCCCTGGGTGATGAAGGCCGCGACTAAGACAATGAACTCAGAGGAATAATTGCACAACAGGTGGCAGCCAATCACGCGCTCTGAAACGGGATTGACCAATAGCTTCATAATGCCGCGCCCGCCCTCGTTTTCCGCCTGATAGCGCCCGGCGTACTGCATGGGCAATTGCACGGTCTTGTACGGCAGGCCCTTTTTGCTGGCTGTGGCCTCGGTTTCACCCACAGAGGAAATTTCTGGGTTGGTGTAGAGCACCGCCGGGATGGCGTCATAGCGCATCAAATCCTTTTGGCCCAGGATGTTGTTGACGGCGACCTCTGCCTCGCGGTAGGCGGTGTGGGCCAGCATGCTGCGGCCGTTTACATCGCCCGCGGCATAAACGCCCGGGATGTTGGTCTGCATTTTATCATCAGTTACCACAGCGCCACGCTCCACCATCACCTGGATGCTCTCCAAGCCGATGTCCCTTGTGTTGGCGCGCCGGCCAATGGAAAGGAGGACCTTGTCCGCCTCTATCTGCTTGTTTTCGCCGTTTTGCTCATAGTGCACCGCGGTTTGCGAGACGCTGGTCACCCTGGCGTTGAGCTCAAAGACGATGCCCTTCTTTTCCAGGTCGGCTTTGAGGATTTTGACCAGGTCTTGGTCGGTTTCCCCGGCGATGTGGTCCAGCATCTCCACCACGGACACCTTGGTGCCAATGGAGTTAAAATAGCTGGCCAACTCCAGGCCGATGACGCCCCCGCCAATGACGCACAGGCGCTCTGGCTTTTCCTTTAAATCCAAAATCTCCCGGTTGGTCAGCACAAAACCTTTTTCCAGGCCAGCCTTGAGCCCGTCAATGGGCGGCACGGCGGCAGAGGATCCCGTCGCAATCAGCAGGCGCTTGCCCAAGAGGGTGTTTTCACCCGCCTGCACGGCAAAGTCCTGGCCCTCACGGCCCTTGATGACGCCGCGGTCCATGAACACATCCACCTTGCTGGCCTTCATCTGGGATTTGACACCGGCCACCAGCGCGCGCACCACCTTGGCCTTGCGCTTGATGACATCCTCATGGGAAATGGTGAGCCCTTCCGCGCGCACGCCGTATTTTTCACCATGGCGCACGCCGTCATACAGCTTGGCGGAGTAGAGCAAGGTCTTGGTGGGGATGCAGCCCTCGTTTAAGCACACACCGCCCAGGGAACGCTCCTCGCACAGGGCGACTTTAAGCCCGGCGCCACCGGCGCGCTCCGCCGCCAGGTAGCCCGCGGGGCCGCCACCCAAAATAATCAGATCATAGCTCATTTTTCCATCCTCCCCTTAATTGGCCAGCAGCACGTCGATGTTTTCAAGCGCTGTGACCAGGTCCTTTAGGAAGCGGGAGGCC
>CAYOOZ010000227.1:1613-2012 GCA_964405705.1 uncultured Christensenella sp.
CGGCGCGCCGTCCACCGCGCGGTGGTCATAGGTCAGGGACAGACCCAGGGCTGGGTAGACTGTGATCTGCCCGTTCACCGTGCGCACGCGCTCAATCACGTTGTCCACACCCAGGATGCCCACCTGCGGCGGGTTGATGATGGGGGTGAAGGATTCAATGCCCAGGGCGCCCAGGTTGGACACGGTGAAGGTGCCCTCGGTCAAGAGGTCGGGGTTGATGCTGCCAGCCTGGGCGGCCTTGCCCAGGGACTTGGCGGAATCAGACAGCTGCTTTAAATTCATTAAATCCGCGTCATAAATGGAAGGCACCATCAGCCCGCGCGGGGTGTCCACCGCCATGCCCAGGTGGACATGGTCATAGCGCCTGATGACATCGCCCAGGAAGTGGGCGTTCATGTC
>CAYOOZ010000228.1:0-1984 GCA_964405705.1 uncultured Christensenella sp.
GGAGTTCCAGATTTCCTGGATGTACTGGATGATCAGGGCGTTGGCGCCGGAGTTGTTGAAGGCAAAGTCGATGTTGGGGAAGTCAGTGAACTGCACATCGCCCGCTTCAACAGTGCCGGTGTGGGCATAGCCCAGGTCGATCAAGGTCTTGACGGCTTCCACCTGGTCCACGGTGTAGGCTTCGTTCTCAGAGGAGGGCTCATTGGTGCCGGTGTACCACTTGCCATAGACCTCAGCGGAGCGGACATCCAGGTTCAGGCCATCGCCCAAGGTCGCGGGGTAGAAGCCGGTCGCGGCCACCTGGCCGCCCTGGGTGACATATTCCACCAGGGTCAGGCGGTCCACCATCTGGCCCAGGGCAAAGCGGGCGCGGGACTGTTCCTGCACGCTCAGCTGCTTGCCAGCGGGGGAGACGTCCTTGTACACGTTAAACAGCACGTAGTAGGTGCCCAGGTAATCGCCAAAGACCAGCTGGCCAGGATAGTTTTCCTGCAGACGGGGATATTCCGTCGGGCTGATGGCGTTGATGAAGTGGGCGGTGTCATTTTCAAAGGCGGTCAGGATGGCGGCGTTGTCCTCAGACAGGTAGCAGTTCACGCCAGCCAGTTTGACATTCTCAGCGTTCCAGTAGTTGGGGTTCTTTTCCCAGGCAATCACGTCGTCCACCTTGTATTCCGTCATGCGGAAGGGGCCCATGCCGATGTAGGTGGCGGGGCTGGTGGCCCAGACGCCTTCGTTGTCAACCACGTCCGCGCGCACCGGGTAGAACACCGGGAAGGCGCACAGGTCCAGGAAATAGGCGGTGGGGTTGATCAATTTGACGGTCAGGGTGCGCGCGGCGTCATCCGCAACCACATTCAAGGGGCCTTCGCCGCCGTTGTAGCCTTCAATGACGTCATACATGAAGCCATAGTCAGCGCCCAGGGCGGAGGAGGCGGCGCGGTTCCAGGAGGACACGATGTCGCTGGCGACAAAGTCCTTGCCATCAGACCACTTCAGGCCTTCACGCAGGGTGAAGACATAGGTCAGTTTGTCCTCAGACACGGTGTAGGACTCGGCCAGTTCAGGGCTTAAAACGCCCTTGCCATCCACCAGGCTAAAGCCCATGAGGCCGGCATGGCCCAGCTTTAGGATGTTGGAGCCAGAGGAAGCGGAGTTGAGCGCCGGGTCGATGGACAGGGGGGTGCCGCCGCCGTAGAACAGGGAGACGGTGTCACCTTCCGCGCCGGCAACCAGGGGCAGGATGCCCAGGAGCATCACGGTGGCCAGGAGTAAAGAGACGATTTTCTTCATTCGGGGTTTCCTCCTTTTTTGTTTGGGGAATCTAATAAAATACGGGGTTTCCGTATCATTAGCGGGGGATTACACCAGGTGGCAGGCCACAAAGTGGCCGGGCTTGAGTTCTGTGAGGGCGGGCCGTTCCTTTGCGCAGATGTCCTGCGCCTTGTGGCAGCGGGTCCTAAACGGGCAGCCGGTGGGCACCTTTAAGGGGCTTGGCACCTCGCCGCCCAAGACAATGCGGTTAGCGCGCCTTGCCTTCTCCGGGTCCGGGATGGGCACAGCGGAGAGGAGGGACTGGGTGTAGGGGTGCAAGGGATCACGGTGCAGGTCCACGGAGGAGGCCAGTTCAATCAGATGGCCCAGGTACATCACCGCGATACGGTTAGAAATGTGTTTGACCACGCTTAAGTCATGGGCGATGAACAGGTAAGTCAGCCCCAGGCGGTTTTGCAAATCCTCCAGCATGTTGATGACCTGGGCCTGAATGGACACGTCCAGCGCGCTCACCGGCTCGTCACAGACGATGAACTCAGGGTTGGAGGCCAGGGCCCTTGCAATCCCGATGCGCTGGCGCTGGCCGCCTGAGAACTCATGCGCGTAGCGCGTGGATTGCTCACTGGATAAGCCTACCAGTTCCATGAGGGATTGAATCTTCTCTTCCCGTTCTTTTTTTGTTTTATACAGCTTATGAACATCCAGGGGC
>CAYOOZ010000229.1:0-1929 GCA_964405705.1 uncultured Christensenella sp.
AGATCAAAATTTCGCTATTGTTCATTTTGGTAGTCAATATTTTTTTGATTGGTTTTGAGACAAGATCTTCAGTTATTTGAATTGAATAATTGCAATAATCTTCGCATGAAAATTCTCCTGAGAAACATTGTACAAAAAGATTTTCATTTTCAACGAAGACAGCAATACTTTTTTTGACATCATGTATCGCGCAGCAAGAGATTGCCTTAAAATCAATAATCCAGACCCTGCTTCAAAAGTTGTAATTGATGCCTATTATGAGGAGGATTCCTTAACAAATGATGATCTTAAAAGGGCAAGAGAACGGTTTCGTGCCGCATATTCCAGTGCATATCAAAACATCGTTATTGAAAAAGACACCCAAACTTACACCAGTCTGATTCAAAATCTATCGTTTTATGGAGCTATTGAAAAAGATTTTTCAACAATTATAAGCCCTCGAAAAGCTGGCAATGTGAAGTTTTGGCGTCTTGTGAATTACTTTTGGAGCGCCTTTTTTTCAATTCTAAAACCATTGTTGGAAAGAACATCGCGTTACCCCAATGCCGTTTTAAATAACGATTTTTACTTATTTGCAATTCAACATTTATTTGAGATTATAGATTACATCTATAATGGTTTGGATTTCACAGATGATACAATAGATTATCAATATGCCGATGGCATTAACTATTACCTAGAATTGAGGCAACTCAACCCTTACTGTGTTTTAACCACAAATTATACACCTTTTGCAAGAAGTGTTTTTGGCAATCAAAATACAGTGTTTCTATCTGGTGAACTTTCAAGGTTTGAACTACCTCGTACTCTTGAAACAATTGATTTATCTAAGAATCAGATTCCTGATGATGTTATAGTTTTTCCATATATTCTAACGCAAGCACCATTAAAACCGATTGTAGAACCGTATCAGATGAGGCAGTATGCCAAAGCGCTTGAGTACTTGGACTCAATCGATGTTTTGGTAATGATCGGTTATTCACTATGTGAGAACGATAATCACATTAATGCGATGATACGTAATTTTATCAAGGAAAATGGTCGGAAACTCATTTATTTTGAATATAATGATGATCTAGCAAAATATGACCAAGACAACGTGAAGAATAAGGTATTGGATAGGTTAAAACTGAGTGACAAGTATGACTCAGGTAACTATTTAAGTCAAGTTGTTGTTGCTCCAATCATACCATCGAGCAATGCTGACAATATTAGAGACATCATTTTGATGAACACAGGTTCAGATTCATCAGCGTTTTGAGTGGTTAGATGAGATGGTAAAGCAAGAAAATTACACTTTCAAGGAGCAATGAGAGACATGACCATCCTCAAATGCAAAATGTGCGGCGGTGATATCCAGACCAGTGAAGACCAATTCCACGGCACCTGCGATTCCTGTGGCAGCACCATGACCCTGCCCCGGGTATCGGATGAGCAGCGAGCTAATTTGTTCAACCGTGCCAACCACTTCCGTAGGCAGGGGGAGTTTGACAAGGCCATCGCAGCTTATGAAAGCATCCTCAACCAGGATGATACGGATGCCGAGGCGCATTGGGGTGTGGTGCTGTCCCGCTATGGCATTGAATATGTGGAGGACCCTGTCACCCATGAGCGGGTTCCTACCTGCCACCGGGTGCAGCTAAGCAGCATCTTTAACGACGCGGACTACTTGGCAGCCCTGGAACACGCGCCGGATGGTTACAGCCGCAGCCTCTATGAGGAAGAAGCAAAGAAGATTGCCGACATCCAAAAGGGCATCCTGGCCCTGTCCGCCCAGGAGCAGCCCTATGATGTGTTCATCTGCTACAAGGAAACCAGCGAGGCTGGCACCAGGACGCCGGACAGCGCCCTGGCGCAGGATGTGTACTATCAGCTGACTCAGGCTGGCTACAAGGTCTTCTTTTCCCGCATCACCCTGGAGGACAAGCT
>CAYOOZ010000230.1:0-1893 GCA_964405705.1 uncultured Christensenella sp.
ACTCATACGGCGGGGATACAGGCGACGTGTATGTAGCGCTTAATCCCGAACAAATAAAGTCCGTAACCAATGCGAACCCCACCAGCGACCCGGATATCAGGTTCTCTGCCCGGGACAGCACAGGCCGCGCCTTGAGCCAGGAGCAGCAGGAGTACTTCAAAGACAGCAAGGTCAGGGACGAAGCGGGCAATCTGAAACCGATGTACCATGGGACGGCGCGCGGTGACCGAGTGGGCAATTACTTTGATCCGACCCGCGCCACCAGCGGCCCGATGGCCTTCTTTACGGATAGCAAGGACATTGCGGACAGGTATAGCCATGACAAACGGGACACCAGCCTGGTCAATGATGAGCGCTATGACACCTATGACACGCAATTTAGAACGACCCACAAGGGCAAGGACATTGCCATTGGGGATGCCTGGATATTCCTTAACGAGGCGCAGCGCCGGGACATCATCAGGAAGGCCGGGCAACTAACCCAGGACGATGATGGCGGCTTTGAACTGGAATTTGGGAACAAGAGCGGCCTTGGCAACTTTGAGTATGCATTAAGAGAGAAGCGCGGGAACGCCATTGCCGCCTTGATTGAAGAATGGCTTTATAGCGGCACCCTGTACAACAACGAGGGTGACTTCTTGCAGGTGCTGGACCTGACTGGGGTGACAAGCGCACTCCAAGCCAAGGGCATGGAAGCCACAATCTTCCTTGATTCCGAGGCAAAGAACGAGAAGGTTTATGAAACCTACCTGAATATCACCAATCCGTTTGTCGTTGAGGATATTACCAGTGAGTTCATTGACGGTCTTGAAAAAGCGACCGCTGGCGTTGAATGGCGACAGAGTGACATTGTCGCTGACTTTTGGGACAAGCGCAACAAGACCCCAGCACAGTTCATTGAGACGCTCAGGCGCGATCTGAAGGACGGTAGCAGCGGCGCATGGACCAGCATCCCGGACTATGTGACGGACTACTTAAAAGAACAGGGCTATGACGGCATCTTTGACCGGGGCGGGAAGCGCGGTGGCTTTGACCACATGGTTGCGATCCCGTTTTATTCGGAGCAGATCAAGAATGTGGACAACCAGAACCCGACCACAGACCCGGACATCAGGTTTAACAGCCGAGATTCTTACTCAGACGGCACGCCCACCCCGCGCGGCATCCTCTCTGGCGCGTTTGGCAAAGTGGCCAAGACGGATGCGGAGCGCAAGCGTGTGGCCTCCTACAAGAAGCAGGTGGACTTGTTTGACAGGATTGATAACTTGCTGATTGACAAACAAAACGAGCTGCGGGAGCTCAACAAGAGCGGCGGGGACACCAAGCTAAAGGCAGATGTGAAGGCAGAAATAGCCGACCTGACCCGCAAGCTGGACAGCGCTGACCGCATCCTCTTAAACCTGCACAACTCCAAACCGCTCAAGGACATTATGACCAGGGAGCGCGCGGCCATTGAAGCCCGGATGAAGGCGGACAAACAGCAGTGGCAGACTGACTACAGGGAGAAGGCGCAGAGCAGGACGGAGCGCGGCAAGCGCATTGAGCGCATTGAGCGCACGGCCAAGGACCTGAACCGCTGGCTGGTGTCCCCTGACAAGAGGCATTCCGTGCCTGAAGTGTTGAGGAGCACGATATCTGACCTGCTCACTTCCCTTGATATGGGCTGGACAAGGGCGGATGGGAGCGAGGTATCTTCCTGGCGCTCCAAGAGCTGGCAAGAATCCATGGGCAAGCTGGCTGACTTGATGGCCAATGCGGATGCTTTCACAGTCAATAACGGGGAGATTGACCTAAAGCTTAAGTTCTATGATAATGTAGTTGACATCATTGACCAGGTGAGGTACTGTCAAATCAAGTTCGCAACTTTGGACTCCGTTTACCATGTCACGCTGC
>CAYOOZ010000231.1:0-1872 GCA_964405705.1 uncultured Christensenella sp.
GTGCCCACCCTGCCCGGCTACACGGTGGAAACCCTGGGGGATGACATCGCCTGGCTCAGGAAGGGCGAGGACGGCCGCATTTACGCCGTGAACCCGGAAGCAGGCTTCTTTGGCGTAGCCCCTGGCACCAGCTATGCCTCCAACCCCAATGCCATGCACACCATTGAAACCAACACCATCTTCACCAACGTGGCCTTAACGGATGAGGGCGATGCGTGGTGGGAGGGCATCGGCACGCCAGCCCCCAGCCACCTGATTGACTGGCAGGGCCAGGACTGGACGCCGCAAAGCGGCAAAAACGCCGCCCACCCCAACGCGCGCTTCACCGTGGCCGCCAGCCAGTGCCCCGCCATCTCCAAGGACTGGGAAAAGCCCGAGGGCGTGCCCATCTCCGCCATGCTGATTGGCGGGCGCCGCCCCAAGGTTGTGCCCCTGGTGATGGAGAGCAGGGATTGGGAGCACGGCGTTTTCTTGGGCAGCGTGATGGGCTCTGAAATCACGGCCGCCGCCATCTCTGACAAAATCGGCCAGGTGAGGCGCGACCCCTTTGCCATGCTGCCCTTTGCAGGGTACAACATGGGCGATTATCTGCGCCACTGGCTGGATATCGGCAAAAGTACAGACAAGGAAAAGCTGCCCCGCATCTATCACGTCAACTGGTTCCTAAAGGGTGCGGACGGCAAGTTCCTCTGGCCCGGCTTTGGGGACAATGTGCGCGTGCTGGACTGGATTGTAAGGCGCTTAAACGGCGAAGTGGACGCGGTAAAGACCCCCATTGGCAACCTGCCCAAGGACAGGGACATCAACATAGACGGGCTCACGGGCGTGAACCTGCCCGCCCTCCTGGAAGTCAATCAAGCGGACTGGCGGCAGGAAGTTGAGGCCATCAAAGCCTATTACGCGGGCCTTGACCGCTTGCCCGTGGAATTAAAGGAGCAGCTTGAGCAGCTGGAAGAGCGGCTGAAGTAGGTTTTTAGATTTGTATTGTTAAAGGAGCGGTAAGATGCCGCTCCTTTTTCTATAGATACCAAGGCTTGCTCTGGCAGAAGTTATGATGAAGCGATTCTTCAGGCACCCATGGCAAGGTTAAAACACAGACACACGTCCCCTGTGTTTTAATTCTCTTCATCTGGGTCAAAGTAGTTTTCCTGATACTCCTTGATTTTGACCACAGATTTTCCGATGGCCATTTCAATTTTCCGGATGATTAAGTCAGCTCGGCTCTTTAAGAACTCATCATAATCATCCAACCTCAGTGCAATGGGCTCGATGCAGTGAGACTCCAAAACATGATTCATTTCTGCATCAGAAAGCTGGACATTGCCGTGTTTTTGAATCTGCTCCAAATAGATGGAGGGAGGTTTGTTGCCAATCATTCGATTTGCCTTATAGGAAATGGCCGTCTTATTCAGAATGGAGTTATAACTGTTAGCCGAAATTCCTCTCTTGGCACACCAATCCTTCGGGAAAATATGATGGATATCCAATCTATTTTCTTCCCAATCTGTCTCACTCAAATCCTGAATTTTCGCTTTCCAGAAAAAGTCCCGGGCCCCTTCTCTCTGGATGAGCACATTGATGCCTTTGTATGCGGCACTGTTCCTGGATTTGAGTGTATTGAGTCTGTCAGCGTTGAAGGTGGCGGTGCGGACGGTAGAAGGTTCGTGCCCGTTGTGCAGAATCCATTCCATAAGCTCTTGAATATCCAGCGATATTCTTGTCTCTGAGGACCCTCCATACAGTTCACCCAACACGCCATTCCAGAACCATTTTGAGATTTTAAATATTATGATTGGCTCTTGCCATCGCTCACCAAGCAGGTACTGTCAAATCAAGTTCGCAACTTTGGACTCCGTTTACCATGTCACGCTG
>CAYOOZ010000232.1:0-1864 GCA_964405705.1 uncultured Christensenella sp.
TGAATCAGGTCCAAAAAGAGCATTCCCCGGCCCACATAGCGCTTGGCAATGGAGACCACCAGGCGCAGGTTGGCCTCGGCCAATTGGTGCTTGGCGGTTTCATCCCCCGCCTCCATGCGCTTGGCCAGCTCCACCTCTTCCTCAGCGGTCAATAGGGGCACCTTGCCAATTTCCTTCAAGTACATCCGGACGGGGTCATCGATGTTGACAGCCTCGGGGATAGAGAGGTCAATCTCCTCCTCTTCCTCCTCCTTGGGGTTTTCGTTTTCGGTTTCGCCTTCCTTGCTGACTTGAACACCCATGGTTTCCAGCCTGTCCAAAACGTTTTCATACTGCTCCGGGTCAATGTCAATCATTGACAGAGAATTCACAATCTCCTCAGAGCTGATAACTCCCTTTGCTTTGGCAGTCTCAAAAAACTCGGCGAGTTTTGCCTGCTGTTTTGCGTCTAACTTGAAGTCCAAGGGTGCACTTCCTTTCTTAAGGCCGGTTTGGTTATTTGTTAAGCTCAGCCTGCAACATGCTGATCAGCTTCAGGCTCTTGGCTTTTTGATCGCCTTCCTGGTGCTTGATTTCCTCAATCAGTTGCTTGATTCTGGCTTGCAGCTTGGTCTGGCGGATCTTTTTTAAGCAATCCTCCGCCGCTTTCAAGGTGCCGTCCCGGTCCAAATCCGGAAAGCGGTTAAACAGCTCCCCGGCCATGGCTCGGCTTTCCTCATCGGGCAGTTCTTCCATGATGTTGGCAGGGGTCTTGCCTGCAATCAGGGAGGCGGCAATGGCCTTGAGGCACTCATCCTCAAAATCATCGGCCTTGACCAGGTCAATGGGCAGCTTGCCCGTGGCCAGGAGGGCTGCCAAGGTAAATTCCGACTGTTCAAAGCGATTGTCCTGGCGGGGCTGCTTCACAAAAGCCGGTTTCTGGGTCAAGGCGCTGTCCGTCTTTGTCCATCCTTTTTTAACCTGCGCTCCCAGCACATCTTTCTCAATCCCGGTTTTCAATGATATCTTACCCAAATAATAATCAAGTTCAACCGGCTCAGTGATGATTTGTAGGAGATTACAAGCTTCCATGGCATATTGCCGCTTTTGGTCCTCCACAGAGAGGTCATACTGCATTTCCAGCCGGCTTAGACGGAATGCCATGGCCCTCATGGGTCTTAAGGCTGAGAATCCAGCCGCGCCCTCCTTGTGCAGATAATCATCAGGGTCCATTTGCTCGGGGAAGCGCACCACCTGCCCTGTCACCATTTCTGTTTGCAGCACGTCCAGCGCACGCAGGCTGGCCATCTGCCCAGCTTCATCCCCATCATAGGCCACCCAGATTTCAGGCGCGTAGTTTTTAATCAGGCGCACCTGCTCATTGGTCAGCGCCGTGCCCAGGGTTGCCACCACATTGGCAAAGCCATACTGGGACAGCGTAATCACGTCAAGGTACCCTTCCACCAGGTAGAGCTGATTGAGGTTGAGCAACTTTTTTAAAAGGTTGATGCCGTAGACATTGTAGCGCTTGTTAAAAATCAGGCTGTCGGAAGTATTCAGGTACTTGGGCTGGGCTTGCCCCATGGCCCTGGCGCCAAAGCCAATGGTTTGCCCATAGCGGTTGATAATGGGGAACATCACCCGGTCACGGAAAACATCATAGCGCGTGTTCTCCTTTACCGTGATGAGGGCTGCCTGCTGCATCTCTTCAATGGTGAAGCCCTTGTTCAAAAGGTGGTTTAAGAGGCTGTCCCACTCATCCGGGCTGACGCCCAGGCCAAAGCGCCTGATGACCGCATCATCCAATCCCCTTTGGTGGAGATAGTCCAGGGCCTTGCTGTTTTGGGGCAACCAGAGCTGCTCGTGGTAGAAGATGGCCGCCTCC
>CAYOOZ010000233.1:0-1856 GCA_964405705.1 uncultured Christensenella sp.
CCAAGGTGGGCGCGGGCCCAACGCCGATTGAGACGGATGAAGGCTGGCTGATGATTTATCACGGCGTCATCACCACCTGCAACGGCTATGTCTACCGCTTTGGCGCGGCCCTGCTGGATCTGGATGAGCCGTGGAAGGTCAAGGTGCGCGGGAACTGGTACCTCTTGGGACCAGAGACCCTGTATGAATTAGCCGGCGACGTACCCGGGGTGACCTTCCCCTGCGCCGCATTGACAGACGCGGATACCGGCCGCATCGCCATCTACTACGGCTGCGCGGACACGGTGACCGGGCTTTGCTTCACCACGGTGGACGAAGTGCTGGACTACATCAAAGCGCACCCGATGGACAATAAATGATCCTGTGTGACGCGCACGCGGACACCCTCTATCGTTTAGCGGCTGGAGAGCCCGGCCCTTTCGACTTAAGCCTGAAAAGGCTGCAAAAGGGCGGTGTCAGCCTGCAGGTGCTGGCCCTGTTTGTGGGCCTGGACTTGCGAAGGGAGGCCATCCAGGCACATGTGGACAGGATGCTTTTGGCCGCGGCAAAACTTGAACAGGAAGGCTGGGTCAAAACCGATGAGCCTTCTAATGCAAGGGAGGGGGAAACCCGCTTCATGCTGTCCGTTGAGGGCTGCGAAGCCTTTGGTGATGAAATCACCAACATTGAGCGCTTCAGGCACCTTGGCGTCCGCATGGCCGGGGTGACCTGGAACCATGAAAACCAGCTGGCGACACCAGCCGCCATCAACCAAACCGACGGCCTCAAGCCCCTGGGCTTGCGCTTTGTCAGGGAGATGCAGCGCCAGAAAATGGCCATTGACGTATCCCACCTTAACATCCCCGGGTTTTATGACATCATCAACCGCACGGACGCGCCGCCCATGGCCAGCCACTCCTGCTGCTACTCTTTATGTGAGCATCCGCGCAACCTGTCGGATGAGCAGCTCAAAGACCTTTTCCGCGTGGGCGGCTTTGTCGGGGTCAATTTTTACCCGGCCTTCCTCGTAAAAGAAGGCCAGGCCTGCACCATGGACACGGTCATTGACCACATTGACCACATGCACCAATTGGGCGGCGAAGGCAAGGTGGGCTTTGGCAGCGATTTTGACGGCATCTCATCAAAACCAGAGGGGCTTGAGAACCCCGAGGATTTTCCAAAGCTGCTTGAGGGCCTTTCAAGACGCGGCTATAGCGAGGAGAATGTGAAAGCCATTGCCGGTGAAAGCTTCCTCAACTACTTCAATCGTATTTAGAGCAAGTCACCATAAAAAATCGCCCCGGGCTGATTGCCTGGGGCGGTTCTTTTGAATACTGTCAATCGATCTTTTTGATCTCATCATAGGGGTCGGCCCCCTCCTGGGAGACGGCATACAGCGCATCGCCATAATGCTCCAAATCCCACATGGGCTGATGGAAAAGGACATCCAATTCCTCAAAACCGGGCATGGTCTTTTCAACCAGCTGCACAGCACGGGCATAAAACTTGTTCTCCGAAAAATCAATGCTGAACTGAGAATAGAAGTTTTCAGGGTTGGCCAGCGCGATGGCGACGGCCAGAGACTCCATGTTCTTGTTGGGCACGCTCAAATCCGGCGTGGCGCTGACATAGATCTGCTGCCCGACCTTCTGTTCGAACTCTTCGAAGCGCAGCGGCCGGTTATCGAAGGCCGAGGGCAGTCGGAAACCATAGTCGATCAGCGATTGCTTGCGGGAGCGATCGCCATTGTACATCGCACCGATCTGCGGGATCGAAACATGCGATTCGTCGATCATCAAGAGGAAGTCGTCCGGGAAATAGTCGATCAGCGTGTAGGGCGGCTCGCCGGGCTTGCGATCAGATAAATGGCGCGAGTA
>CAYOOZ010000234.1:0-1853 GCA_964405705.1 uncultured Christensenella sp.
CGGTCATCTTGCGGGTCATGGCGTCCTTGGTGATGCCGGCGTTGTTGACCAGGATATCCACGCGGCCGTACTTTTCCTTGACATAATTGGTCAGGGCTTCACAGGCGGCGGGGTCCGTGACATTGAGCTGGTAGTATTCCACGTTCGCATTTTCAAAGGTCAATGGCGCCATGTCCGCCGCGACCACCTTTGCGCCTTCCTTGGCAAACAGCTGGGCCATTTCTCCACCCAAACCTTTGGCGCCGCCGGTGATGATGGCGATTTTACCTTCAAGCCTCATTTTTCTACCTCTTTCTTTATCTATCTAAGTTGATTGTTAAACCAGTTTGACAATAACAGCTGTGCCCATGCCGCCCCCGATGCACAGGGAGGCCAGGCCGATTTTCTTGCCAGTGCGCTTTAGGCCGTGCAACAAGGTGACCAGAATCCGGTTGCCGGACGCGCCTACCGGATGGCCCAGGGCAATGGCGCCGCCAAAGATGTTGGTCTTTTCCATGATGGCTTCCTGGCTCATCCCATGCTCCTGGCTCAATTCATGCACCACGCCCAGGGACTGGGCGGCAAAGGCCTCGTTGAGCTCAATCAATTCCATCTCAGAAAGCTTCATGTTGGCTTTCTTCAAAGCCTTGCCAATGGCGGGCACGGGGCCCAAGCCCATCACGTTGGGCTCAACGCCGCCCTGGCCAAGGCCCAGGATTTCGGCGATGGGGGTGAGGTTGTGCTCTTTTAAAGCCTTTTCGCTGACCAAAACCACAAAGGAAGCGCCGTCATTGATACCAGAGGAGCTGCCCGCGGTCACGGTGCCGTCCTTTTGGAAGGCGGGGCGCAATTTGGCCAGCTTTTCCAGGTTGGTGCCACGGTTGGGGTATTCATCCCTGTTGAAGGTGACTTCCTCCCGCCCGACCTTGACGGTCACAGGCACGATTTCTTCATCAAACGCGCCCTCGTCCACAGCCTTAATGGCTTTTTGTTGGGAGGCATAAGCAAAAGCGTCCTGCTGCTCCCTGGTGATGTCAAAGCGCTTGGCCACGTTCTCGGCTGTCACGCCCATATGGATGTTGTCAAAAGCGTCAGTCAGCGCGTCCTTGATCAAGTGGTCTTCCACCTGGAAAGCGCCCATCTTGATGCCCTTGCGGGTCTCCTTGGGCAGAAGGTAGGGGGCGGTGGACATGTTTTCAACGCCGCCAGCCACAATGATATCCGCGTCGCCTGCCTTGATGGCGGCCACAGCGTTTAAGACGGCCTTCATGCCAGAGCCGCAGAGCATATTTAAGGTATAAGCGCAGACCTCAACCGGGATCCCGGCTTTGACCGCGATCTGGCGGCCGACACTTTGTCCAAGACCGGCAGAGAGGATGTTGCCGCAAATCAGCTCATCCACCATCTCAGGCTTGATGTTCGCGTCCTGCAAAACCTGTCTAACGACCAGAGCGCCCAGGTCTGCTGCGTTCGACCCGGACAGTGCGCCCAAAAAAGAGCCAATGGCTGTCCTCTTGGCCGCGGCGATGTATACCTTGCTCATGTGTTCCTCCTTCATTTGGTCGAGTTGTGCAGCTGGGCAGATTCTGACCAGCAATATGAAAGGTGATTCATGTTCCATATCCTGTTTACCTCATTTTTCCCTTGATTCAAATACATAAACTGGGATTAATAATTTGACATGAACGGAATTACCCGACTGGGACAAAAATGACCCACTTATCAATATGCATCCACCTTTGTCTGAAACCCTCATAAAAACAATGGAAGTAATCAAACCAGTTTTACCATCCTCTTTGCATATGCAAAATATGCAATTAACTAGGGCCTGCTGAAAATCCCTAAACCCATTGAAAACACTGGATAAATCGCGT
>CAYOOZ010000235.1:0-1843 GCA_964405705.1 uncultured Christensenella sp.
CGGCCGCGGCTTCCCCATTGGCCTGCATCCCAAACTAAAGCGCCCCGCGGTGGAGGTCTGCTTAACGGTCCTGCACGCCGGCGGCAAGTTTGGCGGGGATGGCTACAAGGTTTCTGGCGGCTTGCACGGCGTGGGCGCCTCGGTGGTCAACGCCCTCTCCAACCATATGGAGGTCTTGGTCCACCAGAGCGGCAAAATCTACCAGCAGGAATACAAGCGCGGCAAGATCGAGTATGACCTGCGCGTCATGGGCGAAACCGACCGCACTGGCACCACCGTGCGCTTCTGGCCGGACATCCGCTCAGAACAAAACCCAGACGGCGTGTTTGAGCCGGATGCCGTCTTCCGTTTTGATGTGTTGGCCTCCCGCATTAGGGAGATGGCCTTCCTCAACAAAGGCATCCGCATTGACATCACCGATGAGCGCCCCGAAGTAGCGGAGAGCAAGAGCTTTCACTACAAGGGCGGCATTGTGGAGTTTGTCGCCTATATCAACAAAAACCGCACCCCCCTCTTCCCGGACCCCATCTATGTTGAGGGCTTAAAGAACGACATCGCGGTTGAAGTGGCCCTGCAATACAATGATTCCTACCAGGAAAATACCTATGCCTTCGCCAACAACGTGCGCACGCCAGATGGCGGCACCCACCTGGTGGGCTTTTATTCCGCCCTTACGCGCACCATCAATGATTATGGCCGCCGCTATAAATTCCTAAAGGAAGCGGATAGCAACTTAAAGGGCGAGGATGTGAGGGAGAGCTTGGCCGCTGTGGTTTCCGTCAAGCTCAAGGAGCCGCAGTTTGAAGGCCAGACCAAGTCCAAACTGGGCAACTCTGAGGTCAGGGGCATCGTGGACGGCCTGGTGACTGAGCACCTGGGCGCCTACCTGGAGGAAAACCCCGCCGTCTCCCGCGTCATTCTGGACCGTTGCCTGGGCGCAGCCCGGGCGCGTGAGGCCGCGCGCAAGGCCAAGGACATCGCCAGGCGCAAATCCGTCCTGGAATCCGCCTCCCTCCCTGGCAAATTGGCGGATTGCTCGGAAACCGACCCGGCCAAGTGCGAGATCTTTTTGGTGGAGGGCAACTCCGCTGGCGGCTCCGCCAAATCCGGCCGCGATCGGCACTATCAGGCCATCTTGCCCCTGCGTGGCAAAATTCTCAACGTTGAAAAAACCCGCCTGGATCGCGTTTTGATGAACGAAGAAATCAAAAACATGATCACCGCCTTTGGTTGCGGCATTGGCAATGAGTTTGACCTGTCCAAGCTGCGCTACCACCGCATCGTCTGCATGACGGACGCGGACGTGGACGGCGCGCACATCCGTGTCTTGATGCTGACTTTCTTTTACCGCTACATGCGCCCCTTGATTGAAAAGGGCTATGTCTACATCGCCATGCCCCCCTTGTACAAGGTCACCAAGGGCAAGATGGAACGCTATGTGTACAACGACGCGGCGCTTGAGGAGCTGTACAACGAAATCGGCCGGGAACCCAAGCCAGAGCTTCAGCGCTACAAGGGGCTGGGGGAGATGTCCTCTGAGCAGTTGTGGACCACCACCATGAACCCGGAGACCCGCACCATGATGCAGGTGACCGTGGCGGATGCCATCACGGCGGATGAAACCTTCACCCTCCTAATGGGCGATCAGGTGGAGCCAAGGCGCGAGTTCATCGAGCAAAACTACGACCTGGTGGCCGACCTGGATATTTGATTTAGCCCTATGGCTGATTTGATTATTGAGAAACGAGCAGAGAGATATGAGTGACATTCAAGACAAGTTAATCCCAACGGAGCTGGAAAGCGAAGTTAAAAAATCGTTCATTGCCTACTCCATGGCTGTCAT
>CAYOOZ010000236.1:0-1840 GCA_964405705.1 uncultured Christensenella sp.
CACCACCGCGCCGCGGACCTGCTGGTCCGCGTGGCGGGGATCAACGCCCAGGCGAATGGACAGCTCAACGGTCTCGTCAAACTTGGCCTTGCCGGTCTGCTTGACCAGGGCAATGGCCTCTGAGGGATCATAGAGCTTGGATTCGTCAATGAGCTTTTTGGACTCAAGGTATTTCTTGCCGTGTTTCATGTTTTGTTCCTCCCTGTGGTGATAGCGGCGCAGTGTCCTCCCACAATTGTTCCTTTATTCCTCTACGGTAACGCCCATGCTGCGGGCAGTGCCTTTCACCATGCTCATCGCTGCTTCAATGCTGGCAGCGTTCAGGTCCACCATTTTGGTGGTCGCGATTTCGCGAACCTGGTCCTGGGTGAGCTTGGCAACCTTGGTCTTGTTGGGTTTGTCGCTGCCGGACTCAATGTTCAGCGCCTTTTTAATCAGCACCGGCACCGGCGGCGTTTTGGTGATAAAGGTGAAGGAACGGTCGGAATACACCGTGATGACAACCGGAATGATGTAGCCGGCCTGCTTGGCAGTGCGCTCGTTAAATTCCTTACAGAAACCGGGGATGTTCACGCCGTGCTGGCCCAGGGCCGGTCCAATCGGGGGCGCGGGGGTGGCTTTGGCGGCGTTGACTTGCAGTTTAATAACCGCGGAAACTTTCTTTGCCATTTTGTTTGGCTCCTCCTAAAGTAATGTGGTTATGGCGGCGCTTCCGCGCCTCCCACGGGAACAAGCTCCCTTGGAATCAGACGACTTTTTCCGCCTGGTCCAAATCAATCTCGACCTGCATTTCTCTTCCCAGGAACATCTTCACCTTGACCTGCAGCTTGCTGTGAGCAACGTCAACAGCTTCCACAACGCCGGTAAAGTTCTCCAGCGGGCCTGAGAGAATGCGGATTTCCTCCCCAACAACAAGCTTGGTGGCTTCCGCCTGGGGCTGGCTGTTCATCATGACCTCAAACTCGGCCTCGGTTAAGGGGACGGGCTTGCTTTCAGGACCCACAAACCCGGTGACACCGCGCGTGTTGCGCACGACATACCAGGATTCGCTGGTGATGATCATTTTGACCAGGACATAGCCGGGGAAGGTCTTGTGCTGGGTGATGATGCGCTTGCCATTTTTAATCTCGGCGATTTCTTCCATGGGGACCTGGACTTCCTGGATTAAGTGCTGCATGCGGTTGTTTTCCGCAGACTTTTCCAGGTTGTCCTTGACCTTGTTTTCATAGCCGGAATAGGTATGGACCACATACCAGGCAGGTTGCTTTGTGTTCTGGTCTAAATCCTGTTGCGGCATTGCTTCTCCTATCAGCCGGCCCAGCTGTTCAACAGCTTGACAACCTCGGTGGAGCCCATGTCCAAAAGGCCAATGACAACGCCCATGAAAACCATGAACGCCAGAACCAACAGCGTGGAATTGATGAGGTTCTGCTTGGTCGGCCAGGTCACCTTGCGCAGTTCGCGCCAGGTGTCCTTAAACGGCTTAGCGATGTTGGCTGGCAAGTTCTTAAAGAAATTGAGCACCTTCGCAAAGAAGCCCTGCTTCTCTTTGGCGACTGGAGCGCGTTTTGCTTTATCTTCTGACATGCTGCTTACCTCGTTTCGCGGTGGGCAGTATGCTTTTTGCAGAAGCGGCAATACTTGTTGTACTCCAGACGGTCGGGTGTGTTTTGCTTGTTTTTGATTGTGTTGTAGTTGCGCTGCTTGCACTCATTGCAAGCCAAAACGATGTTTGAACGCGCTTCCTTCACTGCCATGGTTTACACCTCTTTCTGTTAGTCCCAAGAGGGCTTAGCCTTCGATCACGCGGGCAACAGCGCCGGAACCGACGGTGTGGCCG
>CAYOOZ010000237.1:0-1833 GCA_964405705.1 uncultured Christensenella sp.
GCAAATCCGTATACCCGGCATTGCCGCCCAGCTCCATGGACATGGGCCCGCCGCCGGACAAGAGGAAGATGACGTTGAAGTTGTTGATGTTGCCAATAAAGCTGGTGAGCAGGTAGGGCCCGGTCACAAACAGCATATAGGGCAGGGTGATCTTCCCGTACATCTGGATGGCGTTGGCGCCGTCAATGCGGGCGGACTCATACAAGTCTGCCGGGATGTTCATCAATATGCCCGTGGCAATCAGCATCAGGTAGGGGATGCCAATCCAGATGTTGATGACGATGATGGTCACCCGCGCCCAGACCGGGTCTGTCCAGAAGGGCAGGGGCCTTGTGATCCAGCCCCATTGCATCAAATAGCTGTTGATGAGGCCGTCCACCGCGAACATCTTGGACACATACAGGAGGCTGACAAATTGCGGGATGGCAATGGTCATCACCAGGATGGTGCGCCACATTTTCTTCAGCTTGATGCCCTTTTTGTTGATCATGATGGCCACCAGCATCCCCAGGAAATAGTTGAGGAAGGTGGCAAAGAAGGCCCAGATCAAGGTCCAGAGCAGCACCTGGGAGAAGGTGGAGCCATAGTTCGCGCTGCCCGGGGAGAGCATGGTGCGGAAGTTGGCCAGGCCCACCCAGGTGAACAGCTTGCCCGGGGGCTGGTGGGTGTAGTCATAATTGGTGAAGGCCACCAGAATCATGAAGATGATGGGCACGATGGTGAACAAGAAGATGCCCAGGGTGGGCAGGGCCAACAGCGTCTTGTGGAACTGGCTGTCTGCCAGGGAGGCCAGGTCCTCCTTGCCGGGCTTTAATTTTTTGCCGGACTTGAGGATCTGCTCCGCCAGCTGATTTTGCTTGACGTTGGCGCGCCAGGTGTATAAAAAGGCGAGGATAAAAAAGATGGTCAGCACGCCATACAGCAGGATTAAAAAGCTGTTGTCGCCATAGACGGTGACGCGGCCCTGCCTGGTTGTTTCCACATCGCCCAGGGTGCCCCATTTGGCCAGGTAGGCGCCGCCAAACAGCAGCATATACAGCAAAAAGACCACCTGGAACAGGAGGAACAAGAGCCCGCGCAGCACTTGCCCGCGCGCGATGGAGCCAAAGCCCATGATGAAATAGGAAACCTTGGTCTTCCAGTCGCCATGGACAAAGGTTGTCACAAGGCTGGCCAGCTCCCGGTAAATGCCGGTAAAAAACCGGACGATGGCCATGAAAAGGCCTTTGACGCCAGCCAGGAGCCTGCCCGGCAAACGCTCAAAAAACAGCGCCAGCTTATGGACAAAGCGCTGTCCCTTGGTTTTGCTCAAATATTCAAGATCCGCCATTCCTTCACCAACCTTTTGCGCAGGGCGCAATCAAACAATAAGTGGAGTATGAAAAAAGACAGGCTGGGAGACGTGCCCCCAGCCTGTCAAAGGGTTGTTATTGCGGGGTCGCCAGGCCGATTAAGATGTTCTGGAATTCTTCCAGGCGGGCGAGCAGCTGCTCATCAGACAGGTCGTTGAGCTTGCCGGCAATGATGTCATCGCCAAGGCCAGTGGCAGTGCTCCAGTAGTCACCAGGGTACTGGCCCTGGGGGATGGTGTTGGCCAGCTGGGTGGCCAGGGCGTTTAAGACAAAGTCAGACTTGACTTCCTCAGACTGCTGCACATTCAGGTTGGAGGGGCCCCAGCCGGACTGCTCAAAGCGGGCGGCCTGGACTTCTTCGCCGGCCAGGTAGAGGGCCAGGGCGTCGCAGGCGGCCAGTTTGGCTTCGTCAACCTGGGGTTTCACGCCCAGCATCTTGAAGCCGCCAAAGCCGGAGAGCTGATAGTCTTTGCCATCCACG
>CAYOOZ010000238.1:0-1829 GCA_964405705.1 uncultured Christensenella sp.
CTGCAGGGCTTATCTTGAATACAATAAACGCAAGTCCCTGCCCGGCAATGGCAGCCTCTTAATGGACGGCCAGTATCCTTATTATACGAATGTGCATTCCGGGTATAGCCAAGCGATGCGCCTGTTGGAAAGCGAAAGGCACTTTACCGCGGTCATATGCGGAAATGACCTGATGGCCTTGGGTGCAATGCGTGCTTTCAGCGAAAAGGGCCTTAAGGTCCCCAAGGACATTTCTGTCATGGGGTTTGACGGTATTTCGTCCGCGAAATATTTCATGCCTTCGCTGACAACCATGGCTGTAGAAGCAAAAACATTTGGGGGACACGCCTTTGAACTTCTGTATGCCAATATGAAAAATGAGCCCCCCGGCTTCTACCGAAATGTGTTGACCTTCCGTGAAGGGGAATCAACCGGCAGACGCGCTTAGCAAACAATCATTAAAATGAAGGAGATAGACGAACATGAAAACAATCAAGGACAAACAAATTATGTTGGGACAAAAGCAAGCGATACCGGTACTCCGGAAATGTACCACCGCATCGGTTTGCGCGCAGGTTCAAAAATTGCGGAGGGTGAATTTGAAAGAGCGCTGATTTTTTGCGGCACGGGCATGGGCATTCACATCGCAGCAAGCAAATGCCCTCATGTGCATAGCGCGGTTGCAGAAAGCGTGCCCGCCGCGCTGCGCTGCGTTACGGCCAACAACTGCAATGTGCTTGCGATGGGGGGGTTCTATATTGCGCCCCGCACCGGAATGGCGATGGCGGACGCCTTTCTTGAGCATAGCTTGGGCGATGGTTATGAAGATTGGGAAGGGTTTTATGAGTATCATAAACTTGGCTATGATGAACTTGAAAATTTTGATTACCAGGAATACAAGGCAAATGGTTTCGAGCTGAAAAACCCCGGATACGCCCCCTTGGGGCCTGAACCAAAAGGGCTTGCTTATTAACAGGGAGGGCGAAACCATGCAAATCATCAAGGAACATCTTCAGACAGTTGTCGCCGGAACCTATGATGTTATTGTTGTGGGCGGAGGCCCTGCCGGCGTTGGCGCTGCCCTGGCTTCCGCAAGGTCAGGCGCTAAAACGCTGCTTGTTGAACAATATGGGTTTTTAGGCGGCATGTGGACTGCCGGCATGGTCATCCCCATCTGGGACTGGGAGAACAAAGGGGGAATCATGCTGGAGATTGTCGAAGCCTTGAAGCTGGGAAAAAACACGGCGTATAGCGGCCCGCTTCTTGGATTTGATATCGAAGCGATGAAAATTCTGCTGGATGACCTGATGATGAAAGCTGGTGTTGAGTTGCTTTTTCACACCTGGTTTGCACAACCGGTCATGGATGGAAACCATGTTAAGGGAGTGATTGTGGAAAACAAATCAGGCAGACAAGCCTATCTGGCTGGCTGTGTGATTGACGCGACAGGGGACGGGGATGTGGCTGCGCGCGCTGGCGCGCCGTTTGAACTGGGACGCGATTCAGACGGCGCGATGCAGCCCATGTCCTTAATGTTTAAATTAGGAAACATGGATTATGTTCAACCCATGGATTACTCTGCGGGGCCCTTAGAAACGACAGATTTGTTCTTTCACATGAAACATTTCGCGAAACTTGCAGGACTGGATGACTATCAATTCAATTTTGACCGCCCTTACATTCTGAGTTTACCAACGCCCCATCAAGGAATTGCTGAAATGACGCATGTTCGGGGTAAAAGCGGGCTCAATGCACAAGAACTTTCACAAGCGGAGGTTGAAGGCCGTCAGCTTGTAAAAGAAGCGATTCGTTTTTTGACAAGCTACATGCCCCAGTTCCGCCATGCGCAC
>CAYOOZ010000239.1:0-1788 GCA_964405705.1 uncultured Christensenella sp.
TAACAGCAAAGCGGCATCGGAAGTTTCTCCCATGTGGATGCCAATATCGCCCTTGAGAAGTATTATCTGGTCGACCTCAGCCTGCGCAGGATGCTGTTGGGTGACACTGCCTCTGACATTGGGTATATCTTGGAAAACATTGTATACTTGGAACTCGTGAGGCGCGGCTACCAGGTCAGCATCGGCAAAGTCGGCGACATGGAGATAGACTTTGTCGCAATGAAAGGCAGCGACCGACAATACTTTCAAGTGGCAGCCAGCGTGCTTGATCCTGCCACCTTCGCGCGGGAAATCGCACCACTGAAAGCTGTGAAAGACAACTACCCAAAAATGATTCTGACTTTGGATGAGCTTCCCATGGAACACGAAGGTATTCAACAAACAAACATCCTGGATTTTCTTCTACAGCAATAGGTAAGACAGAAGAAACACAGGCACACGTCCATATGTTTTCTTCTCTTATGTTTCTATAGGGGGGTTCTCATTATTCTCTTCTGCAATATCAATATATTGATTAGGCATAGGTGCTTGTGAAATGTCCTCTGTTGTAGATGAGGTTTGCACAATTTTGGGCAAAGGCACTTTCATTTGCTTACCCTGCCAGCTCACCATCATGCCTAGGGATAATAGAAACAAGATGCCTGAAGTGCTGTAGTAAATGGCTTGGGTGATACGCGCTGCAGCGATTTCGCCACTTATGAGATTAGCTTCCATAATATAGTTGTAAGCATCGCCCCCTACATACTCTTCAAAAATGCCTACATGCAAAGATCGGCTAGGGATTTTCGCTTCGTTTGCCATAACAAAAAAGCCAATAGATAAAAGCAAGCCGATGCCACAGACGACATATTTTCTCATAATTAACTCCTTATTTTTTTGTGATTTTACCAAAATAGTCCAGAAATTTCAATCAGTGTTGAGTCGCCTGTGAACACAGGGAACGCGTATCTGATCTCAGTATCTTTCTCACGATTGCCTTGCTGATTCCTGTCAACCGAACAACCTGACGCAGGGAAGCGCCTTTTAAACACATTTTTTGGATTGTAGCCTTCTGCTGTTTTTCATTAAAGCATAAAAATTGCTCCAGGTTGTGCGCTCCGCATGACTTTTTCATCGCTAGCAAAAAACCACATCTGTATATGGAATCACGGGGAAACACAAGTACCATTGATCGATATACCCTGAATATAAAAGGAACCCGCCAATAGGTGGGTTCCTAAGATTTAGATTTGACCGGAGATTACCGGTTGAGCAGGGTCTCCTCGGTATCCTTGTCAAAGAAGTGCAGGCGGCTGGTGTCCATCACGACCGTGATGTCATCGCCAATCTGGGTCTTGGTGCGCGGGTCAACGCGGGCGATGACGTTGTCTTCCTTGCCGGTGGTGGACAGGTAGAGGTAGGTTTCAGAGCCCATGAGCTCGGTCACTTCCACATGCACCTTGAAGCCGGAGTTGGGGTTGGCGGCCACGATTTCGGGGTTATCGGAGATGTTCTCAGGACGGATGCCCATGACGACCTCACGGCCGATGTGATCCTCATCCTTGAACTTCTTCAGCTTGCTCTCGGGCACGACGATCTTGTTCTCGCCAAAGACCGCGACCACCTTGTCCCCTTCCTTCTGGAGGGTGACATCAAAGAAGTTCATCTGCGGGCTGCCGATGAAGCCGGCCACGAACTTGTTGTTGGGGTAGTCGTAGTTGTTCTGGGGGGTATCCACCTGTTGGATGAAGCCATCCTTCATGATGCAGATGCGGGAGCCCATGGTCATGGCCTCGGTCTGGTCATGGG
>CAYOOZ010000240.1:0-1243 GCA_964405705.1 uncultured Christensenella sp.
GCGAGAAGAAGCTCTACGGCGAGTTCCTGATGAACGCGCAGGGCGAGGACGTCGTCGCGGGCATCCGCACGCCGTCGCCCATCGACGAGCTCAAGAGCACGCAGCCCTCGGTGTACAAGCAGTTCGTAGCCATCGCCAACAAGCTCGAGAACCACTACCGCGACATGCAGGACATGGAGTTCACCATTGAGCGCGGCAAGCTCTACATGCTGCAGACCAGAAACGGCAAGCGCACCGCCGCCGCGGCCCTGAAGATCGCGGTGGACCTGGTGAACGAGGGCCACTTGAGCCAGGAAGAAGCCGTGTTGAAGGTGGACCCCCGCCAGCTGGACACCCTGCTGCACCCCAACTTTGACGAAAAGGCCTTGAAGGCCGCTACCCCCTTTGCCTCCGGCCTGCCTGCCTCCCCTGGCGCTGGCGCAGGCGAAGTTTACTTCACTGCCCACAGCGCTGCCGCTGCCGCCAAGACCGGCAAGAGCGTCATCCTGGTGCGTGAGGAAACCACCCCTGAGGACATTGAGGGCATGGACCTGTCCAAGGCCATCCTCACCGCCCGCGGCGGCATGACCAGCCACGCGGCCGTTGTTGCCCGCGGCATGGGCCGCCCCGCTGTTGTCGGCTGCCATGACATCTATATTGACGAGGAAGCCGGCAAGATGACCACCACCTCTGGTGAAGTCTTCCACGAAGGCGACAACATCAGCGTGGACGGCACCACCGGCAAGGTTTACCGCGGACTGATTGCCACTGTTGAAGCCGCTGTCACCGGCGACTTTGCCACCCTCATGGCCTGGGCTGATAAGGCCCGCACCCTGAAGGTGCGCACCAACGCGGATACCCCCCGTGACACCAAACAGGCTGTGGACTTTGGCGCGGAAGGCATCGGCCTTTGCCGCACCGAGCACATGTTCTTTGAAGCCAGCCGTATTGCCCTGGTGCGTGAGATGATCCTGGCCGATACCGAGGCCCAGCGCCGCAGCGCCCTTGACAAGATCCTGCCCATGCAGCAAAAAGACTTTGAAGAGATGTTCATCGCCCTGGAAGGCCGGCCGATGACCGTTCGCTACCTGGATCCGCCGCTGCACGAATTCCTGCCGCAAAAGAACATGACCGAGGAAATCGCAGCCCTGGCCAAGCAGCTGAACACCACCTCTGAAAAGATTGTGGAAAAAATCGAAGCCCTGCATGAGTTCAACCCCATGATGGGCCATCGCGGCTGCCGCCTGTCCGTCACCTATCCTGA
>CAYOOZ010000240.1:1253-1773 GCA_964405705.1 uncultured Christensenella sp.
ATCGCTGAGATGCAGACCCGCGCTGTCTTGCAGGCCGCGCTGAAGGTGAAGAAGGAAACCGGGATGCACATCGTGCCCGAGATCATGATTCCCCTCATTGGCACCAAGAAGGAACTGGCCTATGTCAAGGGCATCGTGATGGACACCGCCAAGAAGATCTTTGAAGAACAAAACGACAAGATTGAGTTCATGGTGGGCTCCATGATTGAAATCCCGCGCGCCTGCGTGACCGCTGATGAAATCGCCCAGGAAGCTGAGTTCTTCAGCTTTGGCACCAACGACTTGACCCAGATGGGCTTTGGCTTTAGCCGCGATGACGCGACCAAGTTCCTGGATTCCTACTATGAGAAGCGCATCCTGGAAGCCGACCCCTTTGCCAAACTGGACCAGGACGGCATTGGCAAGCTGGTTGAAACTGCCATCAAGCTGGGCCGCCAGGGCCGCCCCAACATCAAGCTGGGCATCTGCGGCGAGCATGGCGGGGATCCCTCCTCCATCGAGTTCTTCCACAAGGTGGGTC
>CAYOOZ010000241.1:0-674 GCA_964405705.1 uncultured Christensenella sp.
GCGATTTATCCAGTGTTTTCAATGGGTTTAGGGATTTTCAGCAGGCCCTATATAGAGGAGGAACATCGAAATAAGTCTGCATATCTTCATGAGAGATTTCATTGTTTCGACGGGCTGATGCGAATGTTGATTTCATACTTTAACAAGTGCCATTCTTACCAGCACCAAAAACAAAGACTACAACCTCATATTCCGTAATGGTTAAAACCTATTCTGTCCAGCTAAATCCAGTTCACTGTCAATGAAACGAGATGATCGTGCGGAGAAGCTCTAATGAGCAAGCTCGAAAAGTAATAAAGTTCTGCGGCAGCAAAGACGTCGATTACAGCATTCAGGGCGGAACTTATACAGAGAAACTGAGATGTAGTATGTGGTTGTAGAAACAGTCCCATTTTAGGCCTTGAAAAAAACTCTGAGGTCAAACTGTGGTCAAAGCACCGTTTGAAAGGCCGAAACCCCTTGATATACAAGGGGTTTCGGGTTTCAGGGCATCATTCCCACTCGATGCTCGCTGGCGGCTTGGTCGTGATGTCCAGCAGCACGCGGTTGACGCCCGGGATTTCATTGACAATGCGGCCGGAAACCAGGGCCAGGATATCATAGGGGATGCGGGCCCAGTCGGCGGTCATGAAGTCATCTGTGGTCACAGCGCGCAGGGCAATGGCGGTGTCGTA
>CAYOOZ010000241.1:684-1693 GCA_964405705.1 uncultured Christensenella sp.
TTTTCATCCTCTATTTCACCGACCCGGGATGGTACGTCCCGGTCCGTGTGTGCTTATTTTTGGTGAGTTGGACTCGCTTTTGTGCCACGATCACCCCGACGCCGATCCGAAAACGGGAGCGGTACACGCCTGTGGTCACAGCGCGCAGGGCAATGGCGGTGTCGTAGCTGCGCTCATCCCCCATTACGCCCACGGAGCGCAAGTCGGTATTGACGGTAAAGAACTGGCTGACCTTTTTGTGGAGGCCGGCTTTTTCAAACTCTTCAATTAAAATGGCATCACTCTCACGGGTCAATTCCACCTTGGGGCGGGTTAACTCACCCAGGGTGCGGATGGCAAGGCCCGGGCCGGGGAAGGGCTGGCGGTCCGTCATTTCAGGCGGCAGGCCCAATACGCGGCCCAGCTCCCTCACCTCGTCCTTAAATAGGAAGCGCAGGGGCTCAATCAAGCTGGTGAAGCCCAGCTCTTTGGGCAGGCCGCCCACGTTGTGGTGGCTTTTGATGGTGACAGAGCCGGGGGCTGCGCCGGATTCAATCACATCCGGGTAGATGGTGCCCTGGGCGAAATGGTCCAGCGCGCCAAGCTTTTTGGCCTCATCCCGGAAGACATTGACAAATTCCGCGCCGATGATTTTGCGCTTCTTTTCAGGGTCAACGACCCCTTTGAGCTTGTCATAAAACAGATCAGAGGCATCCAGGGCGCTTAAGTGAACTTTAAAATGAGCTGAGAAAACCTCCCGAACCAATTGGGGCTCATTCTTGCGCATGAAGCCATGATCCACAAAGACGCAGTACAGCCGCTCCCCAATGGCCTTTGAAATCAAGGCGGCGACGACAGCAGAATCCACACCGCCGGAGAGACCCAGGAGCACCGTGCCCTTTTCGCCCACTGCCTGACGGATATCCGCTATGGCAGTTTCGGCAAAGCTGCTCATCTGCCAATCCTCGGGGCAAGCGCAGATATGTAAGACGAAATTTTTTATCAGGTCAAAACCGGCTTCGGTGTGGGT
>CAYOOZ010000242.1:0-1668 GCA_964405705.1 uncultured Christensenella sp.
AAAAAACGGACGGGGGACAATGCTTAGTCCGCGCTTTGGGCAACTGGCGGGTTCTTTTTATTAAACGCCTGGTCCTGCAGCAGGTTGGCCACGAGCCCCAAAAGGACAAAGACGCCGCCCAGGGCAATGCGGCCCGGGAAGACCCCCAGCAGGAGATAATCCAGCAGGAGACCGGCGAAGACCTGGCCTACAAACATGGACAAGGTGATATAAAAGGTGGCAATGCGGCCCACCACAAAGGTACTGATGACCACGACGATGGCGCCAACCGCCCCGCCCAAGTAGTTGTAAAAGGGCAAATTGAAGCTCACCTGCTTTGGCACGCCCAGGACAAAGAGCATGATGACGGCGCCTAAGACACCTGTTGAATAATTAATCAGGGTGGTGGTGGAGAGGCCGGCCTTGCGCGCCAAGCGCGCATTGACCACGCGGGAGAGCAGAATGGTGCCGCCAGCCATAAGCGACATCAGGACAGGAACCAGCTTAAAATCCTCCAGCATGATGATGACCCCCACCAGGATCAACAGGCCGCCCAGCAGCTTTTCTATCCGGAAGCGGCGCACCGGCACGCCCAGGAAGCCCACATGGTCCGCCCAGATGCTGGACAGGCTCTCGCCCAAGAGGCCCAGAGCCATCATGGCGGAGACGCTGATGTGGCCAAACGCCGTGATGTTAAAGATGGTGGTCGCGATGCCGATGAAGCCACCTACATACCAGATGGCTGGAAGCCTGGTCTTGACCGGTTTATCACGCCGAAGGAGCATATAGAGGATGACAGCAACCAGCCCCACCACGTGGATGATGACCAGGGAGACCCCCTGGCTGACCTCCTGGTTCATCCGGCCGTTTAGAACCAGCATCACCGCGGTGATGGCGCCGGCCAAGAGGCTTAAGCCATAATACATTGCGAACAACCTCACGGAATTGATAAAACCATCATACCACAAGAGCGCTTAACCAGACAGCCCGGGTTTCATAGCGAAACCTTACAAAACCAAAACCAAAAAACCTTTGATTTTCCTTGCGTTTCGGGCAAGGGCCACAAGGATTTCTTTACTGAATTTGGGGGCTATGCTATAATCCAATGGATTACCAGTGGGAGGTTGATTCGGCTGATGCCTGAATATAAATTGGTCATTGAAGGCGGGCGGGCCTTGCAGGGAGAAACCCATGTGTCCGGCGGGAAGAACACGTCCTTGGCCGTGGTGCCGGCTGTGCTCTTGGCGGAGGACTTTTGCCTGATTGAAAACCTGCCTGACATTGAGGACATCCGCGTGCTGGTGCAGATTTTGCGCCACCTGGGTGCCAAGGTGGACTGGATGCCGGAGCAAAAGCAGATGGGCATCAACCCCACGCAGCTGACCAGCAACACGGTGCCCTTTGAGTTAAGCCAAAGGATGCGCGCCAGCTATTACTTAATGGGCGCGCTCCTGGGCCGCTATGGCTATGCCAAGGTGGGCTATCCCGGTGGGTGCGACCTGGGCAGCCGGCCCATTGACCAGCACTTAAAGGGCTTCCGGGCCCTGGGCGCCAACATCTATGAAGAAAACGGGATGATTGTCCTGGAGGGCAAATTAAAGGGCACCAACATCAACTTTGACATGGTGACAGTCGGCGGCACCATCAATGTGATGCTGGCCGCCTGCCGGGCGGAGGGGGATACCATCC
>CAYOOZ010000243.1:0-1665 GCA_964405705.1 uncultured Christensenella sp.
TGCCGCCGGGATAGCGCACCACCGGCATGTCCAGCTTTTTGACCAGATCAATCACATCCTTGCGGAAGCCCTGGGCGTTGGCCGTGGGGTGTCCCGGCTCATAGATGCCGCCATAGACAGCGCGGCCCAGGTGCTCAATGAAGGAGCCATAGATGCGCGGATCAATAGAAGCGATCCTGAATGCCTTGTCGATGGTCATGCTTGCCTTTTTCATGGTAAACCTCCAAGTGTTATAATCATTTGTTGATGGGCGCAGGCCCTTAACCCTTTACACCGCCGGCGGTCATGCCCTCCACGAAATACCTTTGGAAGGCGAAGAATAAAATCAGAATTGGGATGATGGCAAACACAGAGCCCGCAATCAGCACAGAGAAATTGTTGCCATAAGGGGAGAGCAGGGAAGCCAACCCCAGGGGTAGGGTCAGTTTTTCCTGGGTGCGAAGAACAATCAAGGGCCAGAGGAAGCCATTCCAGCTGTTCATCCCCACCAGGATGCCCATGGCCGCAAAAGAAGGCGCAGTGAGGGGCACCATGATCCTAAAAAAGATGCCATATTCAGAGCAACCATCCACCCGTCCGGCGTCCAGGAAATCCCTGGGCAGACCGGAAATATACTGACGGAAAAAGAAGATGGGCAAGGCCTGGGCAATGAAGGGCAGCATGATGCCGGTATAGGTGTCAATGAGGTTCATGCCCAAAAGAAGCTTGAACAAGGGCAGGAGGATGATTTCCAGCGGGATCATCATGACAATCAGGACACACGCAAAAATAAGGTTCTTTCCCTTGAAGTCATACATGGCAAAACCATAGCCCACAAAGCAGCTGACCAAAAGGGTGAGGGAGGTCTGTATGACTGTGATTTTTAAGCTGTTGAAGAACCACTGGAAATACCCTTCCTTGCCGGTGAACAGGTAGACATAATTATCCAGGCTCATCTTGGATAAATCAATCTGCACATTGAGGCCAAAGCGGAAGAGCTCCGTGGTGGGCTTAAACGAAGCCAAGAGAATGGCATACAGGGGGAAGAGGGTGATGACGGCCAAAAGCGTAAACAGGAGGACCAGTCCGATGGTCACCAGCTTATCATTTCGTTTTCTCATGACTTCTCCTTTTTGAAAAAGCCATTCAGGCCCAGTTGAAGCAGGTTGACAGCCATGACAATGAGCAGGAGCACAATGCCAATGGTGCTGCCATAGCCCATGTTGTTCTCCTCAAAGCCTTTTCGGTACAAGTAGCCCACAATGGTGGTGCCGATATTGTTTGGTGAGCGGTTGCCCGACCAGAGCATAAAGCTCTCCGTAAACATAGCCATCCCGCCATAGATGCTGATGGTGACCACATAGATGGTGACCGGCTTGAGCATCGGGACGATGATGCGCCAGAACACCTGCCAGGGGCCAGCACCGTCAATATCCGCGGCCTCGTATAGGTCATTGGAGATGCCCTGAAGGCCGGATAAAAAATAAAGGATGTTGACGCCCGTCCATCGCCAGGTGGCCAGGGTTAAAAGGGTAATCATGGACATATCCGGGTTGCGCAGCCACTTGATGGGTTTTTGGCCAAACCAGGAGATGAACTGGTTCATCAGGGAACCGGGCAACTCGCCAAAGATCAGGCGGAAGATGGTACCCGCGACCACAACGGAGGTGAGGGCCGGAATAAACA
>CAYOOZ010000244.1:0-1640 GCA_964405705.1 uncultured Christensenella sp.
ACTATGAGCCATTCCTTTTAACTCATCTATGTTGCACTTGGGGTTTCAACCCGGGGTGAAAAAACCTTTGAAGATTGATGCATTTTTTTGATCAGAAGGCTTGACAAGGCCGGCCCGGTGTGCTATTTTTACTCTCGCACCTTGCGGGAATGGCGGAATTGGCAGACGCGCTAGATTCAGGTTCTAGTGAGCAATACGTTCATGCAGGTTCAAGTCCTGTTTCCCGCACCAAAACGGAGCGAGCTTATGCCCGCTCTGTTTTTTTGTCAATCATTTTTTCCAAGCCTGAAGTTAAGCAAATTACATTTTACTGCAAAAAGTTCGTAAGATGCTATCTTGAACGTTCATCTCGGCACATCCTTACCAATATTCTACTAATTTTCATCAAATAACTTGCAGTAAGTCTAAAACCGTGTTACTTTAGACAAGGATAAATCATCATTTTTTATGTTTTTGCCTGGTCTTCTTCAAAATTGAGCTTCCTGTTTGTAAGCGCACAAACCTCTCATCGAGTGAAAGCTGGTCTTATATCAACAATCGGAAGGAACAAAACCATGATAAGAAGAACCTCTGTTCAACTGTTGCTAGCGGCTTTTTTGGCTATGGTTCTCTTTGTGACTGCTTTTTCCCAAGCTGGAGTCCAAGCTTCTTCCGCGCCCTTGCCCATTGTTACAGGAAGCTGGAGCAAAACAGCAAACGGTGTTTATACGCCCTTTGGCACAGGAGCTCCTCCTTATATTGGGGAAACCACAAACACCGTCAGTGAAAAAATGTTCTTCCGTTTCACAGCCACTTTTCCAGCAGGCACTTTCACCAACAAGCAAATCATCATCACCTTAAAGGATAGCCTCAGGTGGGAGGACTACGGCGTTGCGAGCATTCCCCCTGCTGTATTTGACTCGCTCTCAGGGCCCTTAAACCGTGACACTGTGTATGGCATCAACATGGGGAATGGTCATATCATTTACAAGTTTAAGGACACGGCGATGACTGTTACCCTCACAATTCAGGTGTCACAGAACCTGATGGACAACTACGCCTTGCAAGAGAACGCCATCCAGGCAGTGGCCAGCTTTGCTGATAGCGCCAATGAAGTCATCAGTCTGCCCACCCAGACTGATGTGGCGTTTTCGACTTTCGCGGGGATTACGGTTGAAAATGCGTATACAATGGACGCGGCAACCGACAAGCCGACTTATGCCGCCTTTGCCATTGGACGCGTACACAACTACCTTTATAACGCCCCCACCCCCCACCGGACCAGAGGATTTAGTAACTTTGACATCTATGTCAGCGCGCCTGATGGGGCTTTGGTAACAGGCGTGCAGTCCATTGGTTTTAGTGTTACCAACACAGCGGTCGGCGGCCCCAACAGCTGGACCTATACAAGCAACCCCGATCCCCTCAACGCGGGCAGAACCATCTGGAAGTTCAGCAAGACAAACTTCGGTATTTACGGCTATGGTGTCGCGCCCATTTGGAATTTCCCTTCATCTGTCTTTAATGAGGGCGACCAGATTGAAACCTGGGTTTCCAAGATGGAATAGCAATACTATGGTGATACAAAAAGCCATAATCATACAGGTAGATAGAGTACACTGAAGTTCGCAACTTTGCCCAGGGTGAGGAGGAATGGGCAA
>CAYOOZ010000245.1:0-1615 GCA_964405705.1 uncultured Christensenella sp.
AGCAAGCACTCCGAAACGATGTTCGGCATGTTGCACTTAAAAATGCAATCCGGGTAAATCTTCCGGGCATAAAAATAAAAGCAATCAAGGTAGCGGCTATTGTCGCAATGGCCTGGAACAGAAAAAGCCCGATGATGTGGTCACGCGCCGTGATTGGGAATTGGCTCAGGCTTGCGCGGAGGCTGTTGCTGTCAATCTTTGAGAGAAACACTCAGGACGATGTAGATGACTAATACGGCTGGGAAGGAGCCGCTGTTCATTTTGGGCAAAAACCAAAAGGCAAAAGGAACCAAAATGACCAGCGCCATGGTTTTGAGATCCATGGTGACAGCTTTTATTTCTTTGAGCAACACCTTAATTAGCACGGGTCTGCTCCTTTGTGTGGAAAAACATGATGTCTTCAAGGGTGGGCTTTTCAATGACCAGGTTGGTTCCATGGATTGGATGGTCGGATAAGCCCTCAAACCCATGGCGGTTGGAGGTAAAGCCAACCAGTTCTTTTTTTAGTCCATCACTTAAATCATCAGCCCCGCCTTTAACCAGATTGTAGCGCTCATAAAGGCTGTCCTTTTCTTCAGACAGGACGATTTTGCCTTGGTTGATAAAGGTGATGTAGTCGGCCACCCGGTCCAGATCAGAAGTGAGATGCGTGGAAAAGAGGATGCTGTTTTCTTCCTTTTGCATAATGTCCATCAGAATATCCAACAGTTCCCGCCGGAAGATGGGGTCAAGACCTGCAGTTGGTTCATCCATAATCAATATTTCCGCGCCATGGCTAAGCGCCAGGGACAAAGCGTATTTGGTGCGCATGCCCTTGGACAATGTCTTAATCTTTTGTGTGTTGTCAAGGTCAAACCGCTTAAGATAGCTTTCGTGCAAGTTCTGGTCCCATAGGTTATAAAAAGGGCTGATCAGGCTGGTCATTTGCCTGAGGCTGAGCTGCTCATAGAAAACCGGCTCATCATAGACAAAACCGATGCGCTGTTTGATTTCACGCTCAAATTGCACATGGTCCTGACCAAAGACCTCAATGCTGCCAGCATCCTTTTTCATCAGGTTCATAATCATCTTCAGCGTGGTGGTTTTCCCTGAGCCATTTGGACCAATGAAGCCCATAATATAGCCTTTAGGCAGGCTGAATGAGACATTGTCCAATGTAAACTTTTTAAAACCTTTGGTCAGTCCTGTAATCTACAGCACTTTATCCATCTTCATTCCTCCCACAGAATCCTAAGCATCTTTTCCAAATCCTCATATGTAAAACCCATCAATCGGGCATCTATCAATGCTTCCAACAGCTTGGACTCTATGTTCTTTAATCGCTTCTCCTGCATTAAGGCATTGTCCTGGGACGATACAAAAGAGCCTTTCCCTTGTATGGAGTCTATATAGCGCTCCTGTTCCAACTCGTCATACGCTCTCTTGGTGGTGATGACCGAGATTCTTAAATCCCTGGCGAGGGCTCGAATCGATGGGAGGGGGTCACCTGGACTTAAATCCCCCTTGATGATAGCGTCCTTGATCTGTTCTGTTATCTGCTCCCAGATGGCCAATTTACTATAATTAGGGCCTGCTGAAAATCCCTAAACCCATTGAAAACACTGGATAAATCGCG
>CAYOOZ010000246.1:0-1593 GCA_964405705.1 uncultured Christensenella sp.
TGAATTAGCACCCAAAAATGTTTTAAGAGAAAAACCATTGACAAACAGATTTTTTATGAAGTAGAATGCGAATGTGTTAAATTAATTGTTGAAGTTCACTCTTGTTTTTCCGGGCTTTTGTTGCGACGCTATGGTTAACTCTTAGTTTGATTGGCTCTACAAACGAGGAAAAGGTGGGATTTTGTAAAATTTACCCGGGTAAATCCACGGTGAATTATCTTATTTAGGTTTATCGTGTAAAAAGAGAGGGGGTTATCAAAAATTTACGCGGGTAAATCCGCGATGAGATAGATGTGAAGGCTCAACAATTCAATTTTGGAGGAGGTTTCCATGAAAAAACGCTTGTTTTCTTTACTGATGACCGCACTGCTTCTTTTCACCTTCCTTGGTAACGTGACCGCAACTGCACAAAGCGAAGAAATCACCTTTCCCTTAGAGCAAACCTATACGGTCAATGCCTTTGCTTTTTCAAACACCGGGCAGGAATTAGATAAATCTCTGTTCATGCAGGTGATGGAAGAAAAAACGAACATCCACTGGGATTTAACGACTGTGAGCCAGGCGGAGCTTGTAGAAAAACGCGGACTGAGCTTTAACAGCGGTGAGTACTATGACGTTTACATTAAAAGCGGCATTGACGCTGTGGAAACTACTAAGTACGCGCGCCAAGGCATTATTATTCCGCTCAATGACCTCATCGACCAATACATGCCAAACCTGAAAGCAGTGCTTGATGAGCAGGATGCCTGGGGCGAAATTACCTCCGGTGACGGCAACATCTATTCTTTGCCGCAACTCAACAGACCGGAACTTTCTGCGCCTGCTGTATTTATCAACCAGCCCTGGCTTGATGCCGTGGGAAAAGCAGCACCTACTACCGTGGAAGAATTCAAAGAAGTGCTGATCGCCTTCCGGGATCAGGATCCTAACGGCAACAACAAACAAGATGAATATGGCATCTATTGCCCGCAGGGCGCGGTTTCGATGCTTTTGCCCGTGTTTGGCATTGCGATGGATTATAATACCATGTCTATGTACGACCACAGCGCTGGCAAAATTACCTATGTTCCGACTTCCCCTGAATACAAAGCGTTCCTGGCTTTCATGGCAGACGCGTACAAAGAAAAACTTATCAATCAAGACTGCTATACCGCAACCTGGGATGATATTAATGCCATTGGCATTACCCAGGATGCCATCGGCGTGATGGTAACCTACGGCCCCTACCAGCATGTAGGCGCGGAAAAAGATGAAAACTTCCCGGCGCTCCTGCCTTTTAATGGTGCTCACTCTATGCCCGCCGGCAAAGGAGTCGGGTATGGCGCCTTGGTCATTACGGACAAGTGCGAATACCCCGAATTAATCTGCGCATGGGCTGATTACCTTTACAGCGAAGAGGGTGCTATTTTAGGCCGCATGGGTGTTGAAGGCAAAACCTTTACCATGGATGCCGATGGCAAATATCATTGGGCTGTCGAAGGCGAGTACGGCAAGGACATTACCACAATCCGCAATACACACACCTTGTTTGGCTGGTATCCCGCCCCCATGATTAAAGCGCAGCTTTTTGACAAAGGCCAGGCTAATGCGGAG
>CAYOOZ010000247.1:0-1573 GCA_964405705.1 uncultured Christensenella sp.
CTGGCGGCTTACATCCTCCATTCCCGCGATGGGGCAGGTTTCTGTCCAGGCGGTCTTCACAAAACCCTGCGGCAGGGTGGCGACCTGGTGAGCATGGCTCATCCAGCAATCAGACTGCGGCAAAAGCCCCTCAAACAGCCGGGCTGAGAGATCAAAATGCACCTGGCTTAGGCCATACTCGCGCTTTTTGGCTTCTTCCACCTGGCCGTTTAGGATGGTGGCCATCAACTGCATCCCATAGCAGATGCCCAGCACGGGGACGCCCAAATCCAGCACACCCAGGTCGCAAACCGGGGCATCCTCCAAATTGACATTGGAGGGGCCGCCAGACAGGATGAGGCCGGCCGGGTTCAAGGCCTTGATCTGCTCCAGGCTGGCCGAGTAGGGCAACACCTGCGAGAACACATGGGCCTGGCGGACACGCCTTGCGATTAACTGGGTGAATTGGCTGCCAAAATCCAGGATGACGATGGTTTTCTCCATGGGCTGTCCTCTCTTATCTGGTCGGATTGATTGATTCATTGTCGATGATGACCTGGCAGGGCTTGAGCGCTAAAAGGGCGGTATAATGGCCTTCCGGCGTGGCCCCGGCGCAGCAGGAAGCGTCCACATGCACCGCAACCTCAGGAAGAGCAGCCTTGGCGATCAGCGCGTTTGAAATGACGCAGATATCTGTGCAAAGCCCTACTAAGGTGATCTTCTCAAGGGGTTCTGCCTGATGCATCGCGCGCAGACGCTCTCCCAGTTCAAGGGAGCCAAAGGCCGGCTTGTCAAGGGCGGGCTCTTGGCGCAAGGCTTCCAGTTCCGGCGCGATTTGCCAGCCATCTGAGCCAATGACGCAATGCGTAACCGGCAGGTGCCTGCCTTCCTGGGTGTGGAGATAGGTGTCCTGATGGCTGTCCCGGGTAAAGAGCACTGGACCCTCATGCGCCTTGACTTTTTGCACCACCAGGGGCAGGATGGCCTGCGCCTCCTTTGTGCCCAAGGCGCCATTGATAAAGTCGTTTTGCATGTCGATCACCAGCAAGAGGTGGCGCATCAGACTTCCTTCTCCGACCCATCCGCGTTAAACAGCGGCAAGGTCTGCAGATAGAGGATGTCGTCGCGGTTTTTGGCCGGCCCTTCGGCCAGGATGGCCATTTTGCCCACCAGGATGCCGCCGGCCTCAGCAACCAGCTTTTCAACGGCCTTTAAGCTCTCCCCGGAGGAGATAACATCGTCCACAATCAGCACACGCTTGCCGTTCATGAAGTCCACATCGTTCTGGTCGATGAAGAGCATCTGGCGGTTGACGGTGGTGATGGAGGTGACCTCGGTGGAAAAGACATTGCGCATGTAGAGCTTGGGCGCCTTGCGCGCGATGAGGTAGCGGTTTTCGCCGTTTTGGCGCGCCATCTCATAGACCAAGGGGATACCCTTGGACTCCGCGGTGATGATGACATCATGCGGAGGCGCGATTTTAAGCAAATCCCTGGCACAGGCGATGGTCAATTCCACATCGCCGAAAATGACAAAAGCGCCAATGAAAAGGTCTTCATTGACCTGACAAAGCGGCAGGCTTCTTTTTAAGCCC
>CAYOOZ010000248.1:0-1551 GCA_964405705.1 uncultured Christensenella sp.
GCAGCTCGTCCTCGTCAATGAACTCCATGCACTCCTCCAGCGTCATCGCGCGGGCAGACACCAGGCGCATGCTGTCCTCCGCCGCCGCGGAGTTGCGGGTGTTGGTCACATGCTTTTTTCTGCAAATGTTGACCACGATGTCACCGGGGCGGCCGGACTGGCCGCAGATCATCCCCGCGTACACCGGCGTTTGCGCGCCCAAGAACAAGGAGCCGCGCTCCTGCGCGCCAAAGAGGCCATACTGTGTTGATTCCCCCGTTTCATGGCAGACCAGGGCGCCCACATTCCTGTGCGGGATATCCCCCCGGTAGGGCTCAAAGCCGTCAAACACCGCGCTCATGATGCCCTCGCCCCTGGTGTCCGTTAAAAACTCATTCCGGTAGCCAAATAGACCCCGGGAGGGCACGGAAAACTCCAGCCGCACCCTGTCCTGCCCCGCCATGCTCTTTAAAACGCCGCGCCTGCGGCCCAGCTTTTCGATTACACTCCCCGCCGCCTGCGCCGGCACGTCCGCGCGCAGCAGCTCCATGGGCTCCATCAATTGGCCGTTCTCTGTGTGCATGATGACCTCGGGCCTGGGCACCTGGAACTCATAGCCCTGGCGGCGCATGGTTTCAATTAAAACTGAGAGGTGCAATTCCCCCCTGCCCTTGACGATGAACTGATCCGGAGTCTCCCCGTCCGCCACATGCAGCGAGACATCCGTCTGCGTCTCCTTGTACAGCCGCGCGCGCAAGTGCCTGCTGGTCACATAGGTGCCCTCACGCCCCGCAAAGGGGCTGTCATTGACCGAGAAGGTCATGGACACCGTGGGCTCGCCAATGGACACAAAGGGCAGCGCGTCCGGGTGCGATGGATCACACACCGTGTCGCCGATGTTTAAATCCGCAAGCCCGCTGATCGCGATAATATCCCCTGCGGACGCGCTCTCCGCCGGCACGCGCTTTAAGCCATCAAACACCGACAGTTCCGTCACCTTAAAGCTGTCCTTGACCGCCTCATTTAAGTGGTTGATCCGCACTACCATTTCCTGGGGGCTCAACTGCCCGCGGCTGATGCGGCCAATGCCGATCCGGCCCACATACTCGTTGTAGTCCACGGTTGAAATCAGCGTCTGGAAGGGGCCCTCCATCTCGCACTCAGGGCCTGGGATATAATGCAAAATCGCGTCAAACAGCGGCTTTAAATCCGTGCCCGGGGTATTCAAATCCGTCGTTGCCGTGCCCAGGCGCGCGGACACAAACAGCACCGGCCGCTCCAGCGCCTCCACATCAGCCTCCAGGTCAATCAGCAAGTCCAGCAGCTCATCCACCACCTCATTGCTCCTGGCGTCCGCGCGGTCCACCTTGTTGATCACCATCAATACCGGCAAATTCAAATCCAGCGCCTTCTTTAATACAAAACGGGTCTGCGGCATTGGGCCTTCAAAGGAGTCGGCCAGCAGCAGCACACCGTCCACCATCTTGAGCACCCGCTCCACCTCGCCGGAGAAGTCCGCGTGGCCCGGCGTATCCACAATGTTGATCTTGGTGTCGCCCCAGTGCACGGCCG
>CAYOOZ010000249.1:0-1547 GCA_964405705.1 uncultured Christensenella sp.
ACTCCGGCCTGTCCGCTTCAATCTTTTTGGCGGTGCAGGGCATGACGGAGACCACGGCGATGTTGCGGGTGGAGAGGTTGGCCTTTTCCGCGTAATAGCTCTTGATGATGGCGCCCACCATCTCGTGCGGGGATTTGCAGGAGGAGAGGTTGGGGATAAACTCAGGGTAATAGGTTTCACAGAAGTTGACCCACCCGGGGGAGCAGGAGGTAATCATGGGCAGGACACCCTTGTTGTTGATGCGGTGGAGAAGCTCGGTTGCCTCCTCCATGATGGTGAGGTCAGCGCCAAAGTCCGTATCAAAGACCTGGTCAAAGCCCAGCCGGCGAAGCGCCGCCACCATCTTGCCGGTGACATTGGTGCCCATGGGCAGGCCAAACTCCTCCCCCAGGGCCGCGCGCACAGCAGGCGCGGTCTGCACGACCACATGCTTGTCCGGATCGTGCAGCATCTTCCAAACCAGGGGGGACTCATCCTTTTCCCGAAGGGCGCCCACCGGGCAGGAGGCAATGCACTGCCCGCAGCCGATGCAGGCGGTTTCAGACAGGTGCGCGCCAAAGGCGGAGGCGATGGCGGTGGTGAACCCGCGGCCCACCGGGCCAATCACGCCCACGGCTTGGTTTTTGTAGCAGGTGGACACGCAGCGGCGGCAGTTGATGCACTTGTTGTTGTCCCTGACCACAGAGGGGGAGAGGTCATCCACCTTGTACTCGGTGCGTTCCCCCTGGTAGGTGAAGCTGTCATAGACCTCTAATTCCAGCGCCAGGCGCTGGAGCTCGCAGTTTTGGCTGCGGATGCAGGAGAGGCATTTCTGGTCATGGTTGCTTAAAATCAATTCCAGCACGGTCTTGCGCGCGTGGCGCACCCGGCGGGTGTTGGTCTTCACGTTCATGCCGTCGGTGGCCTTTAGAACACAGGCGGCCTGCAGGGTCCTGGCCCCGGTTTCCACCACGCACATGCGGCAGGCGCCGATTTCGTTGATTTCCTCCAGGAAGCACAGGGTGGGGATGCGGATATTGGCCTTGCGGGCGGCATCCAATACAGTCGCCCCTTCATCAACCTGAACCTTGACCCCATCGATGCTCAAAGATATCTGTTTTGTCATGCTGTCCTCCTCTTAAACCTTGACGATGGCGTCAAAGTGGCATTTGCTGACGCAGGAATCACACTTGATGCACTTGGTGACATCGATGTGGTGCTGGGAGCGCGCCTCGCCCGTGATGGCGCCCACCGGGCACACGTGGGAGCAGGCTGTGCAGCCGCGGCATTTTTCCGTGATTTCCAGATGCAGCAAATCCTTGCAGTGGTGGGCAGGGCAGCGTTTTTCACGGATATGGGCCTCATATTCGTCCCTAAAGTAGCGGATGGTGGACAAGACCGGGTTGGGCGCGGTCTGGCCCAGGCCGCAAAGCGCCGTATCCTTGATGGATTCAGCCAGGTGCTCTAATTTTTCAAGGTCATCTTCCTCGCCCTTGCCAGAAACAATGCGGTCTAAAATCTCAAGCATCCGCCTGGTCCCGATGCGGCAGGGCGTGCACTTGCCGCAG
>CAYOOZ010000250.1:0-1514 GCA_964405705.1 uncultured Christensenella sp.
GTCTTTGACAAGACGGGCACCTTGACGGAGGGCACTTTCTCTGTGAGCGGCATTTCGCCTGTTGGTGTCAGTGAGGAAGCGCTGTTAGGCCTGGCCGCCCTGGCGGAGTCCCGCTCCCCCCACCCCATTGCCAAGGCCCTGCGCCAGGCGGACAAAAACGCGCTGTCAGAGGACCTGCTTGGCACCGTCTATGAGACCCCGGGCGAGGGCGTTTCCGCTGTGATAGACGGGACAGAGGTGCTGGTGGGGAACGCGCTGTTTATGAACAAAAACAGTATCAATCTGCCCGCCGAACGCGTGGACGGCACGGTCAGCCATGTGGCCCGCGCTGGGCAATATCTGGGCAGCATCACTTTCATGGATCAGGTCAAGCCCTGCGCCTTGGAAGCCCTGGCGCGCTTGAAGGCCCAGGGAGTGAAAAAGCTGGTCATGCTCACCGGGGACAGCCATTCTTCAGCCCAGCCAGTCGCCAAAAAGCTGGGCATCGATGTCCTGCATGCCGGCCTCCTGCCCCAGGATAAGGTAACCAAGCTGGAAGAATTGATGGAGCGCCCGCAAGGGAAGGGCACCCTGGCCTTTGCCGGGGATGGCGTGAATGACGCGCCTGTCCTGGCCCGGGCTGACATCGGCTTTGCCATGGGCGCCTTGGGAACGGACGCCGCGATTGAGGCGGCGGACATCGTCATCATGAATGACGACCCCTGCAAGATGGCCGCTGCCTTGAACATTGCCAAGCGCACCGTGCGCATCGCCACCCAAAACGCAGCCTTTGCCATCTCCGTCAAGGTGCTGGTTTTAATCCTCTCTGCCTTTGGCCTGTCCACCTTGTGGATGGCGGTGTTCGCGGATGTGGGCGTGACCTTTCTGGCCGTTATCAACGCGCTGCGCGCGCTAAAACTGCCCAGGCAGGATATGAAGTGCTTAAATCCTTAGGATAAACTGGATGATCAAAGGGGCTGTAACAAATGCTGTTACAGCCCCCGTTTTATTGCGCTAAGACACAATGACAGTCTCTTGCACTGGGCTTTGCCCAAACCCCAAAAAGGGGGATGCTTCCACCGCGATAATAATTCTACCGCTGCCCCTTGTCATAGGGCACGCCGCTGGCCCTGGGCGCCTGGGATCGCTTGCTGGTGAAGGCAAGGGCCACCAGGGTTGCGATGAAGGGCACCATCTTGTACACGTCGCTGGGGATGCCCAGATTGAGCAGGAAGGGGATGCCTGAATAGGCGGAGGCAATGGTTTTCATCAGGCCAAAGAAGAGCGCGGCCAAGAAGATGCGCAGGGGCTTCCACTGGCCAAAGATGAGCACAGCCAGGGCCAAAAAGCCATAACCGGACACGGTCGCGTTGAAGTTGGTGGAGGTGGGGATAACATAGACCAACCCGCCCAGGCCGGCCAGGGCGCCTGAAATCAAGACGCCGGCATAGCGGATTTTGTAGACGGAAACGCCCACGGAGTCCGCCGCCTGGGGGTGCTCGCCGCAGGCGCGCAGGCGCAGGCCAAAGCGGGTG